>NZ_JBDJMB010000002.1:0-389963 GCF_039673645.1 Stenotrophomonas sp. TWI700 | reverse complement strand
CCTGCAGGCGCCTTCACAAGATACCTGCGCATACTGTCAAAGAACTTGGGAGTCGGCCTCAGCGCCTTCCTCCGTGTGCCCCGACGTTTCCGTCGTTGCGAGCCGCCCATTGTAGACCGGCTTATCTGCTTCGTCAACACCTTTTTTCAAGGCCGCTTCACCGTAGTGAACCGTTGTTGCCGATGCCGCTTCGTCGTTTGCCCCGAGAGGCTTTCGTCGTTGCGAGCCGCCTATTATGTCAGGCTTTTCGTTTCCGTCAACACCTTCTTTCGAAGCTTGTTGTCGTCGCTGCGGGTGGGTGTTCACCGGGGTGAAGACCGCGTCGCAGCGAGGGAGCGAATACTAAAGACTTCTGAAAATTCGTCAAGCGTTTTCGTCGATCTTTTTCATCAACGCGTCATTCCTACGTGCTGCTCATCAACAAGCGCGGCAGCACGCGCGTTGCGCGTGCTGCCGCTGGCTTGCTAACAATGCATCTCTTGTCATCAGGAATGCATGCGATGTCTGCGGTCGGCAAACGTTCGTTGTGGCGCGATCTCTCTCTGCCCGCGGTGATGGCAGGCTTCATTACGGTATTGGTGGGCTTCGCCAGTTCGGCGGTGATCGTGTTCCAGGCCGCACGTGCAGTGGGCGCCGATCAGGCGCAGATCGCCTCATGGATGTGGGCGTTGGGCCTTGGCATGGGCGTGACGTGCATTGGTCTGTCACTGCGTTATCGGATGCCCGTCGTCACCGCATGGTCGACGCCGGGTGCGGCCATGCTCGTGGTGGGTGCGAGCGCCGTCGGCTACAGCGATGCGATCGGTGCGTTCGTCCTTGCCGCGGTGCTGGGGATGCTGGCCGGCTTCTCGGGAATCTTCGCGAAGGTGATGAAACGTGTACCGATGGCGTTGGCCGCCGGCATGCTCGCCGGTGTACTGCTGCGCTTTGGGCTGGATGTATTCGTCTCCATGGGCACTCAGCTCGGGATGGCGCTGGCGATGTTCACCACCTGGCTGGTGGGGCGAAGGCTGTTCCCACGTTACGCGGTGATCGCCACCCTGCTTGTAGGTGTGATGGTCGCGGCCGGCCAGGGCCTGCTGCATATGCAGGACGTACGGCTGGAACTGGCGACGCCGGTGTTCACCTGGCCGACGCTGTCGTGGTCGGCAGTGTTCGGCATCGCCCTGCCCCTGTTCGTGGTCACCATGGCCTCGCAGAACATCCCGGGCGTGGCGGTGATCCGCGCCTCCGGCTACGACACGCCGGTGTCGCCGGTGATCGGCTGGATCGGGGTGGTCAATACGCTGCTTGCCCCCTTCGGCGCCTTTGGGCTGAACCTGGCCGCCATCACCGCGGCGATCTGCATGGGGCGCGAGGCACACGAGGATCCGGCGCGGCGTTACACCGCAGCGGTGGCCGCGGGCGCCTTCTATATCGTGGTCGGGCTGTTCGGGGCGACGGTGGCGGCCGTGTTCGCCGCCTTCCCCAAGGAACTGGTGGCCTGCGTGGCCGGTATCGCGCTGTTCGGCACCATCGCCAACAGCCTGGCGATGGCGCTGCGTGAGGAGGCCGATCGCGAGGCGGCGCTGGTGACGTTCCTGGTCACCGCCTCGGGCCTGTCACTGGCCGGGATCGGCTCGGCGTTCTGGGGGCTGGTGGCCGGCGGCATCTGCCTGGCGGCGCTGCGACCGCGCCCTGCCTGATGCGGCCGGGGCAGCGCGCAAGGAGCGCCCTGCCCCGTCCATGACTTACTGAAGCGGCAGCACCCGGAAGGTCTGGGTCAGGGTGTGGCTGGCACCCGCCGCCAGGGTCACCACGTCCGGACCGGCGTTGGCCGCTTCCAGGCATACATAGTTGCGCCAGCCGGCCCCGACATCGGCCATCCTGCTGGCGCCCGCCTCGCCCGGGTTCCACGCGACCAGCGAGCGGCTGCCGGTGGTGATGATCTCGATGCGGCGCTTCAGGCCCGGGTCCTTGAGCAGGTAGCGGCCGCCGGCCTGCGTATAGATGCGGTCGCTGCGGCCGGGATCGCGCGGGTCGCGCAGGCTCCACTCGCCCTGCTGCCGGCGCGGCGCGGCATAGTTCTCGAACTTGTCCAGGTAGGACAGACCGTCCAGGCCTTCGACGCTGACCTGCATCGCGTCGCTGACATGGAAGTAGTTGTGCAGGGCCTGGGTGAAGGCGACCGGCTGCCGGCCGGTGTTCTCGGTGATCAGGCGCTGTTCCAGGGTGCGGCCGATCCGCAGTTCCATGCGCAGGCGCAGGTCCAGGTTCTCCAGCACCGGCGGGGCCAGGGTCAGCACCATCGTGCCGTCAGCCTCGCGGCGTGCCTGCTGCAGGGTCCACGGCACGTTGCGGACGAAACCGTGCGAGGGCACGTCATTGCCCTGCCCCTGGCGGCCGAAGTAGGGCCAGCACACGGGGGTGCCGCCGCGGATCGGCGTCGGCAGCGGCTGGGCACTGGGCGAGAGCCACATCACGTCCTGCCCGCCCTTGGGCACATAGGACAGCAGCTGGCCGCCGAACACGCTGATCGCGGCGGTGGCGAACGGGGTCTCGACCGTCCACGCGGGGAAGCCCTGCACATCGGCCAGGCTCAGGCCGGGCACCTTGGGCAGGGCAGCGCGCGGCGCGGCCGGGGACTGGACGTACTGGGCATGGTTCGGCGGCAGGGTGAACACGGTGGATGCGGGCATGGTCGGCGTTGAAGAAGGAGGAGCACCGCGCAGGACGGTAAGGATGCGCTGGCCGGCACGGCCATCCGCAGGGGTCCAGCCCAGCCGCTGTTGTTCGGCCTGGATGGCGCGGCGGGTCGCGGTGCCGATCATGCCGTCCGCAGTACCGATATCGTGGCCGCGGGCCAGCAGCAGGGTCTGCAGCTCGCGGCGTTCGGTCCGGCCGATGCCGGGATCGTCGGTCGGCCAGGCCGCGACGATACCTGTTCCACCGCGCAGGCGGTCGGCCAGCGTGGCGATGGCCAGGGCGTAGCTCTCGGCGGCGTTGTAGGCGTAGATCGCGTCGTAGTTGCGGAACACCAGCCAGGCCGGGCCCTTGGCACCGGTCGGGAGCAACAATGCCGCATTGCTGTCGGCCGGGAGTCCGGTAGGCGCCAGGGCACCCCCGGCGATCGGCACGATGCCCAGCGCGCGCCAGTCGGCCAGCGGCTTGCGCTGGGTGCGACCGGCCAGGCCGGCGTTGAAGCCGGCCGGAATCTTCACCTCGACGCCCCACGGCTGCCCGGTGCGCCAGCCGGCCTTCTTGAGGTAATTGGCCGTAGACGCCAGGGCATCGGGAATGGACGCGACCAGATCACGACGACCATCGCCATCGCCGTCCACCGCGATGCGTGCATAGGTGGAGGGCATGAACTGGGTGTGGCCGAACGCGCCGGCCCACGAGCCGGTCAGGCCTTCGGCACGCAGGTCGCCGGCGTCGATCAGCTTGAGCAGCGCCAGCAGTTCGCCCCGGAAGAAGGGCTGGCGGCGGCCTTCGCAGGACAGCGTGGCCAGCGACTGCAGCAGCGGGCGCTTGCCGAACACGCGCCCGTAATCGCTCTCCACCCCCCAGACCGCCACGATCGTGGCCGGATCGACGCCGTACTCGGTCGATACCCGCGCCAGCAGATCCCGGTGCTCGGCCAGGCGGGCGCGCCCATCCGCCACGCGCTGGGTATCCACCAGGGCGGCCAGGTAATCCCACAATGGCGTGGTGAACTCCGGCTGCGCATCGAGCAGCGGCAGCACGCTGGGATCCGGGGTCAGCCCGGCGGTGAGCACGTCGAAGCGCTCGCCCGTGACGCCCTGCTTGCCGGCCTGCGCCTTGAGCGTGCCCAGGCACGTGGAGAAGGCATCCGGCGCGGCGATCGCGAGCGACGGTGCGCCGAGACACAGCCCGGCCAACAACAGGGGCGACCATCGCATCGGCGGGAGTCCTTGCAGCCAGTGGACCTGCATCATAGCGGCAATGCCGCGCAGGTCAGGCCGGCTGCAGCAGGCGCAGGCCGAAGGCGGGATCGGTGGCGTTCCAGTGCGCCGTCACCTGCAGACCGGCGTCCGCAGCCATCCGGGCGAACACCGCGTCGGTGTACTTGTGGCTGTACTCGACGGTCATCGCTTCACCTTCGGCGAAATCGAAGCTCTGCCCATCCACATGCACGCGCTGGTCGCGCTGGCTGACCAGTTCGGTTTCGATGCGCAGGCGCGGCACGCTGTAGCGGGCGCGATGGCGGAAGCCGTCCAGGTCGAAGTCGCTGCCGATGTCGCGATTGAGACGACGCAGCAGGTTGAGGGTGAAGTCGGCGGTGACCCCGGCAGCGTCGTTGTACGCGGCCTCGATCAACGCCGCATCCTTGTGCAGGTCGATGCCGATCAGCGCCATGCCCTCCGGACCCATGGTCTGGCGCATCGCCTTCAACAGCGCGACCGCCTCGTCATGGGCGAAGTTGCCCAGCGTCGAGCCGGGGAAGAACACCAGACGGCGGGCCGGTTCGCGCTGTGGGGACGGCAGCTGCACCGGCTGGGTGAAGTCGGCACACACCGGCAGCATTTCGATGTCCGGCAGCGACGCGGCCAGCCGGCTGATGCTGTCCAGCAGTGCGGCGCGGGAGATTTCGATCGGGGTGTAGGCGACCGGATCGCGCAGCGCATGCAGCAGCAGTTCGGTCTTGCGCCCGCTGCCGCTGCCCAGCTCCACCACATGCAGGTGCGGGCCGACCACCTTGGCGATATCCCGCGCGCAGTCCTGCAGCAGCTGCAGCTCGGTGCGGGTCGGGTAGTACTCGGGCTGCCGGGTGATCTGCTCGAACAGCGCCGAGCCGTGGGCATCGTAGAAGTACTTGGACGGCAGCTGGCGCGGCGTGGCCGAGAGCCCGCGGAGGATGTCGGCGGTGATCTGGTCGCGATCCGGCTGCAGATCGGTCAGTGCGTCGAGCGCATCCCGGACCGAACTCATGCGGCGTCCCGTGCAAGGCGCACGCCGGCGAACTGCCACCGGGCCGACGGGGCGAAGAAATTGCGGTAGCTGGCGCGCAGGTGATCCGCCGGGGTCACGCAGCTGCCGCCTCGCAGCACCCACTGCCCGCACATGAACTTGCCGTTGTACTCGCCCAGGTTGCCCGGGAAGGTGCGGAAGCCCGGATACGGCCCATAGGCGCTGCTGGTCCATTCCCAGACATCCCCGAACAGCTGGACCATGTCGCCGTCCTCCTCCGCGCCGCCGGGGTGCAGCTGATCGGCCTCGACAAAGCGCCCCCGCAGCGGACGGCCCGCGGTCGCTGCTTCCCACTCGAACTCGGTGGGCAGGCGGGCGTCCTGCCAGCGCGCATACGCGTCGGCTTCGAAATAGCTGAGATGGCAGACCGGTGCGTGCGGATCGAGCGCGCGCCAGCCTCCAAGGGTGAACTCGCGCTCCAGTGCGTCGTCCCAGTACAGCGGATGCTGCCAGTGCTGGTCCTGGCACAGCGTCCAGCCCTCGCTCATCCACCAGCGCGGCTCGCGGTAGCCGCCGGCCTGCACGAACTGGCGGTACTCGTCGTTGCTGACCGGGCGGTTGGCCAGGGCATGGGCGGGGACCAGGGCACGGTGCACCGGCGATTCGTTGTCATAGGCGAACGTGGGCTGGGTCGGCCAGACCGGCGCGCCGATCTCCACGATCTGCTCGGGACTGCTGAGCCACTGCAGCGGCAGCGCACGCGCCGGCGTCGCCACGAGGTCATCGCGGTAGGCGGGCTGCAGCGGGTTGGACCAGAACGCGTGCTTGATGTCGGTCAACAGCAGTTCCTGGTGCTGCTGCTCATGGTGCAGGCCGAGCAGCAGCTGCTGCTGGGCCTGCCCACTCAACGTGCCGGCCTGCAGTGCGGCGATCACGCGATGGTCGATCTCGGCGCGGAAGCGCAGCACCTCGTCCAGCGTCGGCCGCGAGAGCAGGCCGCGCTGGGGACGCGCATGCGCCGGGCCGATGCTCTGGTAGTAGCTGTTGAACAGGTAATGCCAGTCCGCATTGATCGGCACGTAGCCGGGCCGGGTGGCCAGCACGAAGCGCTCGAAGAACCAGGTGGTATGGGCCAGGTGCCATTTCGCCGGGCTGGCGTCGGGCATGCTCTGCACCATGGCATCTTCGGCGCTGAGCGGCGCGGCCAGCGCGACCGTGCGGGCGCGCACGCCTGCATAGCGGGCGGCCAGCGACGACGGCGGGGCGGCAGTGAGGGGTGGTGCGGCAGCAACGGCGGTATTCATCCCGATCAGGATCGACCAGCCGGGGTGAGTGCCACGTCATGGCACGGCATCGGTACGGTGACAGCGCTCAAGTTGAATGCGCTTGGGCCGCTATCGGGGAGACCCCTTGCCTGTGTTGTCCGGTTTGCACGCTGCAGCCACGGCGCGCCGGCCCACCACTGGACCCCTACTTGCGGACGCACCTGCTACGCCAGCCCAGCCACTATCTGTTCGTGCTGCCTGCCGTGCTGGTGGCCGTCGGGCTGTGGGGCGCCACGCCGGCGGCCGAGGTCGGCAATCCCGTGCACCGCCTGCTGCCGCTGGTGCTGGCCTGCCTGGGCGTCGGCCTGGGACTGATCTACGCCCGCGTGCGGGCCGTGTGCCTGATGCTGGCGATCGCGCTGGCCTTCGCCGTGCTGCACGGCGTGGTCGGCACCTTCCTGCGCCAGGGCACGATCTCGGCGCTGACCCCGCTGATCTTCCATGCGGTGTCCTGGTGGCTGCCGCTGCTGTTCCTCTTGCACGGGCTGTGGCCCGAGCGCGGGCGGCTGCGCCAGGACCTGCTGCTGCGCGGCGTGGTCAGTGGAGCCGCGCTGGGGATTTTCCTGCTGCTGGCGGCACAAGGCCCCGACGGCATGCAGGCGCTGCTGTCGGACCGGCACCTGGCGTGGTTGCCCGGTGGCTGGAGCGCGCTGGCCCAGTTCCCGGCGCTGCTGTTCGTGGTGGCCACCGCAGCGCTGGCGGTGCAGGCCTGGCGCCGGCCGCGTCCCCTGCACACCGCCCTGCTGGTCGCCCTGCTCTGCCTGTGGTGGATGTTGCCGCGGGTGTTCGTCTCGCCCGCGCTGTTGCCCTCGGTCAGCTGCATGGCCCTGCTGCTGATCACCTCGGCGATGCTGCAGGAAGCCTTCCACATGGCCTACCGCGACGAACTGACCGGCCTCCCCGGGCGCCGGGCCTTGAACGAGTGCCTGCAGCGGGTCGGCACGACCTACACCATCGCCATGGTGGACGTGGACCATTTCAAGCGCTTCAACGATACCCATGGCCACGACGCCGGCGATGACGTGCTCAGGCTGGTGGCCGCGCGCCTGGCCGACATCGGCGGCGGTGGCCGCGCGTTCCGCTATGGCGGCGAAGAATTCGCGCTGGTGTTCCTGGATCGGCCTGCCCCGGCCTGCGTGGCGGCGGTGGAGGAGATCCGCGCCCGGATCGAGGGCGGGCGCATGCACCTGCGCGACCGCGCCGCGCGCAGCCGCGATGATGCGGCAGGGCAGCTGCAGCGCGGACGCGGGGGCAGCGGCGAGGTGGTGCAGGTGACGGTGAGCATCGGCGTGGCTGACAGCCGGGTCGCCGACAGCCCGCAGGCGGTGATCAAGGCCGCCGACCAGGCCCTGTATGCGGCCAAGGACGCCGGCCGCAACTGCGTGCGCGCGCATGGGCAGCAGGGGACCGTGCCGGTGCGCACGGCCGCGCTCGCTCAGGGCACTGCGTCGAGATAGAACCAGCGGCCGTCTTCGCGGACGAAGCGGCTGTGTTCGAGCATCTTCACCGCGCTGCCGCCGCCGACCTTGTAGCGCGCAGTGAAGCGGACCTGCGCATGATCGGCATCCGACCGGGTATGTGCGTGGATCGTCAGCCCCAGCCACTGCGTGCGCTGCCCGGGTGCTTCATCCAGCGACAGCTCGGCCGGACGCGTGGACGGGTGCCAGCTGGCCAGCAGGTAGTCGGCCAGGTGGCGCACGTAGGCGCTGTAGCGCGAACGCATCAGCGCTTCGGCATCCGGTGCGGGGGTGCCGGCATGGTAGAGGCCGCAGCAGGCGGCGTAGGCCAGCGGGCGGCCACAGGGACAAGGATCGGAGGGGACGATGGTCATGGGGGTATTGTCGCGCGATGGGCGGGCGTATGCTGGCGCGCCTTCTGCCGCGATGTGTTGCCGTGCTTGAGCTGGTTCCCCCTGAGCTGTTGTGGTTGGTGGCGATTTCCTTCATCGCCGGCCTCGTCGATGCCGCCGTGGGCGGCGGTGGGCTGGTGCAGTTGCCCGGGTTGTTCACAGTGTTGCCGCAGCACACGCCGGCGATGCTGTTCGGCACCAACAAGTTCAGTTCGATGTTCGGTACCGCGGCTGCGGCATTCCGCTATGCGCGCAATGTGCGCTTCCCGTGGCGGCCGGTGCTGTTCGCGGCGGGCACGGCCTTCGTGTTCTCGTTTGCCGGGGCCACGGCGGTCAGCCTGCTGCCCAAGGACGCGGTCCGCCCGCTGGTGCTGGTGCTGCTGGTGGCGATGCTCGGCTACACGCTGTGGAAGAAGGACTTCGGTGCCCTGCACCGCCCGCGCGAGATCGGCCGCAGGGAGCTGGTGACTGCGCTGGCGATCGGTGCGGTGATCGGGTTCTATGACGGCTTCTTCGGGCCGGGCACGGGCAGCTTCCTGATCTTCCTGTTCGTGCGCTTCTTCGGGCTGGACTTCCTGCGTGCGTCGGCCGCCTCCAAGGTGGTGAACGTGGCCACCAACGTGGCGGCGATCTCGTTCTTCGTGCCGACCGGCAACATCCTGTGGCTGTTCGCGCTGCCGATGGCCGCGGCCAACATCATCGGCTCGGTGGTCGGCACGCGGATGGCGCTGCGCGGTGGCACGCCCTTCATCCGCAAGCTGTTCGTCGGCCTGGTGGTGGTGCTGATCGCCCGGATGGGCTGGGATACCTTCGCCGGTTAGCCGGACGGGCCAGCCCTGGGGCTGACCCGCCGATGGCTCAGCGCTTCGGCTTGGCCAACTTCTTCGCGGCGGCCTTGGTGGCGGCCTTGGTGGCCGTCTTTTTTGCAGCTTTCTTTGCCGGCGCCTTGGCCGCGGCCTTGGGTGCTGCCACCTTCGAGCGCGATACCGGTGCCGGTGCGTCCACGGCGTCCCCCTCGGCGTCGGCCTGCCCGGCGGGCGATCCGGCGATCACCTGGTCGGCAACCTCCTTCGGCGCATCGACCACGTCAGACGCCGCGATCGCCGCGGGTGCCGGTGCCGATACCGCGGCCGTCTCACCCGCGCGGGCCCGCTCCGGCAGCTTCAGGCGCCGGCCCTCGTCGTCGTACTCGATCAGCAGCACGCCGGAATCATGGCGACCACTGATTTCCACGAAGCAGGCCCCCCCGATGAAAGGCTCCAGCGTCATCACCGACTTCAGCGGGGTGGCCACGACCATCTGGAACCCGAAGTTGTCGAAGATGTTCATCGCCAGCGCGGTGAACTCGTTGTCGGCCTTGTCGAAGGCTTCATCGAGCACCACCGCCGCGTAGCTGGGCAGCTGGCCGTCGGCACCACCGAGCTGGTAGCGCAGCGCGGCGGCCAGGCAGGTGGTCGCGAGCTTCTGGCGCTGGCCGCCGGACTTGCCCGCACCGCTGCGGTAGATCTCGACCTGCTGGCGGGTGGCGGCATCGAGTTCGACGCCGACGAACTCCACGTGCAGGCGCACGTCCAGCACCAGCTCGCGCCAGCGCTTGTCCTCGCCTTCCTGCGAGCCGAGCTTGGCGACCAGCTCACGCAGCACCGCGAACTGCGCTTCGGCCAGTTCGCGCTGCTCGGTCTGCTGCTGGGACAGCACGTCGCGCAGGCGCTGGTGGAAATCCAGTACCTCGGGCAGGCGGCGGTCGGTGAGTTCGATGGTCAGCAGGGTGCCGCGGTTGAACGGCACCTGCTCCAGCGAGGCATTGACCTCGTCCAGCCGCTGGGCGATCGACTTGCGCGCCTCGGCCGTGTGCCGCTGCAGGGCCAGCAGGTTGTTCTTGCTCTGGCTCTGCAGCAGATCGAAGAAGCGCGCTTCGTGCTGCGGCAGGCCATCGTTCTCCAGCCGCTGCAGGCGGGCGAGGAAGTCTTCAGCACTGGACAGGCTGACGGTGAAGTCGCCGCTGTCTTCCGGCCAGGCCTGGCAGTAGCGGCGGAAGCAGCCGAGCAGCAGGTTCTCCAGGCGGTTGTGTTCGGCCTGGGAACCGCCGAGCTGTTCGTTGAGCGTGTTGCTGATCTGCCGGAAGTGGGCTTCCAGGTTTTCCAGGCTGAGCACGCCGAGCGCTTTGACGCGTTCGTCCAGGCCCTGCTGCTGCAGCGGCGTGACCACGCGCTTGGCCAGCGGCGCGCACTGCTCGTGCAGGCGTTCCAGGCGTTCGTGCTCACGGCCGAGCTGGCCGCGCTCCACGCGCACGTCTTCATAGGTGCGCTTGGCCTGGGCCACATCGGCCCGGGTCTTCTCGATCTGTTCGCCCAGCCTGCGCAGATCGGCATTGCCTTCGCGCAGGTCGTGCAGGGCCTGGGCGATATCGTCCAGGCGCTGCAGCGGTGCGGCCACATCGATCTCGTCCCAGCCCAGCGTGCACAGCTGATGGCAGGCCAGGCGGGCCTTGCCGTCCTGTTCGCGCTGCGCGCGCAGGCCGGCCACGTCGCTGTCGCAGGCGGCGATGCGCTGGGCCAGTTCGATCGCTTCGCGCTCGTACAGGTCCAGCTTGTCGCGGTTGTTGAAGCCGAGCAGCCAACGACGGCGATCGCTGATGTTGTGGCGATCGTCCTTCTCGAAGCGCTCGCCCGGGTGCTTGACCTGGCCTTCCTTGGTGATGCCGCGGTCGGTGTCGCGCAGATGACGTGCATCCACGCATTCGTAGTCGAAGCGCTTGCCCAGCTCGCGGCGCAGCCAGCCGGCATAGCCGTGCTCGCGCAGCTCCAGCTTGTGCAGCAGCGAACGCGCGCCCGGCTCACGGCCGTGCAGCGCATCGTCGTTGCGGCGCACCCGGTAATACACCAGGCGGGTACCAAGGTGGGTCTGGTTGATCCACTCCGAAACCTGGGCGTGGTGGCGCTCATCGACCAGCAGCGACTGCGCGAAGCCGTGCAGCACGCGCTCGATGGCGCCCTGCCATGCGGCGTCTTCGTCGCGGACCTGCAGCAGTTCGCCCACGAACGGCAGCGCTGCTTCGGGAATGCCGGTGTCGCTGCTCAGCCGCGCGCGCAGCTGCTGCATCGGCGCGGGAATGCTGGACGGGGTGCGCTTGAGCGCGTCCAGTTCCGAACGCACCTCGGCGAAGCGGCGCTCGTCGTCGCGCTTGCCCCCCATGCGTTCGGCGATGGCCTCATCCAGTTCGGCCGCGGCGCGCTGGCCGTCGTCCAGGCGGGCCTGTGCGCGAGCGAGCTGTTCGGCAAAGCCATGCGCGCTCTCGGCCAGGGTTTCCCCCAGTTCGCGGCTGGCATGGTTGGCCTGGCTGCGCTTGGCGAGGCGGCGGTCGCGTTCCTGGGCGACACGGCCCTGCTCGCGTTCCAGCTCTTCGATGCGTTCGCCGCCCTGCTGGCGACGCTGCGCCTCCAGTTCGGCGAGGTGGCTTTCATGGTTCTCCAGCGCACTGCGGCGCTGGCCTTCTTCCCCGGACAGACCGCGGTCGCGGGTGTCCAGTTCGAGCAGACGGGCCTCGAGCAGGGCCAGGCGACGCTGCTCGCGCACGCCGTCGATGCCCAGCTTCATCTCGTCCAGGTCTTCGCGCTGGCGGCGCAGTGCCTGCAGGTCGGCGTAATGCCCACGCGCCGGCAACAGGGTCTCGACCTGGCGACGCGCGGTGACCACGGCCTGGTGGGCGCCATCGAGTTCGGCGAAATCATCGACCAGCCGCTCGGCCGCATCGAAGGTGCGCGGTGCATCGAGCATGAAGTCGCGCAGGAACACGTTCAGATCGCCGAGGTTCTTCGCCGACTGGGTCTTGTGCAGCAGGCGCAGCGCCATCTCGTTCTCGATCCCGAGCACGTGGCGGAAACGTTCGGCGTAGCTGGCGAAGCTGTCGAAGTGATGCACATCGCCCAGGCGCTGCTTGAGCTTGCGCAGGTCCAGGTCGAAACCACCGAGGTCGCGTGCGATGTCGAAGCTGCGCTCGGCCACCATGTAGTGCTTGCGCACATCGGCCGCGGCGGCGCCGTTGCCGGCGATCCAGAACAGGCGCACCAGGCTGACGATGCGGCCGTCGTTGCTGCGGTATTCCAGTACCAGCGCGGTCCAGGTGGCGCCCTTGCGCAGGTACTGGGTGGCGATCTCGCCGGTGCCGCTGTCCTGCTGGTCGGCCCAGGCGCCACGCACGTAGGAGACCAGGTTGCGGTCGCGGCCGCTGCGTTCGGCTTCGCGCGCGGCGGCGTTGAAGTCGACCAGGGCCGGCGGCACCAGCAGCGCGGACATCGCATCGAGCAGGGTCGACTTGCCCGAGCCGGAGCGGCCGACGAACAGGAAGCCGCGTTCGGCGATCGGCACTTCGGTCAGGCCGGAGAACGTGCCCCAGTTGTGGACCTGCAGGCGGCGCATGCGGAACTGCTGCGCGCGCGGATCGGGCTGGTCGCCGGGGAACAGGGCGGGTGCGGGAATGTGGACGGTCATGGCAGGGCTAGCAATCCAGGCAGGGCAGCGGCGCGCGGGCGCGCGCTCAGGCGTCGAGGTCGGCCGGCGCTTCGCGCAGGCGGCGGTACACCTGCGCCAGGGCGGCGACATCTTCGGCGGAGAACATCAGTTTCAGTGCCGGCGAGACTTCATGACGCGCATCGTCACCGCCGAGGCGGGTGAGGATGTGGTTGTCCTTCATCTTCTGCACGGCACTGGCGACGCGGCGGTTGAAGCCGGCGCGGTCGGTGGACAGGTGGCGCTCGTACACGGCCAGTGCTTCGGCCAGTTCGGCATCCTCGACCACCGCGCGCACGCCGCGCGCATCGGCTTCGGCCAACTGCTGGCGCAGGTGCAGCAGCAGCACCGAGTCGATGAAGGTCAGCGGCGAGGTACGCAGCAGTACCGGCGCATCGATATCTTCGGTATCGGCCTGGCGGGTGAAGGCAACCCCGCTCTCGCGGTCCAGCACCAGTTCCAGGAACAGGTCCGAGAGCGCCGAGCGGATCGCCGCTTCGCTGCGGAGCAGCGCCGGCCACAGCTTGGCGTGGCGCAGCTGGTCGATGCTCGGGCCGATCAGCAGCTGGCACAGCGCGCGGCGGCCATCGAGCGGCAGCCGGCCGGTGTCGCCCATGTAGAACACGTCATTGTTACGCCGCAGGACGGGCGTCACCACGACCGGTTCGTCGTCGTGCTCGTCTGCGCCGCCGTCGATCGGGGCGTCGGTGGAATGGTCATGCCAGCTCATGGCGTTTCTCCTGGGTGAACCAGATCAGCGGAATGCGGGCGCGACGCCAGTGGCCATCGCCGCCGCGCCATTGCGCGATCTCCTGTTGGTCGGCGGCGACCTCGCCATGGCGGGTGCCAAGGGAGAGGTAACCGATGATGCTGCCGAGGCCCTGCGGGGCCTCGCGGTGTTCAAGCACCTGTGCGATCGACAGCCGCGGCTGCGCGCCGAGCAGGTCATGCAGGTCGCGGCGCAGGGTGCGGAAGTCGATTTCCGAGGCCGCCACCAGATCGCCGACGCTCTCCAGCGAGATCGCGGCGGTGTCGTTGCGCTGCACGCTGCCATCGACCTGCGCCTGGCGCGGATCATGCAGCTTCCATTGCGAGAGCGAGCGCAGCCGGCTGGTGGTGAGCTGCAGGTCGCGGCCGATGGAGCGCTGCGCCGGAATGTGATCGCGCAGGCCCAGCGCCTCGCCCTGGGCCTGCTTGAGCAGCTGGTTGAGGCGGCGCTGTTCCAGGTAGCCACGGCTCTGCACGAAGCCGCGCAGGCTGCGTGCGAAGTGCTGCAGCACGTCGTGGACCTGGCCACCACGCTCGAGCATGGTGGTGGTGAAGCCGCGCAGGAAGGTGCGCTCGTTGCGGTCCAGCTTGCGGGCGAAACCACGCGCGAGCACGGTCTCCAGCGCGGCATCGAGCTGGGCACTCTGTTCGGCATCATTGAGCAGGCGCCAGAACGCCTCGAAGCTGCGCCCGGCGTCGCTGTCCCCGATCACGTCCACGCCTTCGAACAGCTTGGACAGCACGTCGCCGCGCTCGCCTTCGTCATCGATGATGCGTTCGCGGAATTCACGGTTGAGGCGTTCGAAGTCGTCGCGCACGCGGCGGAAGTCTTCGGTCAGCTCGTCGGCCAGGCCGATGATCTGGCGGGTCCGCTCCAGCGCGCGCTTGCCGTCCAGCGAGGAGACCTTGCCGCCGCTGACACGGGCGATCTCGGCATCGATGCGGTCGCGCTCGTCGCGCAGCGCGGACAGGCGGGCATCCGGATTGGATTCGGTCAGCGCGGCCAGCTGCGAGAGCTGCTCGATCACCAGCGCCAGGCGGCTCTCGGTAGCGGCGGCGCGCGCCTGCTCCAGGCTGTCGGCAAAGCGGATCGCCTGCGCGGCCTGGGTGGACAGTTCGTACTGTTCCTGGTCGGCGCCTTCGGGCAGGCGGCGTTCCAGCCAGCCCTGGGCCAGCCAATGCGCGATGTAGGCCTGTGCGGTGCGCGGCAGGTCGCGCGACAGCTCATCGGCCTTGAGGTCATCCAGCGCGCGCTGCAGGCGTTCGTGCAGCACCGCGGTGGACAGGGTGCGCTCGTCCTGCATCAGCAGGCTCTGCAGCAGGCCGATGATCTCCGGCGCGTGATCGGCCGCCAGCAGCTTCCACTGCGACTGTTCGCGCAGGTGGCGGTAACGGGTAATGCGCTCGCGATGTTTCATTCGAGACCGGGGACAGGAAGACGGGCCGCGCGGATCGCGGCGGCCGGGAGGGAAACGGGACGCGCACGCACCCGCAGGGCCGGGCCGAAGCCCAGCACCTGCCGGTCGCGCGCGACAGCGCGGGGAATCAGCGCTTGCCGCCCACTTCGATGAAACGCAGGAACTCGGCGCGGGTGCGCGCGTCCTCGCGGAAGCTGCCCAGCATCTTCGAGGTGACCATGCTGACGCCACGCTTGTGGATGCCGCGGGTGGTCATGCACTCGTGCGCACCTTCCACCACCACGCCCACGCCGACCGGCTGCAGCACGTCCTGGATGCACTGGGCGATCTGCGCGGTCATCTTTTCCTGGACCTGGAAGCGGCGTGCATACGCCTCGACCACGCGGGCCAGCTTGCTGATGCCCACGACCTTGCCGGCCGGCAGGTAGCCGACGTGCACGCGGCCGATGATCGGCGCCATGTGGTGTTCGCAGTGGCTTTCGTACTCGATGTCGCGCAGCACGATCAGTTCGTCGTAGCCGGCCACTTCCTCGAAGGTCCGCTCCATGTAGGCGCGCGGGTCGTCGCGGTAGCCGCTGAACCAGTCGCCATAGGCTTCGGCAACGCGGCGCGGGGTATCCAGCAGGCCTTCACGGGTCGGATCTTCACCGGCCCAGCGCAGCAGGGTGCGCACCGCCGATTCGGCCTCGGCCTGGGTGACGGGGTTGGCGTCGTTGTCTTGCTTGCTCATTACATACAGCACCCGAAGGGGGGCGAGCATCGTACCCGACAGACCCCTCGGGCGTCCTGCGCGGCGGCGCCCCGGCCCGCCCTGGCAGGCGCTCATTGGGCCGCGGTTGTGCCACGGGTATTGATAGGACGCGAATTAGTAGTATCCTATCTATTCTGATGAACCGATCCCTCGACGAACGTACCCAGCTGCAGATGCAGCTCAGTTCCGGCCTGCTCTATGCAGGGCGGCAGTGGCAGCGCCTGGCCGACCAGGCCCTGGGCAGCTACGGCATCTCGGCCGCCTGCACCATGCCGCTGCTGATGATCGGGCGCGCCGGCGGGGGTATCCGCCAGGTGGCCTTGGCCCACCAGCTGGGCATGGAAGGCCCCTCGCTGGTACGCCTGCTGGACAAGCTGGCCGCCAGCGACCTGGTCCGCCGCGAATGCGACGCCAGCGACCGCCGCGCGAACCTGCTGTGGCTGACCGACAAGGGCGAGGCCCTGGTCAGCGAGCTGGAAACCCAGTTGATCGGCCTGCGCCAGGACGTGTTCGGCGAGCTGACCCTGGATGAACTGCGCACCGTCCTGAAGCTGTGGCAGCTGCTGGCCGATGCGGCCGACCGCGTGACGTAAGCCTGTTCCCCCGTTGTACCGCCCGGTGTCGTACTGCGACGGCATGACGTACGACGACCCACGGTCGTCGCCTACCTTTCTCCAGTGAACCCTTTGCCTCGATGTACGGTGAATTCAGTCTCTATGGTGTGTTCGTCCCGACCCTGCTCGGGCTGATGCTGCTTGCCTACCTGCTCAAGAGCGGGTTGCGCGTGGTCCTGCAGCGCACCGGCGCCTACCGCCACATCTGGCACCCCGCCCTGTTCAACCTGGCCGTGTACGTGATCGTGCTCGGCGGGTTGTTTTCCCTGATGCGTTGGATGCAATCGTGAACAAGATCCTCAAGCAGACATTCCCGGTCGTGTTGACCGTCGTGGCCGTGGTGGCTGCCGTGCTGGTGCTGCGCCACCTGTGGGCGTACTACATGGACGAGCCGTGGACGCGCGATGCGCACGTCAGCGCCGACGTGGTGCAGGTCGCGCCGGACGTGTCCGGGCTGGTGGAGGCGGTGAAGGTCGCCGACAACCAGCCGGTCAAGCGCGGTGAGGTGCTGTTCGTGGTCGACCGCGCGCGCTATGAGATCGCGCTGGAACAGGCCCAGGCCGCGCTCGGCGAACGCCGTGCCACGCTGGACCAGCTGCGCCGCGAGATCGCGCGCGACCGCAGCCTGCAGGATCTGGTCGCCGCCGAGGACGCCGAAGTGCGCCGCGCCAAGCGGCTCGCCGCGCAGGCCTCGATGGCCACCGCGCAGGCCGCCGTGGATCTGGCCAAGCTCAACCTGGCGCGTACCGAAGTGCGCAGCCCCAGCGATGGCCACGTCAACGACCGCACCGTGCGCGCGGGCGACTACGTGACCGCCGGGCGCCCGGTGATGGCCGTGCTCGATACCGGCTCGTTCCGCGTGGACGGCTACTTCGAGGAAACCCGCCTGCAGGGCGTGCATGCCGGCCAGAAGGTCGACATCCGCCTGATGGGCGAAGCGCAGCCGCTGCAGGGCCACGTGCAGAGCATCGCCGCCGGCATCGAAGACCGTTACCGCAGCGAGGGCAGCAGCCTGCTGCCGAACGTGACCCCGGCCTTCGACTGGGTGCGACTGGCCCAGCGCATCCCGGTGCGCATCCATATCGACCGCGTGCCGGCCGGGGTGAACCTGATCGCCGGGCGTACCGCCACGGTCACCATCCAGCCGGACACCGCCCCGGCCACGCCGGCGCAACCGGCACGGACGGCGCTGTGAACCGCCCGGCGCTGCACCGCATCGCGCTGGGGCTGGCGCTGACCACGCTGGCCGCGTGCCGCACCGTCGGCCCGGACTACGCGGTGCCGGCCGGGTCCGCTTTCCAGCGGCCGGAGGCGAGTGCCGCCTTCCTCGAGACCGGCAACCCGCAGGTCGCCGCTGGCGCCGCGCTGCCCGCGCGCTGGTGGGAGCTGTACCAGGACGACACCCTCAATGCGCTGGTGCAGCAGGCGCTGCGCGACAACGTCGAACTGAAGGTCGCCGATGCCAACCTGCGCCGTGCCGCCGCCGTGTATGAGCAGGCGCTGGATGCCGGTGGCGTTGAGTACGAGGCCGAGGCCGGGGTCAGCCGCGCGCAGCTCTCGGCCGAATCATTCCTGCTCGAACACGAACTGCCGCCGATCAACCTGGCCGACGGCAAGTTCGCGGTGTCCTACCAGTTCGATCTGTTCGGCAAGCTCAAGCGCGCCTCCGAGGCCGCGCATGCCGACGAGCAGGCTACCGCCGCCGCGATGGACCTGGCACGCGTGTCGCTGGTCGCGCAGGTGGCCGGCAGCTACGTCGACATCTGCCACGCCAACCATGAGCTGCACGTGGCCGAACACTCACTGCAGCTGCAGCAGCGCAGCCGCGAAGTCACCCAGCGCTTGATCACGGCCGGCCGCGGTACGCCGCCGGAGCTGGCCCGCGCCAATGCCCAGGTCGCGATGCTGCAGGCCGCGCTGCCGCCGCTGCGTGCACACCGCCAGGCCTCCGAGTACCAGCTGGCCGCCCTGCTCGGCCGCACCCCGGGCCAGCTGCCCGAGGGCGTGAGCGACTGCAGCCAGGCCCCGACCCTGGCCCAGGCGCTGCCGATCGGCGATGGCCGCTCGCTGCTGCAACGCCGCCCGGACATCCGCCAGGCCGAGCGCAAGCTGGCCGCTGCCACCGCGCGGATCGGCGTGGCCACCGCCGAGCTCTACCCGGACATCCGCCTGGGCGCCTCGGTCGGTGCGGCCGGCCTGCTGGAAGATTTCGGCACGCCGCTGACCCAGCAATGGTCGATCGGCCCGCTGATTTCCTGGACGCTGCCCTCCTCCGGCACGCACGCCCGCATCCACGCCACCGAAGCCGGTGCCGACGCCGCGCTGGCCGAGTTCGACCACAGCGTGCTGCAGGCGCTGCGCGAAACCCAGACCGCGCTGAGCCGCTATGCCCAGGATCTGCAGCGCCTGCAGTTCCTGCAGCAGGCGCAGCAGCAGGCCGACCTGGCCGCCAGCCAGAACCGCCGTCTGTACCAGGGCGGACGCACGCCCTACCTGGCCAGCCTGGATGCCGACCGCAGCCTGGCCAGCGCCGATGCGACCCTGGCAGAGGCGCAGGCGCAGGTCTCGCGCGACCAGATCCAGCTGTTCCTGGTGCTCGGCGGCGGCTGGAATGCCGACGCCGTCGCCACCGGCACGGCCGCGAGGTAAGCCATGCTGCTGCTGGACAGACAGGCCTGGTTGTTCTCGGTCAAGACCTTCCTGGCGGCGATCGCGGCGCTGTACATCGGGCTGGCCGGCAACCTCTCGCGCCCCTACTGGGCGATGGCCACGGTCTACATCGTGACCCAGCCGATGCTCGGCCCGACCCGCGCCAAGGGTGCCTACCGCATCCTCGGCACGCTGATCGCCGGCGCGGCCACGCTGTGGATGCTGCCGCACCTGGTGGAAACGCCACTGCTGCTCAGCGCGGCGATGTCGCTGTGGCTGTCCGCGTGCCTGTTCATCGCCCTGCTCAACCGCGGCCCGCGCGGCTATGCCTTCCTGCTGGCCGGTTACACCACCGCCTTCATCGGTTTCCCGGCGGTGACCTCGCCGGACACCATCTTCGACACCGTGGTGGCACGCAGCGAGGAGATCATCCTTGGGACTGTAGTGGCCGTGCTGTTCGCCTCGCTGTTCTTTCCCGCCTCGGTGCGGCCGATGCTGCGCTCGCGGATCGGCAGCTGGATGGGCGATGCCGCCGACTGGTGCCGGCAGATCCTGACGCGCGGCCATGCGCACGGCCCGCGCAACCGCCTGGCCGCCGACCTGGTGCAGTTCGAAGCGCTGATCGAATTCATGCGTCGTGACGATCCGCGCCATGCCGGTGCGGCGGTCTCGATGGAGCGACTGCGCGAGCGCATGCTGCTGATGCTGCCGGTGCTCTCTTCGATCGCCGACCGGCTGGGTGCACTGCGTGCGGGTGGCCGCGCGCTGCCGCCCGGGCTGGAGCCGTTGATCGCCGATCTGGCGCACTGGCTGGAGCAGCCGGGCCGATCCAGTGCGAGCGCCTACGCCACGCTGCGCGCGCGCATCGTCGCGCTCAAGCCGGCGGTGGACGGCGAGCTGGATCACCTGCTGCTGGTCACCCTGCTGCTGCGCCTGGAAGAACTGGTCGACCTCTGGCAGGACTGCACCACCCTGCACGCAGCCATCGACGAAGGCACCGCGCCGAGCGATACCGCGCACTACCGCGTGCGCACCCAGCGCGTGGACCACGTACGCCACGTGGATTACGGCATGGCGCTGTTCTCCGCGGCCAGTGCCGGTGTCGCCCTGATGACCTACTGCGTGCTGTGGATCGGGCTCGGCTGGGAAGGCGGTGGCAACGGCGCGATGATGGCCGCGGTGGCCGCCGCGTTCTTCGCCGCGCAGGACGATCCCGCGCCGAGCATGCTGTCCTTCCTGCTGTGGGCCATCGTGGCCAGCCTGGTGGCCGGCGTGTACCTGTTCGGGATCTTCCCGGCGGTGCACGACTTCGGCAGCCTGGTGCTGGTCCTGGCGGTGATCTTCCTGCCGCTGGGCCTGCTGCTGCATCGGCCCAAGACCGCGCTGATCGGCCTGCCGCTGACGGTGAACCTGGTGGCGCTGCTGAACGTGCAGAACACCTACAGCGCCAACATCCAGAGCTTCATCAACTCGGCCGTGGCGATGTTCATCGGGATCGGCTTTGCGGTGGTGATGACGCGGCTGTTCCGCTCGGTGGGTGCCGAGTGGACCGCGCGCCGGCTGGTGCGCCAGGGCTGGAACACGCTGGCCGATGCGGCCGAGGGCCGCGGCCAGCAGGACCGCCAGCAGTTCGCCGCGCGCATGCTCGATCTGCTCGGCCTGCTGGCACCGCGCCTCGCGGCCACGCCGGAAGGCAGCGACATCGCCTCGGTGGACATGCTCACCGAAGCGCGGATCGGCCTGAACATCCTGCAGCTGCGCCGCTCGCGGCACGGCCTGCCGGCGGCCAGCGTGGCCGCGATCGACGCGATCCTGGACGAAGTGGCGGCCCATTACCGCGCGCAGGCGGCGCGTCGGCGTCCCCTGCCCGCCTCCACCGGGCTGCAGGCCCGGCTGGAGGCCTCGCTCAAGCGCGTGCAGACCGTGGAGGCCGGCAAGGCCCGCGATGAGGCCCTGATGGGCCTGATCGGGCTGCGCTATGCGCTGTTCCCCGAGGCACCGGTGGCCGCAGCGCCGGCCGAGACCACCGCAGGTCCACCCGGCCTGCCCGCGCCGCGCTGAACCGGCCGGGGGGGGGGCCGGCCGGTCCGCGCCGATCAGGGCTATCCTGACGCATGCATTTGCGCATGGATCAAGGTGAGTCCCGATGAGTTACGACCTGATGGTGTTCGACCCCGCCGTCGCCCCGCGCGAGGCCGAGGCCTTCCTGCAGTGGTATGACGCCCAGACCGAGTGGAACGAGACGCACGACTACGACGACCCGAAGGTGTCGGTACCGGCGCTGCAGGCGTTCTTCGCCGCGCTCGCCGAGCATTACCCGCCGATGGACGGCCCGCTGTCCGATGAGGAAGACGACCGCCCGGAAGTGACCGACTACAGCATCGGCCAGCACGTGGTCTACGCCTCGTTCGATGACGAGGTGGCCGAGAACGCGCACGGCCTGGTGCAGGTGCTGGCCAACACCCACCAGCTGGGCTTCTTCGATGTCAGCGGTGACGGCGCCATCGTGTTCCCCGATGGCACCGTGGTGATTCCGGAGTAAGACCGGACACGGGGCTAGAACAACTGCCCCTGGGCCGGCGCCGTCACGACGGTGTCGGCCAGCGTTTCCTCCACGCCGCCCTGCAGGCGTGCGGCCAGGCCGGACAGACGGCTGGCATGCCGCGCCAACGCGGCCTCCAGTACCTCCGCACTGCCGAGCACGTGCAACGACTGCCGCGCGCGGGTCATGCCGGTGTAGATCAGCTCGCGCGAGAGTACGCGGTTGTCGCGTCGCGGCAGCTGCAGCCAGACCTCATCGAACTCCGAGCCCTGCGCCTTGTGCACGGTCATCGCGAACGCGCTTTCATGTGCGGGCAACGCGCCTGGATGGAAGCCGCGTGGTTGATCCGGCGTCTCGCCGGGGAACCAGGCGGTCACGCTGCCCTGTCGATCGATCAGGCAGATGCCAATGTCGCCGTTGAACAGGCGGTGCCGGTAGCTGTTTTCAGTGATCAGCAGCAGCCGGCCGTGGAAATAACCCGGCGCCATGCCCGGGCGCGGCACACCGGCCAGCAGTGCTTCGATGCGGGCATTGAGTCCGCGTGCACCCTGAGGGCCCTCGCGCACGGCGGTGAGCAGGCGGATGCGGCCGGCATTGGCCAGCGCCACGCCGGGATCGGCTGCGTCACCGAGGCCACGCCAATGCCCGAGCAGCTGCTCGCGGTGGTGCTGCAGCGGATCGCTCTGGTCTTCGTGGAAATGCACGCCGGCCAACGTGCCCATGCGTAGCAACGCCAGTGCGGTGGCACTGTTGCCGTCGCGCACGGCATGCGCCAGCGGCGCCAGATCGAGCGCGTCGGTCTGCCGGTAGCCCCGCTGCAGCTGCACGCGCCGGCCGCCGAACCGGCGTGGCGGTGCCAGCGGTTGCAGCGCACCGGACGCGAGCAGCGCGCGCAATGCCTGCGCATCATCGGCCTGGGTGCCCAGGCCATCGCCACTGGCGCGCAGGATCGCACTGAGCACATCACCGGCTTCCACCGAGGGCAGCTGATCGGGATCGCCGAGCAGCACCAGCCGGCTGCCATCGGCGACCGCCTCGACCAGCTTGGTCATCAGCGGCAGGTCGATCATCGAGGCTTCGTCCACCACCACCACGTCATACGGCAGCGGGTTGTCGGCGTGATGGCGGAAGCGCGGCGAATCGGGGATCACCCCGAGCAGGCGATGCAGGGTGGTGCCCGTGCTCGGCATCGCATCGCACAGGGCCGGCGCGATGCCGACCAGGCGCAGCCGCTGCACGGCCAGGCGCAGGCTCTCGGCCATGCGCTCGGCGGCGCGGCCGGTGGGCGCGGCCAGCGCGACCCGTGGCAGTGCCTGGTCGGCCTGCACCGCCTGTGCGGCCAGCAGCACCAGCAGCCGCGCGATGGTGGTGGTCTTGCCGGTACCGGGGCCACCGGTCACCAGCACCAGCGGATGGCGCAGCGCGACGGCGGCGGCACGCGCCTGGTGATCGATGCCGTCGCGCGCCTGCGGGAACAGCTGGCCGAACAGCGTGGCCAGGGTGCCGGGATCGGCCTCGGCCAGCGGATGCGTGGCGATGCGCTGCAGGCCAACGGCGAGGCGGCGCTCGTACTCGCGGTAACGGCGCAGATAGAGCAGCCCGTTCTCCAGTACCAGCGGCGCATCCCCGGCGACCACGTCATCCGTCTCCGGCACATCCACCCACGGCGAGGCGCGCAGCTGCGCCAGCCACACGTCGGGCGCAGGCCACTCGATCTCGGCGTCGATCAGCCGCTGCGGTTGGTGTGGGTCCAGGCCGGCGTGCCCTTCCGAGACCGCCAGCGATGCCAGTGCGGCAGCCAGCAGCACTGCATCGGGCGTGTCCGGGCGCAGCCGGCGCAGGCTCTGCGCCAGCGCGTGGTCCAGCGTGCGCAGCGCGTTGCCGCGGTACAGCGTGGTGAGCAGGCTCATGCCACTCCCCGTGCGCGCGCGGCCATGCGGGCCTGGGCGTGCTCGCCACCGGCGAACAGCGCATCCAGTGCATCGACCAGGGCCGGATCGAAGCGGTGTGCGTACAGGCCGGGGCTGTCCTCGCGGCGGGCATCCAGGCCACGGCAGAACAGGTAGCGGATGCCGCCCATGTCGCGCGTGTAGTCGTACTGCGCGCCCAGCCGGAAGCGCAGCCAGCGGTGCAGCGCCACGGTGTAGATCAGCGCCTGCAGATCGTATTCGCTGTGCTGCATGGCACTGGCCAGCCGGGCCGCGTCGTAGCCGGGCAGGCGGTTGGATTTGTAGTCGAGCACGTACCAGCGCTCCGCGCGCACGTAGGTGAGATCGATCTTGCCGGTCATCAGGCCCTCCAGCCGCCGCCGCGTGCCGAAGCCATGGCGGTCGCGGACCAGCCCGTGCGCGTGCAGCAGGGTCAGCAATGCCGGGACCGCGGTCGGCTGCATCGCGAAGTGGAACTCGATTTCGGCGCGGCGTGCCTCGGCCGGCAGGTCGTGCAGTGCGCCGCCTTCCGGCAGCGGCACGGTCAGGGTCTGGCCGACCAGCGCGGTCAACATGGCCACGCCATCGTCCAGGTCTTCCTCGGCATAGCCTTCCGCGCGCAGCGAAGCACGCAGGATGTCGGCTTCCTCGCCGGGTGCGGGTTGCCCGGCCTGCCATCCGCCCCACTGCGCGAAGTCGGTGTTTTCCAGCGCATCGTGCAGCACGTTGCCAAAGCGGCTGCCCATGAAGCGCGGGTCGATCTCTTCCAGGGGCACGGCCGGTTGTTCGGTCTCCAGCGTGAGGTCCACACCGGCCGGTTCGTCGGCGGCGGGGGCCGGTACTTCGGTCGCGGCCGCATCGGTGTCATGGCCCGCGTCGGCATGCGCCAGCTGGGTGAAGCTGTACACCCACCAGTCGTGCGGCACGCGGCGGGTCAGCGCGCGTACCGGTGGCAGTTCGCCCTCGCGCTCGAACGCGAGCTGCGCCGGGCGGGGTTCCACCGGGCCCTCGATCACGGCGATGTCCGGATGCGCACGCAGCGCCTCCAGGTCCGACAACATTGGCGCCAGGCGGGTTCTGGCCAGCCCGGCGAGATCGCCGGCGGCGATCCACAGCGCGTGCTCGGCACGGGTCAGCCCGACGTAGAGCAGGCGCGCGTCTTCGGCTTCCTGTTCCTGCGCGCTGCGCGTGCTGGCCGCACTCCAGCTGTCGTCCTTGTCCAGCTTCCAGTGCAGCTCACGGCGGCCGTTGGCGTACACCGTGCAGTTGGCCTCGGTGTTGGGCGCGCCGCCACCGATGCCGACGAACGGCAGGAACACCAGCGGATACTCCAGCCCCTTGCTCTTGTGCAGGGTGATGATCTGCACGCGGCGCGCATCCGATTCCAGGCGCAGCAGCTGCTGTTCGTCATCCTGGTCGGCATGCGCCATCTGCACCTGCAGCCAGTCGAGCAGGCCATGCATGCCCAGGGTCTGCCCGGCCGCCTGCTGCAGCAGCTCGCCCAGCTGCAGGTAGTTGGTCAGGCGGCGCTCGCCATCCAGCAGACCGAGCAGGCGCTCGGCATGTTCGGCGCAGAGATCGGCGATCACCGCGAACGGACCGCCGCGCTGCCAGCGCTCGCGCCATTCCAGCAACCGCACCTGGAACGAGCGCTGCGCATCGCCTTCGCGTTCCAGCGCGTCGATCGCCTCGGCATCTTCGCCGAGCAGCACGGTCGACAGCGCGGCGCGCAGGCGCCCTTCATCGGCCGGCTGCAGCAGGGCCAGCAACAGCAGGCGCAGGTCGTGTGCCTCGGGCGTGGCGTACAGGCTCTGCTTGCCCGCGGCGACCGCAGGAATGCCCACCACACCGAGCGCCTGCTGGATGCGCGTGGCCTCCTTGTGCGAACGCACCAGCACCGCGATGTCGCCGGGCTGCACGGGCGCACCGCGCAGCAGCGCGCGCCCTTCGCGGGCCTCGCTGAGGATCTGGTGGATCGCGGCCACGCAGGCGTCGCTGGCCTGCTGCCGGGAAGGATCGGCCTTGAGGTCGCCGCCCTCGGTGTTGTGCAGCACGCGCACGGTCAGGCCGGGCGCGGGAGTCCCATCGCGCAGGAAATCCGCATCCACCCGGGTGCTGCCGGGATGCACCGGCTCGAAAGCGATGTCGGCCTCCAGGAAGGCACGTTCGCCGGCGTTGGCGTACAGCGCTTCGATCGCGTGCAGTACCGCCGGACGCGAGCGGAAGTTGCGGTCCAGCGCGGGCGCTGCGTCGGCCTGGCGCTTGGCCTTCAGGTAGGTGTGGATGTCGCCGCCGCGGAAGCCGTAGATCGCCTGCTTGGGATCGCCGATCAGGAACAGCGCCGGTGCCAGGCCGGCCTCGCGGGTCTCCTCCGAATCGCCGAACACGCGCTGGAAGATGCCCCACTGACGGTCGTCGGTGTCCTGGAACTCGTCCACCAGCGCGATCGCATACTGCGCACGCAACTGCTGGACCAGGGTCGCCCGGTGCGGGCCCTCCAGTGCATCGGCGACACCGTCGATCAGGTCATCGTAGGTCTGCACGCGGCCGATCCGCTTGAGCTCGGCCAGGCGCGCACGCGCTTCGTCGCGCAGGTCATGCAGGAACGCGGTGGCCTGCTGGCGCAGCCACTGTTCACGCGCGTCGGCGGCATGCCACCAGCACTGCAGCGCATCGAACAGCGGCGAGACCGGGCACTGTCCCTCCATGCCGTCCTTGCAGAAGGCCAGCAGCTGCACCGGCAGCAGCTTGCCCAGGTGGCTCTTATCGCCGCGCGGCCAGTGCTGCGCGCTGCGGCCGGCAGACAGCTCGCCGAAGGCCTTGTCGAAACTCGGCCGTTTGGCACGTCGGCCGTCGAAGACCTTGCGGTCGAAGGCGGTGGCGATCCGTGCCTGCGCGTCCTCGGCGTGCGCCTCGATCGCCTCGGCCAGGGCCGCCGCGGCGAGCCGCAGCTGCGGCGCCGGGTCGTCGACGCTGTGGGTGGGGCGCGGCGGCAGCAACGGCAAGGGCTTGATCAGCGTGGAGAGATCGCCGGCCAGCGCCTCGGGAGACGACCACAGCCAGGTCAGCGCATCGACCGTGGTCGGATCGTTGGCATGCACGCGCCAGAGGTCGGCGGCGAGCTCCTCGTGCAGCTCGCGCTCGCTGGGCAGCAGGGTCGGCGGATCGAAGGTGTGTCCGCTCTCCAGGGCATGCTCACGCAGCACGCGGGTGCAGAAGCCATGGATGGTGAAAATCGAGGCGAGGTCGATTTCATCGGCCGCGGTCTGCAGCCGGCGCGCCAGCGCAGCCGGAGTTTCTTCACCGAGCGCGAGCTGGCGTTGCAGGATCACCCGGGTCAAGGCGACCTCCGGGCTGTCCTGTTCGCTGGGCACGCGCTCCACCAGCTGTGCGGCCAAGGCCAGGCGCTCGCGGATGCGCTTGCGCAGTTCCTGCGTGGCGGCATCGGTGAAGGTGACGGCCAGGATCTGGCCGATGCGCCAGCCTTTCTCCACCACCAGCCGGGTGAACAGCGTGGCCAAGGTAAAGGTCTTGCCGGTCCCCGCGCTGGCCTCGATCAGGCGCACGCCGTCCAGCGGCAACGCCAGGTAGGGATCGTCAAGCAGGTCGTGGTCGATCATCGCAGGGCTCCTTCCTCGTCGAAGCCCGGGAACACCCGGCCTTCGCGCACCGCGGTGAACACCACGAAGCTGTTGTGCAGCAGTTGTCGGTAACTGTCCGCGCTGGCGAAGGGATCATGGCCACGCAGCGCCAGCTGGTAGCCGGCGCCGGTGGATTCGCCCCAGCTGCGGTCGCTGCCATGCCACTTGGCGCGGCCCTCGGCCTCGCGCTTGACCTCGGCGGCGGTGTACAGCACCCAGCCGGTGGACGGGCCATACAACAGCGGCGCGCGCAGGCCTTCAGCGCGCAGCTGCAGCAGGCGGCGCAGGACCTGGCGCGCGCGCTCGGCGTCCAGCGGCGGCAGCGTATGCGGGCCCAGCCCGTCATCGCCCGCCTCGTGGAACTGGACCAGCGAGCGTGCATCGCCGGCCGCGTTGGCCAGCAGCCAGTCCAGGCCCTGGCGGATCGCGGCGCGGCCGTTGAGCGGGCCCGGGCGCAGGCGCACCAGGCCGTGCGGATGCAGGCCATCGACCCGGCCGTGCAGGCGCACGCCATCGATCTCCACCTCGTAGCGGCGACTGTCGGCCGCGGTACCGGCCTGCCACTGAGCCAGGGCCTGCGCGTACGGCTCGGTCTGCGCCTGCAGCAGCGCGAACTGGCGCTCGCCCAGCGCGCCGGAGGGCAGCAGCGCACGCGCGCGCAGCCGGGGGTACAGCGGCGCGGCATCCTCGTCGAGGGTGGCCTCGATCACCGCCTGCTGCAGCAGCGCGGTATCGCTGCCGCGTGCGGCCATCACCAGCGGCTCGACGTCTTCGGCGGTGTCCACGTCGTCGGGCAGGCGCAGGCCGAGCCGTTGCGAGAGGAACTGGCTGGCCGGATCGGTGAGGAAGCGTCGCAGCGCGTCCACGCTCAGGTCGGCCTCAGCGCTGCCGCTCTCCATCGGCGGCAGGGGCCGCGCGAACCACGGCGCCAGCGCGCGGCGAGCACCGCCGAGCGAGCCGGCGGCCGGGTGCCACTGCTGGCGGTAGCTGAAGCGGCGCGGCTCCTCACCGCCACCGAACGCGGCCGGCGCGAACGGCTGCAGCGAATGCCGCACCGTCATCTGCCTGGCGGCCGCGGGCGGATCCAGGTGGTAGTCGGCCGCCGCATCGATCAGCTCGCTGACCAGTACCGAGGGCTCGCGCACGCTGCCATCGCGCGGGTCGGCACCCAGATAGCTCAGGTAGAACACGTCCTGCGCCGAGGCGAACAACTGCAGGAACAGGAAGCGGTCATCCTCGCGCAGCGAGCGGTCGCCATGCCGGCGCTTGTCGGTGCCCAGCTCGGCGGTGAGCTGGTTGAGCCCGGCGGCCGGGTCGCGGCGCGGGAAATCGCCGTCGTTCAGGCCCAGCACGCAGATCACCCGGAACGGCAGCAACCGCATCGGCACCATCCGGCCAAAGCTGACGCCGCCGGTCAGCAGCGGTGCGCGCGTATCGGCCTGGGCGAGGACGCCGGCGAAATGCGCACGCAGCACCTCCGGCGGCACCTCGCCCTCGAAGCCGGCGGTGTCGGCGTCGCGAGCGAACTCGTTGATCAGTTTGCGCAGGCGCTCCAGCGCGCGCTGGCTGTTGGCGGCCTGCGGCGGCGTCGGAAGCAGTGCATCAAGCAGCCCCAGCAGGCGCTTCCGCCACTCGCCGGGGGACATCGCTTCGCCCAACGCCTTCTGGTAGCGCGCCAGCACGCGCAGCAGGCCGAGCAGGCGGTCCAGCGCATCCAGCGCACTGCCTTCCAGCTCCGGCCACGGCGCGACCCCGGCGATATCGCCGTCGCTGCCACTGGCATGGCCGAGCAGCAGGCGATCGAGCGCGAACTGCCAGGTAAAGGCATCGTCGACCGGCGCCTGGTGCTGTCCGCGATGGGTGGCATCCAGCCCCCAGCGCGCGCCGGCGGCCTGCAGCCAATCGTGCAGGCGATCGAACGCTGCGGCATCGAGACCGGCCGCCTCGGCCAGCGGCGCGCTGGCGAGCAGGTCGAGCACTTCGTTCAGCCCGAAGCGCGAGACCGGGAGCCCGAGCAGATGCACGAACACATCGGCCAGCGGCTCGCCGGCCAGTGGGCTGGTGTCGGCCAGCGCATACGGAATGTGCTCGTCGCCCCCGCTGCGTCCGCCGAACACCGCTTCCAGGTACGGCACGTAGGGATCGATGTCCGGCGCCAGCACCGCGATGTCGCGTGCCTGGAGTGGCGGATCGAAGCGCGGGTCCTGGAGCAGGCCGCGCAGCTGGTCGTGCAGCACCTGCAGTTCGCGCAGCCGGGTGTGGCAGGCATGTACCTGCAGGCTGGGATCGTCATGGCGCAGCCCGTCGCGCAGCGCGCCGGCCGGCTGCCCGCGACGGTGGAACAGGTCGCGCTGCAGGCGGTGCAGCAGGCTGTCGGACAAGCCACCGTCGTCCATGTCCGGACGCGCATCGTCTTCGGGATCATCGTAGGCGGCGATCTCGCCGGAGGGATGCACGACCTCGTAGCTGCCCAGCACCGCCATGAAGTCGCGACCGGCCGCGCCCCAGGCCTGCAGCAGGCGGTTCTCGCCCGCCGCCTCGCCGAACGGATCGGGGGCACCGCTGCGCAGCTTCTCGCCCAGGGTCTGCAGATCGCCCCAGTAGGCCTGGGTCGGCGTGGGCAGATAGAAGTGCATCGTGCCGACCCGCGCCTGGGTCGCCATCACCCGCAGCACGTCCGGGGAGATGTTCAGCGTGGCGAAGGCGAACACGCGCGCCGGCAGGCCCTGCGGCAGCGGCTGCCCGGCGCCCTCGAAGCGGGCCAGATAGGCATCGATGCGGCGCGCACGGTACTGCTCGCCACCGGCAATACGCCGCCACAGGATCGCCTGCGGGTCGTTCGGTGCCGCCCCGGCCTCCCAGCGCAGCAGCCAATCGCGACGCCAGGCCTGGTACTTCTCGAACACCGAGGCCAGCTCGGCGGCCAGCGCCCACGGTTTGAGCGGATCGGCCGCGGACAGATAGGCCTGCAGGGCCGCCATCGGCGGCTGCGCCATCAAGGCCGGGTCGCGCAGGGCGGCGTACAACCGCCAGCGCAGGCCCTCGGCATTGAGATCGTCATGTTCGCCGGGCACGTTGGCGTTGAGGGCGCGGGCGACCAGCTCACCGGGGGTGAGGAACTCAAGATTGGCGGCAATGCCATACTCGGCCGCCAGGGTCGACTGCAGCCAGCGGCGCATCGCGACCTGCGGGATCAGCACCACCTCCGGCACCAGGATCGATTGGCCCGGCACCGGCGTGCGCAGCGTCGTGGCCAGCAGGGCGGCCAGCACATCGAGCGAGTTGGAGTGGTACAGGCGGAAGTCTGAAGCAGCGTCGGTCATCGCAGGAGTGTGCCGCAGCGCGCGCACGAACGCAGCGTCGGCGCTGCCCTCACCTGCCCGTGCGACAATACTGCACGGTGCAGTTCGGTTATGTTCAGCCGTTCACCACGATCTTACAACGTTGGAATTTTGTTAATGGCGCTCATGACGGTTTCCGAAGAGAGTCTGGTGCAGTTGTCCAACGTCCGCATCGACCGCGGCGGACGCACGATCCTGCGCGACGTTTCGCTGACCGTTCCGCGCGGCAGCATCACCGCCGTGCTCGGCCCGTCGGGCAGTGGCAAGTCCACCCTGCTGGCCGCACTGACCGGTGAGCTGCGCCCGGCCGCAGGTGACATCACCCTGTTCGGCCAGCCCATCCCGACCGGCGCACGCGCGCTGTTGGAGATGCGCAAGAGCGTGGGCGTGCTGCTGCAGGGCAACGGCCTGCTGACCGATCTGACCGTGGCCGAGAACGTGGCCCTGCCGCTGCGCACCCACACCCGCCTGCCCAAGCCCATGCTGCGCCGCCTGGTGCAGATGAAGCTGCACGCGGTCGGCCTGCTGGCCGCTGCCGACGCCTGGCCGCGTGAGCTGTCCGGCGGCATGGCGCGCCGTGTGGCCCTGGCCCGCGCGCTGGCCCTGGACCCGCCGCTGATGATCTACGACGAGCCGCTGACCGGGCTGGACCCGATCGCCTCGGGCGTGATCATGAGCCTGATCCAGCGCCTCAACCACAGCCTGGGGCTGACCAGCATCATCGTCAGCCACCACGTGCACGAGACCCTGCCGATCTGCGACCAGGTGATCGCGATCGCCAACGGCGGCATCGTGTTCCAGGGCAGCCCGGCCGCGCTCGAATCCAGCCAGGACCCGCTGCTGCGGCAGTTCCTGCACGGTGAGCCGGACGGCCCGATCCCGTTCGATGCCGCCCCGCGTGCGAGGGTTGCCTGATGCCGTTCGTTGACGCCACCCGCTCGCTCGGTCGCGCCGGCCTGTTCTCGCTGACGGTACTGCGCGGCTCGCTGCCGACCGCCGATTTCCTGGCCGAGCTGACCCGCGAGATCTACAAGATCGGCGCGCGTTCGCTGCCGATCATCGCCGTGGGCGGTGCCTTCGTGGGCCTGGTGCTGACTCTGCAGGGCTACCGCACCTTGACCACCTTCGGCGCCGCCGATGCCTTGTCGACCCTGCTCGGCCTGTCGCTGTACCGCGAACTGGCGCCGGTGCTGACCGCGCTGCTGTTCATCGGCCGCGCCGGCAGTTCGATCGCCGCCGAACTGGGCCTGATGCGCGCCACCGACCAGATCAAGGCCCTGGAGCTGATGGCGATCGACCCGGTCGCCAAGGTCGTCGCCCCGCGCTTCTGGGCGGCCGTGCTGACCGTGCCGCTGCTGACCGGCATCTTCTGTTCGCTGGCGATCAGTGCCAGCTACTTCGAGGCCGTGCACGTGCTCGGCCTGGACAATGGCGTGTTCTGGTCGGCGCTGAGCAACAGCGTGGACTTCTGGGATGACTTCGGCGTGGCGATGCTGAAGTCGGCGATCTTCGGCGGCACGGCTGCCCTGGTCGCGTCCTATGTCGGCTTCCATGCCGAGCCCACCATCGAAGGCACCTCGGTCGCCACCACGCGTGCGGTGGTCAACGCCTCGCTGCTGGTGCTGGTCTTCAACTTCGTGCTGTCCGCCATGATGTTCCAGTAGGTACCGACCGTTGGTCGGTACGCCTCTTCGGTGCGCTTCTTCGGTACGCAAAGACTTCCCGCCCGGACACCTGTCCAGGCACCTGACAAAGAACAGTGAGATATCCCATGGCCATCCGCGGTCCCAGACTCGAATTTTCCGTCGGCGCCTTCCTGCTGCTGGCGCTGGCCTCGCTGCTGGTGCTGGCCGTGGCCTCCACCAACCAACGGTGGGGCACCGGCGGCAGCGGCTACGAACTCAAGGCGCGCTTCACCCAGATCGGCCAGCTGCGCAAGCAGGCGCCGGTCAAGATCGGCGGCGTGACCATCGGCCAGGTCTCGGGCATCGAACTGGATCCCCAGAAGTTCGACTCGATCGTGACCCTCAAGCTCGACGGCAAGTTCAAGGACCTGCCCGCCGACACCTCGGCCGGCATCTTCACCAGCGGTTTGCTCGGCGAGAGCTATATCGGACTGCAGCCGGGCGGAGATCCGGACGTACTCAAGTCCGGCGACGAGATCGTCTTCACCCAGCCGGCGGTGGACCTGCTCCAGCTGGTCGGCAAGTACATGTTCAGCGGTCCGGCCAATACCGGTGGCGCTGACTCCCACGATGGCAACGGCGCGCCCGCGCCTGCAACGGAACCGCAACCATGAAAAAGACCCTGATCCCGGCGCTGCTCGCCTCGGCCCTGCTCGCCGCCACGCCCTCGCTCTCCTTCGCCCAGGCCGCCCCGGCAGCCGCCGCCGCCCAGCAGGGCCAGGCCGGCAAGGCCGTGATGGACGCCAGCACCCGCATCCTGACCTCGCTGCAGCAGCGCCGCACCGAGTTCCGGGCCAACCCGGCCGTGCTGCGTGACTTCATCAACAGCGAGCTCAACAAGACCTTCGACCGTGACTACGCCGCCCGCCTGGTGCTGGGCGTGCACGGCCGCGGCGCCTCCGATGCCGACGTCAAGCTGTTCGCCGATGCCATGGCCGACAATCTGATGCAGCGCTACGGTTCGGCCCTGCTCGAGATCCAGGGCAAGCCGACCTTCCGCCTGAAGAGCGAGTCGCCGCTGCCGGGCAACCGCGGCGTGCGCGTGTCCACCGAACTGATCCGGGCCGGCAACGAGCCGACCCCGGTCGACTACCTGATGCGCAACGTCAACGGCCAGTGGAAGATCTTCGACGTGATGATCGAAGGCATCTCCTACGTGCAGACCTTCAAGACCCAGTTCGACGCCCCGCTGCGCCAGAAGTCGATCCAGCAGGTGGCCACCGAGCTGCGCAACGGCAGCATGCAGGCCGGGCAGGCCCCGCGTGGCAAGTAACAGCGCCAGCGTGCAGCGCAACGGCACCTCGCTGGTCTTCAGCGGGCTGCTCGACCGCGCGGCGGTGACGGCCCTGTGGCCCTCGCTGACCGCGCTGGACGGCGTGCAGCAGTTGGATCTGACGGCAGTGAGCCGGCTCGACAGCGCCGGTCTGGCGCTGCTGGCCGAGCTGGCCGCACGCCTGCGCGCAACCGGGACAACGCCGACGATCGTCGGCAGCCCGGTCGGTTTCACCGACCTCCGTGCCGCCTACCGGCTGGCACCTTCCCTGGATTTCCATGCCCTTTCTGCGGCGAGCTGACATGAACGTCATACGCACCCTCCCCCTCCTTGTGCTGGCGCTGGCCCTGAGCGCCTGTGCCGGCAAGCCCGCACGCGACAGCGCACCGGTCAGCGTCGAGGTCGCCCCTGTGGCGGCACCGGCGGCCGATGTGGCCAGCACCGATGCGGTACCGGCCGAGCCCGTCGCCGACACGGCCGCCCAGGCAACGCAGGCCAGCACCGATCCGGCCGCCGCACCGGTCACCGGCGGCACTGCGCCGACCAATGCCGAAGACGACTTCGCCGCCCTGTACGGCGGCCCGGCCCCGACCGCGGACGGCACCGAGCCCACCGGCGCGCCGTACGATCCGTGGGAACCGTTCAACCGCAGGGTGCACAGCTTCAACAACGTGGTCGACCGTGCCGTCGCACGGCCGCTGGCGGTGGCCTATACCAACGTCGTCCCGCGCTTCGCACGGACCGGCGTGAGCAACTTCTTCAGCAACCTGCGCGCGCCGGTGACGATCACCAACCAGCTGCTGCAGGGCCGTCCGGATGATGCCTGGGACAGCCTGGGCCGCTTCCTGATGAACTCCACGCTGGGTATCGGCGGTCTGTTCGATCCGGCCAGCAAGGCCATGGTGCCGCGCCGCAAGGAAGACTTCGGCCAGACCCTGGGCACCTGGGGCTGGCGCCGTTCGCGGTACGTTGAACTGCCGTTCTTCGGCCCGCGTACCGTGCGCGATGTGTTCGGCCTGGCCGGCGACATGCCGCTCTCGCCGATCCGCACGATCGAAGAGGACAAGATCCGCATCGGCCTGCAGGGCCTGCAGCTGGTGGACATGCGTTCGCAGCTGCTGGCGGTGGACGACATGCGCGACAACGCGGTGGACGAGTACTCGCTGGTCCGCGATGCGTGGCTGCAGCGCCGCAACTACCAGATCGAGAACGACCTGCGCGGCAAGCATGCGCGCGGCAAGGACGATCCGGACGCGCCGATCCCGGTCGATGCGATGCCGATGCCGAACTGGGGTAATTGATCGGAGTACCGACCCACGGTCGGTACCTACCGAGCACCGACCAACGGTCGGTACCTACCGAGGTGGTAGACCACGACCGTTGGTCGTGGTGCGAGCAAAGAAAAAGCCCCGCCGAAGCGGGGCTTTTTCTGTTTCCGGGTCCGCCGATCAGGCCGCCAGCGCGGCGTCGATCGCGGCCACCAGGCGCGCGTCATCGGCCGGCACGTCCGGGGCGAAGCGCGCGATGACCTGGCCGTCGCGGCCGATCAGGAACTTCTCGAAGTTCCACAGCACCTGGGGGGCCGGGTTGACCACCAGGTCCGGGTACTTGTCGCCCAGCCCTTCCAGCTTCTCGCGCATCGGGCCTTCGCCGGTGGCGGCCGGCTGGGCGGCGGTCAGCTGCTGGTACAGCGGATGGGTGTCCTCACCGGCGACGCTGATCTTGGCGAACATCGGGAAGCTGACGTTGTATTCCAGCTGGCAGAACTGCTGGATGTCCGCTTCGCTGCCCGGCTCCTGCGCCAGGAAGTTGTTGGCCGGGAAACCCAGCACTTCCAGGCCGGCGGCCTGCTTGTCGGCGTACAGCGCCTGCAGGCCTGCGTACTGCGAGGTCAGGCCGCACTTGGAGGCGACGTTGACCACCAGCAGCACCTTGCCGCGGTAGTCGGCCAGCGAGGTCGGCTGGCCTTCGATGGTGGTGACGGGGATGTCGTAGACGGTCTGGCTCACTGCAGATTCCTTGCGTTGCATCGGGGGAGGCACAGCATAGCCGTGCCGTGGGGAGATCAGTCGACGCAGATCGTGCCGAGCGCCACGCCGCCATCGATGCGCTGGCGGCAGCCGAAGTTCTGGCTGACATCGCGCTGGCAGACGCCACGCGCGGCGGTTCCCGGCGCGACATCGCTGGTGGCCAGGCACTGGCCACTGCAGTCGGCCTTGGCGCTGCAGACCTTGCCGGCATCGGCGTAGGGCACCACGCACTGCACGCGCTGCAGGCGACCCAGCGGCTGCAGGCTGCCACCGGTGGCGGTGCATTCAGCGGCGCTCGGCGTAGCGGGTGTCGCCGCCGTGGTGTCGGCGGAGGGCGTGCTGCTGCACCCGGCCAGGGCGAGCAGGAGGGACAGCATCAGGGTCAGACGCATGGGCGGTTCCTTGAAAGGTGGAAGACGGCAGGGAAAGGACGTGCCACGCAGCATGCGCGATCGCATGCATGCGTCGCGTCGCCGCTTACTCCTGCACGGTGCTGGCCTCGTCGCCGGCCATATCCTCGTCCTCGCCGCTCATGTCGCCGAGCAGGTCCTGGGTCTGTTCACCGCCCAGCGTTTCCACGCTGCGCAGGCGGCGTTCGATGGTGCGCGTCTTGCGGCTGGCTTCGCCGAGGCTGCGGCCCACCGTGGTGATCTGCTTCTCGGCTTTTTCCAGGATGCCGGCGAACTTGCCGAACTCACTCTTGACCGCGCCGAGCAGGCCCCACACTTCGCTGGAGCGCTGTTCGATGGCCAGCGTGCGGAAGCCCATCTGCAGGCTGTTGAGCAGCGCGGTGACGGTGGTCGGGCCCGCCACCACGACGCGATGGTCGCGCTGCAGCAGGTCGATCAGGCCGGGGCGGCGGATCACTTCGGCGTACAGGCTTTCGGTGGGCAGGAACATCACCGCGAAATCGGTGGTGTGCGGCGGCGCGATGTACTTGTCGCAGATCGACTTGGCCTGGATGCGGATCGCGCGCTCCAGCTGGGCGCCCTGCAGGCGTACGCCCTCGACATCCCCCTGTTCCTGCGCATCGAGCAGGCGCTCGTAATCCTCGCGCGGGAACTTGGAATCGATCGGCAGCCACACCGGGGTGTCTTCATGGCCGCGGCCCGGCAGGCGCACGGCGATGTCGACGATCTCGTTGCTGTCCGGGCGCACTTTGACGCCGCGCGCGTACTGCTCCTGGGTGAGCGTCTGCTCGAGGATGTTGTCCAGCTGCACTTCGCCCCAGCTGCCGCGGTTCTTGACGTTGGTCAGCACGCGCTTGAGGTCGCCCACGCCGGTGGCCAGCTGCTGCATTTCACCGAGGCCACGCTGGACCTGCTCCAGCCGCTCGGAGACCAGCTGGAAGGAGGCGCCCAGGCGGGTTTCCAGCGTGGTCTGCAGCTTCTCGTCGACGGTCACGCGCATCTGGTCGAGCTTCTCGGCGTTGTCGCTCTGCAGGCTCTTGAGCTGCTGCTCGAGCGTGGCGCGCATCTCGCCGATACGCTGTTCGTTGCGCTGGGTCATCTCCTGCAGGCGCAGGCCCAGCGATTCGGCCAGGCGCTGCTGCGACTGCCCGGTTTCCTCGCGGCCCAGGCGCGCGTCTTCGGCCAGGGCCTGGCGCAGCGCGGCCATGTGGCTGTCGGTGCGCGTGGTCAGTTCCACCAGCTGCTGGCCGAACGCTTCGATGCGGGCCTGCTGCTGGTGCCCGAACGCTTCCAGCTGCGCGCGCACTTCCTGCATGCGCAGCGCCAGCAGGTCGCCGGTGCGCTGCTGGCTGAGCGTGCTTTCCTCGCGGGCCTTGCGCGCATCTTCGCCGAGCGCATCGCGCAGCAGGTCCAGGCGCTGGTCGGTGCGGGTGGACAGATCGGTCAGCGCGCGGGCGAAGCTCTCCAGCCGCGCGTCCTGCTGGCGGCCCAGGCCTTCGAGCTGCTCGCGCAGTTCGCTGCGGCCGACCCGCGCTTCCTCGCGCAGGGTCTGTTCGAGGTCGCCATGGCCGGAACGCCGCAGCAGCGCGAGCAGCTGCAGCACGAGGACGGCACACACCAGGCCGCCGAGGATGAGGAATTCGGTTTGCATGCGGCAAGTGTAGGCCGCGGCGGTCTCAAAGGCTGCGTCAGAACCCTTCGAGGACGAGCTTGCCGCGTGCGCGGTGGCTCTCGATCAGGGCGTGCGCCTGGCGCAGGTTGGCGGCGTTGATCCGGCCGTAGTGCTCGCCCAGCGTTGTGCGCAGGACGCCGGCATCGATCAGCGCTGCCACGCGTTCGAGCAGGTCGTGCTGGCGCTGCACGTCGGGGGTGTTGAAGCTGGAGCGGGTGAACATCGATTCCCAGTGCAGCGACAGGCTCTTGCGCTTGAGCGCCATCACATCGAGCTGGCCGGGGTCGTCGATCAGCGCCAGCTGGCCCTGCGGGGCGAGCACGCTGACGATCTGGTCGTAGTGCTGGTCGGTATGGGTCAGGCTGGCGACGTGGCTGACCTCGGCGATGCCCAGGCGCTGCAGGCCTTCGCTCAGCGGCTGGGTGTGGTCGATCACATGGTGCGCGCCCAGCGCGTAGACCCAGTCCTGGGTATCCGGGCGCGAGGCGGTGCCGATCACGGTCAGGCGGGTCAGCTGGCGGGCCAGCTGGACCAGGATCGAGCCGACGCCACCGGCCGCGCCGATCACCAGCAGGGTCTGGCCTTCACCGCCGTTCTCGGGGATGCGCAGGCGGTCGAACAGCAGCTCCCAGGCGGTGATCGCGGTCAGCGGCAGCGCGGCCGCGGCGGCGTCATCCAGGCTGGCCGGCTTGTGCCCGACGATCCGCTCGTCCACCAGCTGGTACTCGGCGTTGCTGCCGGCGCGGCCGATCGCACCGGCGTAGAAGACCGCGTCGCCGGGCTGGAACAGCGTCACCTCGTCGCCCACCGCATCCACGATGCCGACCGCGTCGAAGCCCAGCACGCGCGGCTCGGTCACCGCCACGCCGTTGCGGACCTTGGTATCGACCGGGTTCACCGAGATCGCGCGGACCTCGACCCGCAGGTCGCGCGGCCCGGGGGTGGGGATCGGCAGGGTGATGTCCACCAGCGCGGCGGGGTCGCTGATCGGCAGGCCATGCTGGGTATAGGCGACGGCTTTCATCGTGGGGAGATCCGTTGGGGAAGACGGACAGCGTGCGCTTCACGGCCGGGCGGAGAAAGGCGCAAAATCGGGCAGCACTTTCACTGCAGGAATGAAAATGATCCGGTTCGACGACCTCGCCCTGTTCGTCCGCACCGCCGCGCTGGGCAGTTTCTCCAACGCCGCGCGTGAGGCCGACCTGCTCCCGGGCCAGGTGGCTGCGGCCGTCGCGCGGCTGGAGCGCGAGCTGGACCTGCGGCTGTTCGTGCGCTCGACCCGCAGCCTGCGCCTGACTGCCGAAGGCGCGCTGTACCTGCCCTACGCGCAGGAGGTGTTGGCCGCGCTGCGCGAGGGCGAAGCCCGGGTGCGCGGCGAGGATGCCGAGCTGCGCGGCACGCTGCAGGTGGCCGCACCGTCGGACCTGGGCCGCAACCTGCTGCTGCCGTGGCTGACCGAGTTCCGCGCCGCACACCCGAAGCTGCAGCTGCGCCTGCAGTTGTCCGACCAGGTCGCCGATGTCTTCCGCGATCCGGTCGACATCGCCTTCCGCCTGGGCCGCTTCGACAACGCCAGCTACGTCGCCCTGCCGCTGCTGCCCGGCAATCGCCGGGTGCTGGCCGCCTCGCCGGACTACCTGGCCCGGCACGGTTCGCCGGACAGCCTGGAGGCCTTGAAGGACCACCACTGCCTGCTCTACCAGCTGGCCGGGCGCGCGTATGACCGCTGGAGTTTCGAGCTCGATGGCCGGCGGACGGTGATCCCGGTGCGCGGCAATATGGTCTGCGACGATGCCGACGTGGTGCGCCGCTGGGCGGTGGCCGGGCAAGGCATCGTGTTCAAGTCGTGGCTGGATGTCTGCGCCGATGTCCAGGCCGGGCGCCTGCAGGTGCTGCTGGACGGCGCGGGCGACAGCCTGCCGTTGAACCTGGTGTGCCCGCACCGCAAGCAGTTCTCCCCGGCGATCCGGCAGCTGCATGCGATGTTCGCGCACCGCCTGCAGCCGCTGCTCGCCGGATTGCCCACCAGCGCGCGCTGACGCTATCGCCCGGCGCGCGGCTGCCGGACAATGCCCCTCCCCGTTGTCGAGTCGCCGCCATGCCGTGGATGGGCATCCAGGATCTGTGGACCTTTGTCGCTGCCGTGCTGGTGTTCCTGGCGTTGCCGGGACCGGGCACCTTCACCCTGCTTACCGCCACCGGTCGCGGTGGGGTGCGCGGCGGCTACACGGCGCTGTTCGGCCTGTTGCTGGGCGACCAGATCCTGATGTGGCTGGCGGTGGCCGGCGTGGCCGCGCTGCTCAAGGCCAACCCGCTGGTGTTCCACGCCGTGCAGTACCTGGGCGCGGCCTACCTGGTGTGGATCGGCATCGGCCTGCTGCGCCAGCCACGCGCCCAGGGCGATGAAGGCGGTATCCGGCTCACCCCGGGCCACTACTTCCGCCAGGCGGTGCTGATCAACCTGCTCAACCCGAAGGCGATCATCTTCTACATGGCCTTCCTGCCGCTGTTCATCGATCCGGCCCGGCACCAGGGCGTGGTGACGTTTGCGACCATGGCGCTGATCATCTTCGCCATGGGACTGGCGTACTGCTCGGTGCTGATCGGGGTCGGCAATCTGTTGCGCCGTCGGATTCTCCAGCACCCGCGGGTCGGGCTTTGGCTGAGGCGCGTGGCGGGCGTGTTCCTGGTCGGGTTCGGCGTGCGGCTGGGCGTCAGCGGCTGAGGCCGGCCCACCGCGGGAAGGGCGGCCACCGCGCGCGCCCCGTTCGTCAGCGCCGCATCGCGTCGCGCAGGTAGTCGATGAACACCCGCAGCTTGGGCGCCATCTGCTCGCGGGCCGGGTAGTACAGATGGAACCCGGCGAACGGCTGCTGCCAGTCCTGCAGCACGCACTGCAGGCGGCCGGCCGCCACATCGCCGGCGTACAGCGCCTCGAACCCCTGCGCCAGGCCCATGCCGCCGATCACTGCGGCACGGATCAGGCCGGCGTCGTTGAACACCAGCCGGCCGGCCACCTCGACCTCGAGATCGCGGCCGTCGCGGGTGAACTCCCATGCCATCCGCCGGCCGGTGCTGAGCCGATGCACGATGCACTCGTGGGTGACCAGTTCGGCCGGGGTGGCGGGTATCCCGTGCCGGGCCAGGTAGTCCGGCGTGGCCACCACCACCTGGCGCTCCAGCGGTCCGATCGGTACCGCGATCATGCCGCGGGCCAGGCTTTCGCCCAGCCGGACCCCGGCATCGAAGCCACCGGCGACCAGGTCGCTCAGCGCGGTTTCCACGAACAGCTCCACCTCGATTTGTGGATACCGCGCCAGGAAGCCCGGCAGGTGCGGCAGCACCAGCAGTTCGGCGGCGATCCGCGGCACGTTGATGCGCAGCTTGCCCGCGGGCACATCGCGCACCTGGTCCAGGTCCTCGAAGGCGGCGTCGATCCGGGCCAGGCCCTCGCGCACCTGTACCAGGAAACGCGCGCCCTGCTCGGTCAGGCCGACCCGGCGCGTGGTCCGCTGCAGCAGCCGCACGCCGAGATGGGCTTCCAGCGCGCGCACGGTCTGCGACAGCGCCGAGGGCGACACGCCCAGCTCGTCGGCGGCGCGGGTGAAGCTGGCATGGTGCGCGACGCGGGCGAAGGCGACCACGGCGGGCAGCGGGTGCTGGGCACTCATTGTAAAGGCTGGCTTCAAGGACGATGCAGGAGCAGCCAGTTTATCCACCTAGTCCGCAGGAGGATGCTGGGGGTGTTCCCTCTCTTCCCCCCCGGAGTACCCGATGCAGACCCGTACCCTTGGCCGCACTGGCCCCACCGTCTCCGCGCTCGGCCTGGGCTGCATGGGCATGAGCGCCTTCTATGGCGGCCGCGGCAGCGATGCCGAATCGATCGCGGTCATCCACCGCGCGCTGGAGAGCGGCGTCACCCTGCTCGACACCGCCGACATGTACGGCCCGCACACCAACGAGGTGCTGGTCGGCAAGGCGATCGCCGACCGCCGCGACCACGTGTTCCTCGCCACCAAGTTCGGGATCAGGCTGGAGCCGAGCGACACCGCCGCGCGCAGCGTCGATGGCCGCCCCGAGTACGTAATCGCCGCCTGCGAGGCCAGCCTGCAGCGGCTGGGCGTGGACCATATCGACCTGTACTACCAGCACCGCGTGGACGGCACGGTGCCGATCGAAGACACCGTGGGGGCGATGGCGCGGCTGGTCGAGCAGGGCAAGGTGCGTTTCCTCGGCCTGTCCGAGGCCTCGGCCGGCACGATCCGCCGCGCCCATGCGGTGCACCCGATCACCGCGGTGCAGACCGAGTACTCGCTGTGGTCGCGCGATCCGGAGGAAAACGGTGTGCTGGCGACGGTGCGCGAGCTCGGTATCGGCTTCGTGCCCTACTCGCCGCTGGGCCGTGGCTTCCTGACCGGCGCGATCCGCAGCCCGGCCGATTTCGAGGCCGATGACTACCGCCGCCAGTCGCCGCGCTTCCAGGGCGGGAACTTCGACCGCAACCTGGCCCTGGTCGACGCAGTCACCGCGATGGCCAGCGACAAGGGCGTGACGCCCGGGCAGCTGGCCCTGGCCTGGGTGCTGGCGCAGGGCGACGATCTGGTGCCGATCCCGGGCACCAAGCGGCTGGCCTACCTGGAGGAGAACCTCGGCGCGCTGCAGGTCGAGCTCAGTCCCGATGACGTATCGCGCATCAATGCGATCTTCCCGGCCGAGGCCGCCGCCGGCGCGCGTTATGCCCCCGCGGCGATGGCGACGTTGAACCGCTGAGCTTCATCGGCCGGATCGGCAGGCGCGATCCGGCCGATGCCCCCTTCGGGTGCGCCGGGAGGACAATAGCCCCCTCTCTGTCTGGATGGACCCTGGCCCATGCGTTGGCTTACCCCGTTGTTGCTGCTGCTGGCCATCGCGCCGGCCCACGCCGATGAAATCCGCTGCCTGACCGGCGGCAGCCGCCAGCAGATCCACCTCGAATGGAAAATCCCCGAGGGCACCGCGGACGGCGAACGGGTCAGCCATGTGCGTTATGCCGGCAAGACCCAGTGGCTGCGACTGACCCTGGCCTCGCAGGAAAGCACGGTGCTTGCCGAGGACCGCCCCTGGCAGTTCGACACGGTGTGGGACGAGCACCTGGGCGGCAAGGTCATCGGCCACTATGCGATCAGCTCGCAAGGCGCGCGGATCTATGACTTCTCGTACACCAACGCCCGCACCGGCCAGCAGACCGCGTTCGGCGAAGACGTCGAGGCGATCACCGACACCGGCTGCCACTGGGAATGAGTGTCCGGCCTTTGTGCCGCTTTCGTCACCTTCGCCCCGGTCATGCGCGCCGCGCAGCTGCTTACGACGCTTGGCAGTAGTAATGCTGCGCCGCGTTCGGTAAAACTCGCAGACTTGTCGTTAACAGTCATCCACCGCGAGGCCCCATGTCATTGCTCCGGCGCAAGTCCCTAGACACCGTCACCGTCCATGAAGCCGGCAGGCAACTGATCCCGACCCTGAGTTGGCCGCACCTGATCGCGCTGGGCATCGGCGCGATCGTCGGCACCGGCATCTACACCCTGATCGGTGTCGGCGCGAACCTGGCCGGCCCCGCGGTGCTGATCTCCTTCGCGATCGCCGGTGCGGTCTGCGCCTGTGCGGCCCTGTCCTACGCCGAGCTGTCGACGATGATGCCGGCCGCCGGCAGCGCCTATACCTACAGCTACACCGCGCTCGGCGAAGTGGTGGCCTGGGTGGTCGGCTGGAGCCTGATCCTGGAGTACTCGCTGGTGGTCAGTACGGTGGCGGTCGGGTGGTCCGGCTACGCGGTCGGCTTCCTGCATGGCTTTGGCATCGACCTGCCCCTGATGCTGACCGCCGGTCCCCACGTGGAAGGCGGCTTCATCAACCTGCCCGCGGTGCTGATCACCTTCCTGGTGGCCGGCATGCTGATGGCCGGCACCAAGGAGAGCGCCACCCTCAACGCGGTCCTGGTGGTGATCAAGATCATCGCGCTGACCGTGTTCGTGGCGATCGCCCTGCCGCACTTCGATACCGGCCACATGGAGCCGTTCATGCCGTTCGGCTTCGTCAAATCGCTGGGCGCCGATGGCGTGGAACGCGGGGTGATGGCGGCCGCGGCGATCATCTTCTTCGCGTTCTACGGCTTCGATGCGATCTCCACCGCGGCTGAAGAAACCAAGAAGCCCGAGCGCGACCTGGCGATCGGCATCATCGGCTCGATGGTCGGCTGCACCATCATCTATGTGCTGGTGGCGCTGGCCGCCGTGGGTGCGATGAGCTACACGATCTTCGGCCAGAGCGCCGAGCCGCTGGCCCTGATCCTGCGCGAGCTGGGCAGCCCGGGCGCGGCCAAGTGGATCGGCGCAGCGGCGGTGATCGCGCTGCCGACCGTGCTGCTGGCCTTCCTGTATGGCCAGAGCCGCATCTTCTTCGTCATGTCGCGCGATGGCCTGCTGCCGCGTGGCCTGTCCAAGGTCAGCGCGCGCACCGGCACCCCGATCGCCACCACGCTGTTCACCGCCGTGCTGGTTGCGGCGCTGGCCGGTGTGGCACGCCTGGACGAGATCGCCGCACTGGCCAACGCCGGCACGCTGGCCGCGTTCACCGCGGTGGGCCTGTGCCTGGTGGTGCTGCGCAAGCGCGAGCCGAACCGGGTGCGCAAGTTCCGCACGCCGCTGGCCTACGTGGTCGGCCCGCTGGCGGTGATCGGCTGCGTGTACCTGTTCTTCAGCCTGCCGAGCACCACCCAGCTGTACTTCCTGGCGTGGAACGTTCTGGGCCTGATCGCCTACTTCGCCTATGGGCGTCGCACGGCGGTGCGGGGCAAGGCCGGATCGGGGCGTGTGCCGACCACCGGTCGGCACCTACCGCCGCCATGTTCGGGTAGAGCCGAGCCATGCGCGGCTGCATTGCGCGTTGCCGAGCAAGGCTCGGCACTACAGGTCCGGGATCAGGGTTTGGCTGCCTGTTGGGCATGCGCCTGGGCCTGCGCCATCACCCTCAGCAGGTTGCCGCCCCAGATACCGGCGATCTGCTTCTCGCTGTAGCCCTTGCGCAGCAGCCACGCGGTGATCTTCGGCAGCTGGCTCACGTCCTGCAGATCAGCCAGGCCACCGCCGCCATCCCAGTCCAGCCCGATGCCCACGTGCTCAGGGCCGACCACCTTCAGGATGTGCTCGAAGTGGGCGAAGAAATCGTCGAGCGTGGCCTTGCGCAGCGGGATGCGCTGGTCGATCTCTTCCAGCCCCTTCTTCAGCGCGACGCCCTGCTGGATGCTCATGCCGTCGTAATCGGTACCGAGCTGTTCCATCAGGGCCGTCTCGGCCGCCTTGCGCGCCTCGCTCTTGCCGGTATCGATCAGGTAACCGCCATACGCGTTGACCTGGATCACGCCGCCGGCCTTGGCCAGCCGCTTCAGGCGCGCATCGTCGAGATTGCGCGGATGGTTGTAGATCGCCTTGGCCGAGCTGTGCGAGAGCACGAACGGCACCGGCATGCGTTCGATCAGATCATCGAACACCGCATCGGAGGCATGCGACTGGTCGATGACGATGCCCAGCCGCACCGCTTCATCCACCAGCGCCTTGCCGGCCGGGCTCAGGCCCTTCCACTCGGCGCCCTTGGGGTCGGTAGCCGAATCGGCGAACTCGTTGTTGGCGAAGTGCACCGTGCTGAGCAGGCGCAGGCCGGCCAGGTGGTAGTAGCTGAGCAGCGTGGGGTCGTCGACCAGCGGGCTGGCGTTCTCCATGCTGATGTAGACCACGCGCTTGCCGGCGGCCTTGATGCGCGCAGCATCGGCGGCGGTCAGCGCAAGCTGGAAGGTGTCCGGGTGCGCGGCGAGCATCTCGCGGATTTCGGTCAGCCGCAGCAGGCCGGCATCGCGGTCATGCTGGTGCGCCTGCGCGCTGCGGTCGCCCTGGTCGGTGTAGATCGCCCAGAAGCCGCCATCGAGCGCGCCTTCGACCATGCGCGGATAGTCCACCTGCGACAGCGCGTTGTGATCGTGCCGCTGGGTGATGTCGAAGCCGTCGCGGTGGAAATTGGCCGGCGTGTCGAGGTGGCTGTCCAGGGTCAGCAGCCGGTGCTGCAGCGTGGACGCCCTGGCCAGTTCCTGCGGGGTGAATTCGATCGCGTGGGCGGCCAGTGGCGTGCACAACGCCAGCGAAACCAGCAAAGACAGACTGCGCAACGTCATGACGCCTCACCTTGGATGGGAAGCGTCAGACCATAGCGCCGAGAGGACAACAAACGGTAGTGCCGGCCGCTGGCCGGCTCCCCGCGACACTCGGAGACCAGGAGGAGCCGGCCAGCGGCCGGCACTACCCGATGCCTAACGTGGCCGGAATCCCGGTGCGGATCAATCCACCACGCGGCAGAACACGGCCTTGAGGTAGCGCGATTCCTGCACGTGGGCCATGAACGGGTGGTCCGGACCGGCGCCGGCCACCTTCAGGATCTGGATGGTGCGGCCCGCGTAGAACGCGGCGCGGCGCAGCATGTCCAGGAACTGATCCTCGGCCACCAGGCCGGTGCACGAGAACGTGGCGAGCAGGCCACCGGGCTTGACCACGCCCAGCGCCAGCTTGTTCATGTCCAGGTACTTCTTCAGCGCGGTGATGACCTGGTCGCGGTCGCGGGTCATCTTGGCCGGGTCGAGGATCACCACGTCGAACTGCTCGCCGCGGTTGGACGCATCGCGCAGCCACGGGAAGATGTCGGACTGGATGAACTTCGGACGCACGTTGTTGAGCTTGGCGTTGCCCTTGGCGATGGCGATCACGTCTTCATCGATGTCGATGCCGACCACCTCGGCCGCACCGCGCGCGGCGGCATACACCGCAAAACCGCCGGTGTTGCAGCACAGGTCCAGCACGGTCTTGCCTTCCACCTGCTGGCTCAGCCACTGGCGGTTCTCGCGCTGGTCGGCGAAGAAGCCGGTCTTGTGCGCGCCGGCCGGGTCGGCGCGGAACTTCACGCCGTACTCGGTGATCACCGAGGCTTCGGTGGTGGTGTTGCCGTGGAAGTCGAAGCTCTCCTGCTTCTGCACGTGTTCGTCGGCGAAGCTGTGGAAACGGCAGCCCGGGAACTGCTCGCGCAGGGCCTCGTAGACCCACTCGCGGTGGCGGAACATGCCGGCGGCGAAGAACTCGACCACGACCAGATCGCCATAGCGGTCCACGACCAGGCCGGACAGACCGTCGCCTTCGCTGTGGACCACGCGCCACGCGTCGGAGATCTCGTCCAGCTTGAGCACCTCACGACGCAGCGACACCGCCTGGGCGATCTTGCGCGAGAACCAGCCGGCGTCGACCGGGATGGCCTGATCGGTCTCCAGGATGCGCACGGCGATGCGCGAGTGACCGTTGTAGAAGCCACGCCCGATCCACTCCCCATCCACGCCGATGACGTCGACGATGGCACCGGGTTTGGGACGGACGGCCGGCTTTTCGACCAGTTTCTGGAAGATCCACGGGTGGCTGGAGCGCCAGGCGTTCTTGAGGCGGACAACGGGAAGGGGGGTATTCATGGGCGTATTGTAAACGGCCCCCGGCCCCGGCCGGCAGGCCGCCATTTGACGCCGGCCCCCGGCACCCCGCAGAATCGGCCCCAGAAGGGGAGTAGCTCCCAGACGTTGTCGCCGTCAATTCGAGCCCGCAGGCTCCGGTGCAACGGCAGTCCCACCCATCGGGACTGCGAGCGAGACCTTCGCCGTATGGCGAAGCTCTGTCCCCGGATCCCCCCGATCCTCCGTTGCAGATCCTCGCCGTCCGGCTTGAGGCATTCTATTTTTCCAACGGACAAACCCAATGCAGACGATCGGTAATGTGTGGTTGTGGGGCGGCTTCGGCGCGGTGGTGATCATCGCGTTGCTGGTCGATCTCGTTTTGATGCGACACGGCGGGCCGCACAAGGTCACCTTCAAGGAGGCCCTGTGGTGGTCCATCGGCTGGGTCGCGCTGGCCCTGGCCTTCAACGGTGGCCTCTGGTACTACCTGAACGAGACCGCCGGCCAGGTGGTGGCCAACCAGGTCGGCCTGGAGTTCCTGACCGGTTACCTGGTCGAGAAAGCCCTGGCCGTGGACAACATCTTCGTGTTCCTGATGATCATGGGCTACTTCGCGGTGCCCGAGAAACAGCGCCAGAAGGTGCTGATCATCGGCATCCTGGGCGCGATCGTGCTGCGTACGATCATGATCTTCGCCGGCAGCGTGCTGCTGACCAAGTTCCACTGGCTGCTCTACGTGTTCGGCGCGTTCCTGCTCTTCACCGGCTGGAAGATGTGGTTCTCGGCCGGTAGCGAGCCGGATCTCGAGACCAACCCCGCCCTGCGCTGGATGCGCAAGCACCTGCGCCTGCTGCCGGACTATGCCGGCAACGCGATGAGCGTCATGCGCGATGGCAAGCGCTGGTTCACGCCGCTGTTCGTGGTGCTGATCCTGATCGCGGTGACCGACGTGATCTTCGCGGTGGACAGCATCCCGGCGATCTTCGCGATCACCACCGACCCGTTCATCGTGCTGACCTCCAACGTGTTCGCGGTGCTGGGCCTGCGCGCGATGTTCTTCCTGCTGGCCGGCATGGCCGATCGCTTCCACCTGCTGCCGTACGGCCTGGCCCTGGTGCTGGCCTTCATCGGCATCAAGATGATGCTGATCGACATCTTCAAGATCCCCACCCCGATCTCGCTGGGCGTGGTGGCGGTGATCATCGCCGCGACCGTGGTGCTGAGCCTGAAGAACCCGCCGAAGGAAGGCGGCCACGCCTGACCGACCGTGCCGCCTGCGGGATTGTCCCGCAGGCGGTACCTCTCTCTCCCACGGCGTTGCCCTTGTGTTCATCCGGGGCGACGCCATCCCTAAGGCTATGAACGCCAACCTGCCCCAGCCCGCCGGCGCGCCGCCGGTCCCGTCCCGCAACGACCGTGGTGGTGTGCTGCGGGCATTCAACCTGAGCCTGGCCTTCGTGCTGCTGCTGGTGGCGGTCTATACCGCCCAAGGCCACTTCGACTGGCGTCCGTGGGCGGTTGCCCCGCTGGACAAGGCCGGCCTGCTCGGCATTCTCGGTGCACCGCTGCTGCATGGCTCAATCCAGCATCTCGGTGCCAATGCGGCGGCTTTGCTGATCCTCGGCACGCTGGCCGGCAGCGTCTATCCCAAGGCCACCGTGCGCGCGCTGCCCCTGTTGTGGGTCGGCTCGGGGCTGGGCGCCTGGCTGCTCGGCGATCTGGGCAGCCACCATCTGGGCGCCAGTGGCATCACCCACGGCCTGATGTTCCTGGTGTTCGTGCTCGGCCTGCTGCGCCGCGACCGGCCAGCGATCGCGGCCGGGCTGATCGCCTTCCTTTTCTACGGCAGCATGCTGCTCACCATCCTCCCGCACGAACCGGGCGTGTCCTGGCAGTCGCATATGGGCGGTGCGTTCGCCGGCATCATCAGCGCACTGCTGTTCCGCCTCTCCGACCCGATGGCGCCGCGCAAGCGCTACAGCTGGGAGGACGAGGAAGAGGACGATATCGAGGCAGCGCGCGACGCCGATCTGGAACCGCCCTCCCCGACCCGCGTCCCGGTGCTGTGGCAACCGCGCGAGGGCCGCGACTTCGTGGTGCTGCCGTTCCGGCGGCGCGATGAAGGGTCATCGCTGGACTGACCGGCGACGCCATCTGATGGCATGCCGGGGTAGAGCCAGGCCATGCGTGGCTGCCGTGCGCCGGACATTCAGATATCGCGCCGATCACGATCGTACCGACCAACGGTCGGTACCTACCGGGTCGCCGGTGTGCCATCCCCATCCACCGCGCGCCGGCCCAGCGCCGGGTCATCGGTGAAGAACGCATCGATGCCGGTGGCCAGGTAGGCCCGCATCTCGGCGACCGAACCTTCCGCGTTGCGGGCATTCGGCTCGCCACTGCGGAACTCCGCGGCCTGGAAGTAGTTTTCCGGCCGGAACGTATACGGCACCACCATCAGGCCGGCCGCATGCGCATCGCGTACCAGCGACGTCGGGGTGCCCAGTTTTCCCTGCGCATCCAGCGGAATGACCATGCGCAGGCTCGGGCCGATGCCGTCGGCGTAGGTCGCGACCTCGCGCAGTCCCGCCGGGGTGATCAGGTCGGCATAGCGCTGGCTGCCCTTGGCGGCCAGCACGTCACCGGGCTGCTGCTTGGGATCGCCGAGCAGCTGCAGCAGGCGGATGTTGCTGTCGCGGCCGAGCTTGCCGCGCAGGTAACGCAGGTTGCCGACCTCGAAGGACTGGATCGTCACCGGTGCCACGCGCGTATAGGCGTTGCCCTGCAGCGCGGCGACCACCTTGTCTTCCATCGGCAGGCCGATGCGCGTGAAGTAGGTGCCGTGCTTGATCTCCGGCACCAGCCCGATGCCGCGGTTGGCGCGGCCGGCCTGCTGCACCAGGAAAGTGATGATCTCGTCCAGCGTGGCGATGCGGAACTGGCCGTCGAACGCGGTGCTGCGCAGCTGCGGCAGGCGCTCGCGGGCGTAGAGGGTTTTCAGTTCGGCGAGGGTGAAGTCTTCGGTGAACCAGCCTTCGATGCGTTCGCCATCGATGGTCTTGACCGCCTTGCGGCTGGCGAACTCCGGATGCGCGGCCACATCGGTGGTGCCGCCGATCTCGTTCTCGTGGCGCGACACCAGCACGCCGTCCTTGGTCATCACCAGGTCCGGCTCGATGTAGTCGGCACCGTCGGCGATGGCCTGGGCATAGGCGGCGAGCGTGTGCTCGGGCAGCAGCGCACTGGCGCCACGGTGGCCGTAGACGGCGGCCTTGGCCGGCGTGGAGGAAGACGATTCAGCGCTCATGGCCACCGATGGTGCCACGGCCAGCGACACCAGCAACATACATCCCCACAACTGCTTGGACACTGCAAACCCCTGTCGATAAAGAACCAGGTCAGTGTGCTGCAAGGCTGTGACAGCGCGAAGAAAGGCGTCCCCTACTTCCCGATACAGAAGCTCGAAAAAATCCGCCCCAGCAGATCATCGGCGCTCATCCGCCCGGTGATCTCGCCCAGCGCCTCATGGGCCAGGCGCAGTTCCTCGGCGGCCAGTTCCAGGTGCTCGTGGACGAGCTCCGATTCGGCGCGCTCGGCATGGCCGATGGCCTGGCTGATCGCCTCCACATGGCGGGCACGCGCGGAGAACTCGCCGTCCACGCTGTCGCCGGCGCTGCCACTGGCCAGCGCGCGCAGGCGCGCGTGCAGCTGATCCAGGCCGAGGCCGGTCGCGGCGGAGACATGCACCACGTCCGCCGGGACATCGGACGGGATCGCGTCCAGCAGGTCGCTCTTGTTGTGGATCCACAGCTGCTGCGGCACCTCGGCGATGCTGTCGCCCACCGCATCGCGGCCGGCCTGCGGCTCGCGCGCATCGACCACCACGATGGCCAGGTCGGTGCGCTGCATCTCCGCGCGCGCCCGGCGCATGCCTTCGCGCTCGATGGCATCGCCACCCTCGCGCAGGCCGGCGGTGTCGACCAGGGTCAGTTCCAGGCCGTCGATGCGGATGGTTTCGCGCAGGGTGTCGCGGGTGGTACCGGCGATGTCGGTGACGATCGCCCGCTCACTGCCGGCCAGCGCATTGAGCAGCGAACTCTTGCCGGCGTTCGGCGGGCCCACCAGTACCGCATGCAGGCCGTCGCGCAGTTTGCGGCCGCGCTCGGCATCGTCGCGCAGCCGGAGCATCGCCTGCAGCGCGGTGACCAGGCCACTGCGCACCTGCGCCCCGCCGAGGGTGTCGAGCGGTTCGTCGGCGAAATCGATTGCCGCCTCCACGTGGATCCGCAGCAGAACAAGCTGTTCTGCGACCTCATCGACGCGACGCGAGAACACGCCGTCCAGCGAGCGGCGGGCCGCGCGCGCTGCGCGGGTGTCGCTGGCGGCGATCAGGTCGGCGATGGCCTCGGCCTGGGCCAGGTCGAGCTTGCCGTTGAGGAAAGCGCGCTCGCTGAACTCACCGGGCCGGGCCTGGCGTGCGCCCAAGGCAATGCAGCGCGCGACCAGCTGCTGGAGCACCACCGGGCTGCCATGCCCCTGCAGTTCCACCACCTCCTCGCCGGTGAAGCTGTTCGGCGCCGGGAACCACAACGCGATGCCGTCGTCGATCACCTCGCCGCCCGCATCGCGGAAGCGCGCGTAGTGCGCGTGCCGCGGCTGCATCGCGCGCACGCCGACTGCTTCGGCAATGGGGCGCGCCTGCGGGCCGGACAGCCGCAGCATGCCGACGCCGCCAGCGCCGGGCGCGGTGGCGATGGCCACGATGGTGTCGGGGGCATGGGTCATGTCGGGCTCACTGCAGCGTGCGGGGAATCAGGGGGCATTCTACGGACCACGCGGCTGTGCGGGCCGCAGATGCAGGAAACCCGCCTTGCGGCGGGTTTCCTGTGTGGCTTACTTCTTGGCGGTGACGACCGGCAGCGGATCGCTGCCATGACGCTTGGTCATCCACCACTGCTGGAGCAGGCCCAGGCCACCGTTGACGACCCAGTACAGCACCAGACCGGACGGCATGAAGGCCATCATGACGCCGAACACGAGCGGCATCAGCTGCATCATCTTGGCCTGCATCGGGTCCATGCCCGGCGCCGGGGTCAGCTTCTGGGTGGCCCACATCACCGCCACGTTGATCACCGGCAGGATGAAGTACGGGTCGCGCGCGGTCAGATCCTGGATCCAGCCCAGCCACGGGGCCTGGCGCAGTTCCACCGATTCCACCAGCACCCAGTACAGCGCGAAGAAGATCGGCATCTGGATGAGGATCGGCAGACAGCCGCCCATCGGGTTGATCTTCTCTTTCTTGTACAGCTCCATCATCGCGGTCTGGAACTTCTGGCGGTCATCGCCATAGCGTTCCTTGAGCTGCGCGATGCGCGGCTGGAAGCGACGCATCTTGGCACCGGACTTGTACTGCACGGCCGAGAGCGGATACAGCACCAGCTTCAGCAGCACCACCAGGCCGACGATCGCCCAGCCCCAGTTGTTGACGACCTTGTGGACCTGGTTGAGCACCCAGAACAGGCCCTGGCCGATGATCGCCATCAGCGAGAAGCGGCTGTAGTCGACCACGCGGTCCAGGCCCTTCACGTCTTCCTTGGCGATCAGGTTGACCAGCTTCGGGCCGACCCACAGGCGGGCCTCGGTGCTGACCTGCTGGCCCGGGGCCACGGTGAAGGCCGGGCCACGCGCTTCGATCTGGTCGCGGCCGTTGTTCTGCGCCAGCGAGTACTGCGCGGCCTGGTCGGCCTGCGGAATCCACGCGGTGAAGAAGTGGTGCTGCAGCATCGCCAGCCAGCCGCCGGTGATGGTGCGGTTGAGGTGGCCGTCGTCCAGGTAATCCTTGAACGCGCGACGCTCGTAACCGTCCTGCGGGCTGAACCAGGTCGCGCCGTTGAAGCTGAACGAGTCCGGGTTGGTCATGCTGCGCGAAAGGATGGTCGGGGTGCGGTCCAGGGTGCGGAACACGTAGCCGCTCCACGGAGCGCTGCCGCCGTTGACCACTTCATCCTTCACCGTGATCGCGTACTCGTTGCGACCCAGCGAGTAGGTGCGGCGGATGGTTACGCCGTTCGGGCCGGTCCATTCGAACGGCACCGTGACCTCGTCCTGGCCCTTGGCCAGCACGAAGTCGTGGTTGTCGCCGACCAGCTTGAAGCCGTTGGCGGCGGGCACCGGCATGGTCTTGTCTTCGCTGATCCAGCCACTCACCGCGCGGTACGGGTGGGTCGCCTCTTCGGTCAGCAGTCGGACCGGCGGGCTGCCTTCTTCCTTGGTCTGCGGGAACTGCAGCAGCTCGGCGTCCAGCACCGTGCCACCGTCCAGCACCAGGCGCAGCACGTCGGTGGTGATGGTCACGCGGGCCGGGCCCGTCGCGGCCTGCGCGGTCGGCTGGGTCGCCGGCAGCGTGCCGTCGGCCTGGGGCACGGCGGCACCGGGGATGCTGCCGGCAGCGGCACCCGGCACGCTGGCCTGGGTGGTCTGGGCGGCCACGGCCGGGGTCGGCGGCGCGGCTTTGTCGCGGCCCCACTCCATCCACAGCAACACGGCCACCATCAGCCAGGCAAAAATCAGGAAAACGCGGGTCTGGTTCATCAGCGTGCAGGCTCGGCGGGGCCGGCACGCAATGCCGGCTCGGACTGGGAAAGGGGTGCAACGCCCAGGGGCGGCGGCATTGTGCCGTCCGCGCCCGGCATGGGCAATGCGCCAAGGCGGCGCAGCAGGCGTTCAAAGGCCTGGCGGATTTCGGGATTGCTGGCGGTACGGGCGGCGCTGCGGGCAACGACGACGTAATCGCCGGCACTCATCCACGGCCGTAGATGGCGTGTGGCATCGCGCAACACACGCTTCACTCGGTTGCGACCCACGGCTCGGGGATCGACTTTGCGCGACACCGCAAGACCCAACCTGGCTGGCGTATCGCTCTTCAGCCAGTGCAGGGTCATCAGCGGATCGGACACACGGCGGGCGCCGTTGAAGACCGTTGTATATTCGGCACGCGTACGAACCCGCGCAGAGCGAGGAAATCGCTTGCGCGGGTCGGAACTGCTCACAGTCAGGATTGCGTCTGCCGCGGAAAGCGGCATTGCAATCAAGCGCTCAGGACTTTACGGCCCTTGGCGCGGCGACGCGACAGGATCTTGCGGCCGTCAGCGGTCTTCATACGGGCACGGAAGCCATGGTCGCGCTTACGCTTGAGGTTGCTGGGTTGGAAAGTGCGCTTGGTGGCCATGCGGGCCTCTATATGAAGGGGACGGAAAGAACCGGAAATTCTATAGACCTCATCGAGGTCCCGTCAAGTGTCTGTCACTACGGGAATTCACCGGGCTGTGCAATAGCTGTGGATCATTTTGTGAATAACTTTGGGACAACCATTCCCGGCCCCCCTCGTCGGTGGTAGTCTGCGCCATCCATTCTTCCCCCCTTCCGGCCTGCGGTGCGGCGCTTTTGTTCGCCTATCCGCTGGCCTCAGACGATTATTGCCGATGGATGCCTGGTCTCGTTCCCTCGAACGCCTCGAAGCGGAGTTCCCGCCCGAAGATGTTCACACCTGGTTGAAGCCGCTGCAGGCAGATCTGCGCGCGGACAGCCTGGTGCTTTATGCGCCAAACGCCTTCATCGTCGACCAGGTGCGCGAGCTGTACCTGCCGCGCATCAAGGAGCTGGTGGCACACTTCGCCGGTTTCGGCGACGTTTTTCTTGAAATCGGCTCGCGTCCGCGTCCGGTAGAGGCGCAGATCGCGTCGATTCCGGGCCTGTCGGCGCCCGCGGCCCCGGCGGAACCGCTGGTGCCGTTCGCCGGCAACATGGATTCGCACTACACCTTCGCCAACTTCGTGGAAGGCCGCAGCAACCAGCTGGGTCTGGCCGCGGCGTTCCAGGCGGCGCAGAAGCCGGGCGACCGGGCCCACAACCCGTTGCTGCTGTACGGCGGGACCGGCCTGGGCAAGACCCACCTGATGTTCGCGGCCGGCAATGCGATGCGTCAGGCCAATCCGGCGGCCAAGGTGCTGTACCTGCGTTCGGAGCAGTTCTTCAGCGCGATGATCCGTGCGCTGCAGGAAAAAACCATGGACCAGTTCAAGCGCCAGTTCCAGCAGGTGGACGCGCTGCTGATCGATGACATCCAGTTCTTCGCCGGCAAGGACCGTACCCAGGAAGAGTTCTTCCATACGTTCAACGCCCTGTTCGACGGCAAGCAGCAGATCATCCTGACCTGCGACCGGTACCCGCGCGAAGTCGAGGGCCTGGAAGCACGGCTGAAGTCGCGGCTGGCCTGGGGCCTGTCGGTGGCGATCGAGCCGCCGGACTTCGAAACGCGTGCAGCGATCGTGCTGGCCAAGGCCCGCGAGCGTGGCACCGATATCCCCGACGATGTGGCGTTTCTGATTGCCAAGAAGATGCGCTCCAATGTCCGCGACCTCGAAGGTGCGTTGAATACCCTGGCCGCCCGCGCCAATTTCACCGGCCGTGCGATCACCACTGATTTCGCCCAGGAAACCCTGCGCGACCTGCTTCGCGCCCAGCAGCAGGCGATCAGCATTCCCAACATCCAGAAAACCGTGGCCGACTACTACGGGCTGCAGATCAAGGATCTGCTGTCCAAGCGTCGGACCCGGTCGCTGGCCCGTCCCCGTCAGGTCGCCATGGCCCTGACCAAGGAACTGACCGAGCACAGCCTGCCGGAAATCGGCGACGCCTTTGCCGGCCGGGACCACACCACGGTGCTGCATGCCTGCCGGCAGATCCGGACGTTGATGGAAGCGGACGGCAAGTTGCGGGAAGACTGGGACAAGCTGATCCGGAAGTTGAGCGAATGATGCATGTACGCCGCTAAGGCGTCATCGCATAAAACGGTGCAGAATCCGGTAGTAAGCGCGGGATAGGTTGTGGATAAGAAAGCCGGTCGATTCGACGCTAAAGTTATCCACAGTTTTCCCCACCCCTTGGGGGCTAGTAATGCAGAGGGTTTCGAGGTCAGAAATCCTTTTGTTTACAACGGCTTAGTCGTGTTTTCCCGCGATTCTGGCCCTACCAGCACCACCAAGCTTTTGATTTATTCCACATTTTTTTAAAGCATAGGGGCACGGAACCACATGCGTTTCACACTGCAGCGCGAAGCCTTTCTCAAGCCGTTGGCACAAGTCGTCAACGTGGTCGAACGCCGCCAGACCCTGCCGGTTCTGGCTAATTTCCTGGTTCAGGTCCAGAACGGACAGCTGTCGCTGACCGGCACGGACCTGGAAGTGGAAATGGTGTCGCGGATCGCGGTGGAAGATGCCCAGGACGGCGAGACCACCATCCCCGCCCGCAAGCTGTTCGAGATCATCCGCGCCCTGCCCGATGGCAGCCGGATCACCGTCTCGCAGACCGGTGACAAGATCACCGTGCAGGCCGGGCGCAGCCGCTTCACCCTGGCAACGTTGCCGGCCAACGACTTCCCGTCGGTAGACGAAGTCGAAGCGACCGAACGCGTGGCCATCGGCGAAGCGACCCTGAAGGAACTGATCGAGCGCACGGCGTTCGCGATGGCCCAGCAGGACGTGCGCTACTACCTCAACGGCCTGCTGTTCGACCTGCGGGGCGATGCCCTGCGTACCGTGGCGACCGACGGTCACCGCCTGGCGCTGTGCGAAACCGAACTGGAAAAAGCCAGCGGCGCCAAGCGTCAGATCATCGTGCCGCGCAAGGGCGTGACCGAACTGCAGCGTCTGCTGGAAAGCGGCGATCGCGAGATCGAGCTGGAAGTCGGCCGCAGCCATGTCCGCGTCAAGCGCGACGATGTGACCTTCACCTCGAAGCTGATCGACGGCCGCTTCCCGGATTACGAGGCTGTGATCCCGATCGGTGCCGACCGCGAAGTGAAGGTCGATCGCGAAGCGCTGCGTGCCTCGCTGCAGCGCGCTGCGATTCTGTCCAACGAGAAGTACCGCGGCATCCGCGTGGAAGTCTCGCCGGGCAACCTGAAGATCAGCGCGCACAACCCCGAGCAGGAAGAAGCCCAGGAAGAAATCGAGGCCGATACCACGGTCAGCGATCTGGCCATCGGCTTCAACGTGAACTACCTGCTGGACGCGCTGTCGGCACTGCGCGACGAGCACGTCGTGATCCAGCTGCGCGATTCGAACTCCTCCGCCCTGGTCCGTGAGGCCAGCAGCGAGAAGTCGCGTCATGTGGTGATGCCGCTGCGTCTGTGACCTGAGACGCACAGGTTCCACGTGGAACCGAGTGGTTCAGAGAAGCCCGGCAATGCCGGGTTTCTTTTTGGGCGGAAGAAACGATGTTCCACGTGGAGCATTCACGGATGGGGATATTGATACCGATGTCCCGCGCGGTTGAACCTTCGCACCTCCAGGCCAACGCCTTGTCGACAGGTCCATCGGTCGAGCGGTCATCGGCAGTAGTGCGTCACCCGGCGCGACGCTCACGCGCCAGCCTCGATCCAGCGCTGGGCATCGACTTGGAGGGCGATCATCAGATCCAGTCGATTGCCAGCTGACGCCGTTGTCGATGCGCGATGCTCGAAGATCGAACGTCGTGAACGAGCGGCATTTTCCTCTTGCCCTGGAGCGCAGCGGCAGCCTGCTTTTGAACCGCTGAATCACAGCTCTATGCTTTTAAAAACTGTATATAAATCTAAAGCTAGGTGGTGGTGGTAGGGCCAGATTTGGTTGAAAAGTAGGTTAAGTGCTTGGTTTGAAAGGGAAATATAGCCTCGAAACCCCCGGTAAAACAGGGTCTAAGCCTGGGGGTGATCCTGTGGATATCTTTCAAGCCCTTACTAGGGGTGCTTTTTATCCACAGATTGCCCATGGGTTGTGCATAAGCCATACATGGGGGGTGTGGACAGTCTCGTTTGGGTCTGCGTGGAACCCGTTCGATTCTCGACAACCGTGTCCACCTCCGTCTCGCAGAATTCAAAGAAATTGGCTGTTGGCTGAGATCGACCCGTCCTGACGCGTGGAAATCAGCGCGAATTTCTTGAAATCTGCAGGGCCTCCCTGCTGCGCGCACCTCAGATTTGAAGAAATTCGACGCGTATCTGCCTCGCGATCCCGCTCATCCAGTGACATGTTCCACGTGGCGCGCCGCATATGCCCAACTCGGCCTGGGCGGCGGGACCGCAGCGACCGGTCTCTCGTGGTGGCTCGCGCCCTCGGATGGATGCCTTTGGGGGCCGGATGCCTTTTGGGCCCAGACATCCTGCAGGAAGAGTCGACATCTCCACCGCGGTCCACTCTGCGCGAGGCGGTGTCCCACGTGGAACCAGGGCAATGCAGTAAGCTGATCGATTCCCCCTACCCGTCTGCCGCCCCGTGCGGCGTTGATCGTCCGCATGCACATCCGCCGTCTGTCCCTGCACCAGGTCCGCCGCTTCGACACCGTCGAACTGGCGCCGAAACCGGGCATCAATCTGATTACCGGTGACAATGGCGCCGGCAAGACCAGTGTCCTGGAGGCGCTGCATGTGATGGCGTATGGCCGCAGTTTCCGCGGCCGGGTGCGGGATGGCCTGGTACGTCAGGGGCGGGAGGCGCTGGATGTGTTCGTCGAATGGGACGAGCAGCGCGAAGGCGCAGATACACCGACCCGTCGAAAGGCGGGGCTTCGCCACAGCGGCCAGGAGTGGAAAGGCCGGCTGGACGGGGAAGACGTCGCCCAGCTGGGCACGCTGTGTGCAGCCCTGGCCGTGGTGACCTTTGAACCTGGCAGCCACGCCCTGGTCAGTGGCGGCGGTGAGCCTCGCCGGCGATTCCTCGATTGGGGCTTGTTCCACGTGGAACCAGACTTCATGGGGCTGTGGCGGCGGTACTCACGGGCCCTGAAGCAGCGCAATGCCCTGCTCAAGCAGGGCGGGCACCCGCATGCCCTGGATGCATGGGATCGGGAGCTGGCCGAAGCGGGCGAACCCCTGACAACCCGCCGCCAGCACTACCTGGAGCGGCTGCAGGAGCGGACCGTGGAACTGGCCGGCGTGCTGGCGCCCAATCTGGGCATCCAGTCGTTGAACCTCAGCCCCGGCTGGCGCAAACAGGAGCTGTCCCTCTCCGACGCCCTGCTCCTGGCCCGCGAGCGCGACCGGATGGCCGGCTACACCTCGGTGGGTCCGCACCGGGCAGACTGGAGTGTCGGGTTCGAGACCATCCCCGGGCGGGATGCGCTTTCGCGCGGACAGGCCAAATTGACCGCCCTCACCTGCCTGCTGGCCCAGGCCGAGGACTACGCGGAACAGCGCGGGGAATGGCCGGTCATCGCGCTGGACGATCTTTCTTCCGAACTGGATCGCCACCACCAGGCGCGGGTGCTGGAGCGGCTGAAGGCGGGCCCGGCGCAGATCTTCATCACCGCCACCGAAGTCCCGGCGGCCCTGGTGGACGCACCGGATATCACCCGGTTCCACGTGGAACATGGACAGGTCCAGCCTGTGCCATAGTGGTCCCCCCAGGGGCCACGGTGCCCGGCTGGTATAATTGCTGTTGCAACCCCTTATTACCCGGCGCCCCGCCTCACCGCGATGGCCCGACCTGCGGAGCCTACGGCAAGCGCAATGACTGAAGAACAGAACATCCCCGCAAACAGCGGCAACTACGACGCCAACAGCATCACCGCCCTGGAAGGCCTCGAGGCTGTCCGCAAGCGTCCTGGTATGTACATCGGCGACGTCCATGACGGCACCGGTCTGCACCACATGGTGTTCGAGGTTGTCGACAACTCCATCGACGAAGCCTTGGCCGGTCACGCGGACAACGTCTCGGTCATCATCCATGCCGATGGCTCGGTCTCGGTGTCGGACAACGGCCGTGGCATCCCGACCGGCAAGCACGAGCAGATGAGCAAGAAGCTCGACCGCGAAGTCTCCGCGGCCGAAGTCGTGATGACGGTCCTGCATGCCGGCGGCAAGTTCGACGACAACAGCTACAAGGTTTCAGGCGGCCTGCACGGCGTCGGCGTCAGCGTGGTCAACGCGCTGTCCCAGAGGCTGCTGCTCGATATCTACCAGGGCGGCTTCCACTACCAGCAGGAATTCGCGGACGGTGCGGCGGTCAACTCGCTGAAGCAGGTCGAAGCCAGCAGCAAGCGCGGCACCACCCTGCGCTTCTGGCCGTCGGTGAAGGCGTTCCACGACAACGTGGAGTTCCACTACGACATCCTGGCCCGCCGCCTGCGCGAGCTGTCCTTCCTCAATTCCGGCGTCAAGATCGTGCTGGTCGACGAGCGCGGCGATGGCCGCCGTGACGACTTCCATTACGAAGGCGGCATCCGCAGCTTCGTGGAGCATCTGGCGCAGTTGAAGACGCCGCTGCACCCGAACGTGATCTCTGTGACGGGCGAGTCCAACGGCATCGTCGTGGACGTGGCGCTGCAGTGGACCGATTCCTACCAGGAAACGATGTACTGCTTCACCAACAACATTCCGCAGAAGGACGGCGGTACCCACCTGGCCGGCTTCCGTGGTGCGCTGACCCGTGTGCTCAACAACTACATCGAGCAGAACGGCATCGCCAAGCAGGCCAAGATCAACCTGACCGGCGATGACATGCGCGAAGGCATGATCGCGGTGCTGTCGGTGAAGGTGCCGGACCCGAGCTTCTCCAGCCAGACCAAGGAAAAGCTGGTCAGCTCGGACGTGCGCCCGGCCGTGGAAAGTGCTTTCGGCCAGCGCCTGGAAGAGTTCCTGCAGGAAAACCCGAACGAAGCCAAGGCGATCGCCGGCAAGATCGTGGACGCCGCGCGTGCCCGTGAAGCGGCGCGCAAGGCGCGCGATCTGACCCGCCGCAAGGGCGCGCTGGATATCGCCGGCCTGCCGGGCAAGCTGGCCGACTGCCAGGAAAAGGATCCGGCGCTGTCCGAACTGTTCATCGTCGAGGGTGACTCGGCAGGTGGCTCGGCCAAGCAGGGCCGCAACCGCAAGAACCAGGCGGTGCTGCCGCTGCGCGGCAAGATCCTCAACGTGGAACGCGCGCGCTTCGACCGGATGCTGGCTTCGGATCAGGTCGGTACGCTGATCACCGCGCTGGGCACCGGCATCGGCCGGGACGAATACAACCCGGACAAGCTGCGCTACCACCGCATCATCATCATGACCGACGCCGACGTCGACGGCGCGCACATCCGTACGCTGCTGTTGACGTTCTTCTACCGTCAGATGCCGGAGCTGATCGAGCGCGGCCACATCTACATCGGCCTGCCGCCGCTGTACAAGATCAAGCAGGGCAAGCAGGAGCTTTACCTGAAGGACGACCCGGCACTGGACGCGTACCTGGCCAGCAGCGCAGTGGAAAACGCCTCGCTGATTCCGGCCGAAAGCGAACCGGGCATCGAAGGCGTGGCCCTGGAGAAGCTGCTGCTCTCCTATGCCTCGGCCCAGGAAACGATCGCGCGCAACGGCCATCGCTATGACCGCCAGGTACTCGAAGCGCTCATCGATTTCACCCCGATGGATCTGGAACACCTGCGCAAGGCCGGTGCCGAGGAAGGCCTGGCCGCGCTGGCGACCCGTCTCAACCAGGGCAGCCTAGGCTCGCCGCGCTACACGCTGGAACTGCAGGAACCCACCGACGAGCGTCCGGCCGCTGTGCTGGTCACGCGTCGCCACATGGGCGAACAGATGATCCAGGTGTTGCCGCTGGCCGCGTTCGAAACCGGCGAACTGCGTGCCCTGCACCAGTCCTCGCTGCTGCTGCATGGCCTGGTCCGCACCGGTGCCAAGATCAGCCGCGGCGCCAAGTCGGCCGAGGTGGCCAGCTTCGCCGAGGCGCGCAACTGGCTGCTGGATGAGGCCAAGAAGGGCCGCCAGATCCAGCGATTCAAGGGTCTGGGTGAAATGAATCCCGAGCAGCTCTGGGATACCACGGTCAACCCGGAGACGCGCCGGCTGCTCCAGGTGCGCATCGAGGACGCCGTCGCTGCCGACCAGATCTTCAGCACGCTGATGGGCGACGTGGTCGAACCGCGCCGCGACTTCATCGAAGACAATGCGCTGAAGGTCGCCAACCTGGATATCTGACACAATCGGGGACGGGCCGGCCGGGTGCGACCTGCACCCTGGCCGGCCATCGCTCCCCGATGCCAGGAATCCGATGTCCGCAACCACCCCGGCGTCCATGACGCCTCCGCTGCCCCCCGTCGTTCCCTCTTCACCGCGCGCGCCGGGTTCTCCGCTCGCGGGGTTCTTCATCGATCTGGGCATCGGCACAGCGGTCCTGCTGTCGCTGAGCCTGATCGGCGGGCTGGTCTGGGGGTTGTATCGCGGCGCGACCGTGGGTTACCAGGCCGCCCGCGACGGCGCGGATGCGTCCGCCGTGGCGGATCTGGCCCAACAGCTGGGCCAACCGGGTGCACTTGCCCAGATCCTGATGGCACTGGGCGCCACCGGTGGCGCGGCGCTGGTGCTGTACTTCTTCCGTCGCCGGGCCACGCCCGCCGAACGTGCACTGTCCTTCCAGGCCGCGCGTCGCCCCTCGACATGGGGGTGGACGTTGCTGGTCGCCACCGCTGTGATCATCGGCAGCAACCTGATCGCCTGGCTGGCCAAACAGGCCGGCATCGAGCCGGTGCCCACCAATCTGGCGCTGATGGAACAGGCGGTCACGCGTTTCCCGTGGTTCCTCGCTCTGTTCGCCGTCGTGCTCGCGCCGGCCTACGAAGAGCTGCTGTTCCGCCGTGTCCTGTTCGGTCGCCTGTGGCAGGCCGGCCGCCCGGTGCTGGGCATCGTCCTGAGCAGCCTGGCCTTCGCGCTCGTGCATGAAATCCCCGGCACCAGTGCCAACGGCCCGTGGGAAATCGCCCAGCTGTGGCTCGTCTACGGCAGCATGGGCGCGGCCTTCGCCTGGTTGTACCAGCGCACCGGCACCCTGTGGGCCCCGATCGCCGCACATGGGTTGAACAACGGCATCGCGCTAATGGCGCTGATGTTCCTGGGCATCCAATGATCACTGCGCGGCTTGACGAAAATTTACGTCGCCGCGTTCCACACTGCGCACATGAACACGGGGGATCGCACATGAAACCAGTACTGTTGGGAATTGCCATCGCCATGCTGGTGAGCGCGTGCGCCACCACGACGTCGCCGACCGGCCGCCGCCAGATGGTCGGCGGGGTGTCGCAGGCCGAACTGGATCAGCTCGGCGCGCAGGCGTTCACCGAAACCAAGTCCAAAGGCACGCTCAGCAAGGATCCGAAGCAGACGGCCTACGTGCAGTGCGTAGTGAACGCGCTGGTCGCCCAACTGCCCCAACAGTACCGTGGCGTACGGTGGGAAACAGCGCTGATGGTCGACAAGGAACCCAACGCATTCGCCCTGCCCGGCGGCAAGGTGGGGGTCAACACCGGCATCTTCACCGTCGCCAAGAACCAGGATCAGCTGGCCGCGGTGATCGGGCACGAGATAGGGCACGTCATCTCCCGCCACCACGAAGAACGCATCACCCGGCAGATGGGCGCGCAGACCGGCCTGTCGGTGCTCGGTGCGCTCGCGGGCGCGGCGTACGGTGAGGGGGCGGCCAGTACGGTCAACCAGCTCGGCGGCGCTGGTGCCCAGGCAGCGTTCCTGCTGCCGGGGTCGCGCACCCAGGAAAGCGAGGCCGATATCGTCGGTCAGCGGCTGATGGCCGAGGCCGGTTTCAACCCGGCGCAGGCTGTCGATCTGTGGCAGAACATGATGGCGGCCAGTGGCGGCCGGTCACCGCAGTGGCTGTCCACCCACCCCGATCCGGCCAACCGCATCCGCGAATTGCAGCGAGACGCGCCGTCCCTGAGTGGTGTATACCAACAGGCCCAGGCGGCCGGGCGGCGGCCGAAGTGCGGTTGACGCCCCCGTATACGACCAAAAGATGCTGTATTGCAGCATCGGAAACGATTTCTCACGCCATCAGTTTCTGATACGTTTGGCGGCTCAGATTTTTCTGACAGTCCGTTTTGATGCCGCTGCGGCGGTTCGATCGAGGTGAAAGATGATTTTCAGCAATCACAAGCAAGCCGTCCTTTCCGTCCTCATCGCGACCGCTGTAAGTGGCGCCATGATCACCGATGCCTTTGCCCAGGCCCGCTCGTCCGAGCGCGGTGCCCGCGGTGGGAAGAAGCAGGCCAAGGCCGAAGTGCTCTACCCGAACGCAACCCGCCAGGAGCCGGAGCAGAAGTCCTCGGCCAAGGTCGGCCCGAAGCTGCAGAAGCTGATTGACAGCTACAACGATCAGAAGTTCCCGGAAACCCGCGCGCAGGCCGAAGAAATCCTGGCCAACCCGGCCGCGAACAACTACGACAAGTCGCTCGCCGCGCAGTTGGCCTCGCAGGCCGCCTACCAGCTCGACGACAACGCCGCCGCCAAGAAGTACCTCGAGCAGGTGCTGCAGCTCGGTGGGCTGGACAACAACGGCCACTACCAGTCGATGCTGATGCTCGGCCAGCTGCAGCTGCAGGACGACCAGACCAACGAAGGCCTGGCGACGCTGGACAAGTATTTCGCCGAGACCAAGTCGAACAAGCCCGAAGAGCTGATCGCCAAGGGCCAGGCGCTGTACCAGGCCGAGCGTTACGCCGAGGCCATCCCGGTGCTGCAGCAGGCCATCGCCGGCTCGCCGGAGCCGAAGGACAGCTGGAACCAGCTGCTGATGGCTGCCATGGCCGAAGGCGGCCAGACCGGTGAAGCGGTCAAGCAGGCAGAGGCCCTCGCCGCCAAGAACCCGAACGACAAGAAAGCCCAGCTGAACCTGGCCAGCATGTACATGCAGGCCGACCAGATGGACAAGGCCGGCGCCGTGATGGGCAAGCTCTACAGCGCCGGCCAGCTGACCGACGAGCGCGAGTACAAGCAGCTGTACTCGATCTACGCCAACAGCGAGAACAAAGAAAAGGACCTCATTGCCGTTATCAATGATGGCCTGCAGAAAAACATCCTGAAGCCGGATTATCAGGTATACCTGGCACTGGCCCAGGCGTACTACTACTCCGACCCGCAGCAGACGGACAAGGCGATCGAGGCGTGGCAGAAGGCTGCCCCGCTTTCCAAGGACGGCGAGACCTACCTGAATCTGGCACGCGTGCTGCATTCGGAAGGTCGCATTCCGGAGGCCAGGCAGGCCGCCCAGCAAGCGCTGGCGAAGGGTGTGAAGAACCAGGCGGATGCCAAGAAAATCATCAACCTGAAGTAAGTAGGAATAACGCCTGAATGCCTGCAGAAGTGATGCGCAGGCGCTCAGGATTGGTATAAGCTTGGAGGTTCCTGCGGTGTCATGCACCGCTGATCATGGGCTACCTGTCCCCGGGTATCCCGGCCCCACTAATGAGCTCTTGGCGCATGACGGAACAACTAGTCGTTCACAGGTACGAACAACGCGATGACACCGGCCTCTCCTGGCCGCGTATCGTGGGTATCGCTTTTGTAATCGCACTGCATCTCGCCGCCTTCATGATGCTTCTGATCCCGGCTGTGGCCCCCAAGGCCGTGGCGGAGAAAGAACGCAACATCATGGTGACCCTGGTCGACGCTCCGCCGCCGCCCCCACCGCCGCCGCCGCCGCCGCCGCCGGATGACACCCCGCCGCCGCCGGTCAAGAACCTGTCGCCGCCGAAGCCGTCCCCGGTTCCGCCGCCGCCGCAGGCTCCAGTGGTCGATATCCCGGACCCGCGTCCGACCGACATCGTCACGCCGCCGTCGCCGCCGTCGCCGCCGCAGCCCCCGAGCACCATCGAGGCAAGCGTCGACATCTCGTCGAAGAACATGAACCCCCCGCGTTACCCGCCGGCCGCGTTCCGTGCTGGTATCCAGGGTGAAGTCATCCTGATCATTGACGTCGATGCCAATGGCAACGTCACCAATGTGTCGGTCGAGAAGTCCAGCCGTAACCGTGACCTCGACCGCGCCGCCATGGAAGCAGCTCGCAAGTGGAGCTTCCGTTCCGCGGAATCGGGCGGGAAGAAGGTCGCAGGTCGCGTTCGCGTCCCGGTCAACTTTGCGCTGAACTGATAGTGGCCGGTGGCCCGCCGGCCACCGCCTCTAGCGGTTATTTCTAGCAATACCCTTTATCACCACACACAACAAAGGTAAGCGTCATGCTGCAGGAACTTTTCATCGCCGCTGCTGCCGGGGGCAACTCCAACGCCCTGTCGCAGATGGGCTTCGAGCACCTGATCCACGAGATGACCACCCAGCCGGGTGACTTCGCGGTCTCCTGGGTCGTGCTGCTGACCCTCATCATCATGTCGGCCATGTCCTGGTACTGGACCGTCATCAACATCTTCCGCGCTGCCCGTCTGAAGGCTGCCGCTGACAAGGTCACCAGCCTGTTCTGGGATACCCCGAACGCGCAGGACGCCATTCGCGCCATGGAAGAGCAGCCGGCTTCCGAGCCGTTCTCGAAGATCGCTCTGGATGCTGCCCAGGCAGCTGCCCACCATCAGCGTTCGGAAGGCGGTGCCACGGGTGGCCTGGGTGAGAACCTGAGCCGTTCGGAGTTCGTCGATCGCGCCCTGCGTCAGGCCGTGACCCGCGAAAGCAACAACCTGCAGTCGGGCATGACCCTGCTGGCCACCGTCGGCGCAACCGCTCCGTTCGTGGGTCTGCTGGGTACCGTGTGGGGCATCTACGGCGCGCTGATCAAGATCGGTGCCACCGGTTCCGCCTCGATCGACGCCGTTGCCGGCCCGGTGGGTGAAGCACTGATCATGACCGCCATCGGTCTGTTCGTGGCTATCCCGGCCGTGTTCGCCTTCAACTTCTTCAGCAAGATCAACAGCGCCACGATCAGCAAGTTCGATACGTTCGCTCACGACCTGCACGACTTCTTCGCCACCGGTTCGCGCGTTCGCTAATAGCGACGCGCGTCACCCAGCGAGAACGTAGTCAACACGATCTAGACGGAGCCCGTTATGGCTTTCAGTAGTGGTAACAGCGGCGGCCCCATGGCCGACATCAACGTTACGCCCCTCGTGGACGTGATGCTGGTGCTGCTGATCATCTTCATCATCACGGCGCCCCTGATGTCCCACAAGGTCAAGGTGGATCTGCCTGAGGCCAACCTGGTGCAGAATCCGGAAGACGCTGAAAAGCGGGCGAGCCCGATCACCTTGGCAGTCAAGGAAGACGGCTCGATCTACTGGAACGACGAGGAAATCGACAAGCAGACGCTCGAGTCTCGCTTGGCGACCGCCGCCCAGCAGACCCCGCAGCCGCCCCTCAACCTGCGTGGTGACCGCACCACCAAGATGCGCGTCATCAACGAGATGACGAAGATCGCGCAGGAACAGGGCATGCTCGACGTGGGCTTCGTCGCCACCAAAGAGAAGGGGCAGTAAGCCATGGCATTCAGTACTGGTGGTAGCCGCGGCCCCATGGCCGACATCAACGTCACGCCCCTCGTGGACGTGATGCTGGTGCTCCTGATCATCTTCATCGTCACCGCGCCGATCATGACGTACCCGATCGCCGTTGACCTGCCGCAGCGCGTGCTCAACCCACCGCCGGTGACTGTCGAACCGCCGCCGCCGATCGAGCTGAAGGTGGACGCCAGCAACCAGGTGTCGTGGAACAACAGCCCCGTGGCTGTGGGCGAACTGCAGCAGCGCATGGAGCAGGAAGTCCAGCGTGATCCGACCAACCAGCCGGAACTGCGCATCGATGCCAGCCCCGACTCCGAGTACGACGTGATGGCCAAGGTGTTGGCTGCCGCGAAGAATGCTCAGATGAAGAAGATCGGCTTCGTGCAGCAGTAATACGCAAGACGCAGTCATGACGCGACTGGAAAACGCCCCTGGAAACAGGGGCGTTTTTTTTGTGCCGCCGGCCGTGGATACGCGCCAGCGGCACGCCGCCCGCTATCATCCGGCCATGCTCGCAACCTTCGACGTCTTCGGGGACTGGCTCGATGCCATCCCCCACCTGCGCCCCCTGATGGTGGCGGCCTACATTCTCTATCTGCTGTCGCTGATCGGCTGGATCATGCTGCAGAAGCGCGAACCGGTCGCCACGCTGAGCTGGATCCTCTCGCTGGCCGCCCTGCCCTATCTGGGCCTTTTCATCTACTACCTGTTCGGCCCGCAGAAGGTGAAACGGCAGCGCCTGCGCCGTGGCCGTTCGCGTTCGGGCATGGAGCACTACAGCAGCGTCTGCCCCCCCGATGCCGACTGCACCGAGTTGGCCAAGATCGCCCAGGCCACGACCGGCCTGTCGCCGAGCTCGGCCACCGAAGTGGAGTGGCTGGTCGATGGTGCGGCCACCTACAGCGCGCTGCTCGCCGCGGTGGCCACGGCCAAGGACCATCTGCATCTGGAGTACTACATCTTCAACCCGGACCACGCCGGCACCGCACTGCGCGATGCGCTGACCGAGCGTGCGGCGGCCGGCGTGCGCGTGCGCCTGCTGCTGGATGCGGTCGGCTCATCGTCCCTCCGCAAGCGCTTCCTGCAGCCGCTGCTGGATGCCGGTGCCGAAGTGGTGTGGTTCCATCCGCGCCAGCTGCTGAAGCCGTTCAAACGGCCGTGGTTGAATCTGCGCACGCACCGCAAGCTGGTGATCATCGACGGCCTGCAGGCGTTCACCGGCGGCATCAACATCACCGATGAGGAAGACGAGAGCGTCCGCGCGGATGCGTATCGCGACCTGCACATGCGGCTGCGGGGACACGTGGTGCGCAGCCTGCAGCTGGTCTTCATCGAGGACTGGATCTACGCCACCGGCCAGGAGCCGGCGCGCTTCAACATCGCCCAGCTGTGGCCGGAGACGATGCCCAGCCGCAGCGAGGGCAGCATCAATGCGCAGGTGCTGGTGTCCGGTCCGGATTCATCGTGGGAGACCATCCATCGCCTGCATGTCGCGGCGATCCACGAAGCGAAGGAGCGGGTCTGGCTGGTCACGCCCTACTTCGTTCCCGGCGAGGCCGCGCGCATGGCGCTCACCTCGGCCGCGCTCGGCGGCCTGGACGTGCGCCTGCTGGTGCCCAAGATGAGTGACTCCTGGTTCGTCACCCAGGCCGCGCGCTCCTACTTCGACGAGCTGCTGCAGGCCGGGGTCAAGATCTACGAGTACGGCCCGCGCATGCTGCACACGAAGGCGTTCATCGCCGATGACGACGTGTGCATCGTCGGCAGTGCCAACTTCGACCACCGCAGTTTCCGGCTCAACTTCGAGCTCTCGATGATGATCAGCGACACCGGCCGGGTAGCGGCGCTGGCCGAGATCCTGCTTGCCGAGTACAGCAGCGCTTCGCCGGTGCGCAACGACCGCCAGCGTTCGCTGTGGCGGCATCGCGTTCCCGAGGCGTTCGCGCGGCTGGCCTCGCCGCTGCTGTAGCCGCCGCTCCCCGTGGAACCGCACCGGGCGCCAGCGCTACACTGGCCCGGTCAATCGGGGAGAACGACATGTACTGGCTGTTCCTGCTGTTCGCGCTGGCCTGTTTCGGCATGGCGCTCAAGACCCCCCACATGGGGCTGATGGCGCTGTCGCTGCTGGGCACCCTGGTGTTCCTGCTGGCGTGGGTCCGCGGCCTCTACGTGGCCCGCTTCGGCGATGTGCAGCCCACCCGCGCGGCCATCACCGATCCCAACGAACTCCGTCGGCTGCGGGAGCTCGCCCTCCAGGCGCGCACCCCGACCGCTCAGGGTGAATCCGACCCTTTGTAGTGCCATGACCCAACTCAGCGTCAACGTGAACAAGATCGCCGTCCTGCGCAACTCGCGCGGCGGTGCGGACCCGGACGTGCTGCAGGCCGCCCGTGCCTGCCTGGACGCCGGCGCGCACGGCATCACCGTGCACCCGCGCCCGGACCGTCGCCACATCCACGCCGAGGACGTGCTTGCGCTGTCCGCGTTGACGGCCGAGCGCGGCGTGGAGTTCAACATCGAGGGCAACCCGTTCGCGCCCCCGCGCGAGGGCTACCCGGGGCTGCTGCCGCTGTGCGCGCAGACCCGCCCAGCCCAGGCCACCCTGGTGCCCGATGGCGACGGCCAGCTCACTTCCGACCACGGCGTCGATTTCGGCCGTGATGCGCAGCGCCTGCGCCCGCTGATTGCCGAGTTGAAGTCGTACGGCTGTCGGGTCAGCCTGTTCGTGGACGCTGGCAACCCCGACATCGCCCAGGCCGCGGCCATCGGAGCGGATCGCGTGGAGCTCTACACCGGCCCCTACGCCGAGGCGCATGCCGCCGGCAACGCCACGGCCATGCTGGCGCTGTTCGCGGATGCAGCCCGCCGCGCCCAGGCGGCCGGCCTGGGCGTCAACGCCGGGCACGACCTGTCGCAGGACAACCTGGCGGCGTTCCTGCAGGCGGTGCCCGACGTGCTGGAGGTCTCCATTGGCCACGCCCTGATCAGTGAGGCGCTGTACGCCGGGCTGGATGCGACGGTGAAGGGGTACCTGCGGCTGCTCTGATGCGGCGCGTATCCCCAGGGTGTAAGGCGCCCGGGCTCGGGTAGGAGCCGACCCGTTGGTCGGCTCTGCCGCCTGGTGACATGACACGCCAGGCACCCGCCCAGACCCTGTGGATAATTTTGGGGATCAAATCGGTCCCCACCCCCGGCGACCCTTGCCCGGCGCGGGTTTCACTTCCAATTGCCCCTGTGGTTAGTAATACTACTAACCATGGAAATCTCCTGTCTCCGCCGTTCCGACGCCACGACGTCTCATTCCCTGAGACCTCAGGGCGATAGCCTTTGACCATGGGTATTGCGATCAAAGGCCGAGGCTCCCGCACGCACTTGGCGGGCCGCTTCGAGGTCACCGTCAGCGAAGCGATGGACGACGGCTGGGCGCCGGACGAGAGCGAGGAGTTCGCCGCGCCGCGCCTGCGCACCGAAGTGCGCGCCGAAACCGCGCGCAGCATCATCAGCCGCAACAAGTCGCCGGATGTCGGCTTCAGCCAGTCGGTCAATCCGTACCGCGGTTGCGAACATGGCTGTTCGTACTGTTTCGCCCGACCCTCGCACGCCTATCTCAATCTCTCGCCCGGGCTGGACTTCGAGACCAAGCTGTTCGCCAAGACCAACGCCCCGCAGCTGCTGCGCAAGGAGTTCTCGCGGCCCGGCTACGTGCCGCAGCCGATCGCGCTGGGTATCAATACCGATGCCTACCAGCCGATCGAGCGCAAGCTCAAACTGACCCGCCAGCTGATCGAGGTGATGCTGGAGACCCAGCACCCGTTCTCGCTGATCACCAAGAACGCGCTGGTCGAGCGCGACATCGACCTGCTTGCGCCGCTGGCCGAAAAGCAGCTGGTCAGCGTGCACTTCTCGGTGACCTCGCTGGACCCGCACCTGTCCGCCAGGCTGGAACCGCGCGCCTCGGCCCCGCATGCACGGCTGCGCGCGATGCGTCGCCTGAGCGATGCCGGGATCCCGGTCGGGGTGATGGTCGCGCCGGTGATCCCGTGGATCAACGATGCCGAACTGGAAGCCGTGCTCGAGGCCGCCCACGATGCCGGTGCCTCCACCGCCGGCTACGTGCTGCTGCGCCTGCCGCTGGAAGTGGCACCGTTGTTCCGCGATTGGCTCGACACCCACCATCCGGACCGCGCCACGCACGTGATGAGCACCATTAACCAGCTGCGCGGCGGCAAGGACTACAACAGCCAGTTCGGCACGCGCATGCGCGGTGAAGGCGTGTACGCGGATCTGCTGTCCAACCGCTTCAAGCTGGCCCGCAAGCGCCTGGGCTTCGACGCGCAGAACAGCCACTGGCCGAAACTGGACTGCACCCGCTTCCTGCGGCCGCTGCCGCCGCGGGTGGACTCACCCCAAGGCTCGCTGTTCTGACCAGCACCCCCGATGGACTTTGGGACGCGCCCGCCCAACAATCGGGCCCAGGCACCGCGCCGCGGTGGTCTGACGTCCACATCGGATATCCAGGGGGAACCCCATGTCATCGGCAGCCACCTCGGCCGCGTCCAACGCGGCCAGCATCGCGATCAATGCCGCCATCACTGCAGCGGTGCAGCAGCAGCGCGACGCGTTGATCGCACACTTCACCGGCCATCAGGCACTGTCTCCACAGAGCGCGATCGCGGCGGACAGCATCGACCCTGCACTCCATGCGCCACTGAAGTACTACCGCGACAACGGCGTCATCCGCGACGCCGGCGCTGATCGCCTCTATCTGGACCTGGATGTGTTGGCCGGGCTGAAGGCCAAGGCGAAGCGCACCGGGCGCACTGTGCTGATCACGGTGATGGTGTTGGCGGTAGTGGTGGTTGTCGGCGCTGTGTTGCTGGTGCTGGCGCGCTGATCAATTTCCACCAAACAATTTCTGCGCACTCTGGAAGAGAATCCAGCTCGTCGCAATGAACTTGTCCCCACCCTGCGGCCGGTTGCCCCGATGTGTGTGGGTGAACGCCGTCGGCGCGATCAACAGACTGCCCGTGCGCGGCGCGACCTTGCGGCCCTGGAACAGGAACTCGGTTTCGCCGGCGTCGAAGTCGTCGTTGAGGTAGAGCGTCCACAGCAGATGGCGGTGCAGCGTTTCGCCGGCCGGATCGCGCGGATACAGCTCGCAGTGCCAGTACGGATAGCCGCCCTCGCCCGCTGCATACCATTGCAGATTGATGGCACCCGGGCGCAGGCAGGTGCGGGCCAGATCGGACAACGCGGCGTCGTCCATGTCGGGGAAATCCTCGGCCGCCAACCGGCGCGGCTGGCCCTGGCTGTCCTGGATCTGCAACATCAACGGCGAGATCAGGGCCTGTGGATAACGGCGTAGATAAGTCAGCAAACCCTTGAAAACCGCCTGCTGCAGCACCGCTTCCGCCTGCCGCCACTCGGGGCGCCCGCTGATCCGCAGATCCTTGCTGTGCTTGAGTTCCGGGAACACGCCGCTGCCCACTTCGCCCGGCTGCAACTGCGCACTGGATCGCATCTGGGCCCGCAGGGCCGCGCAGACCTCGTTGGGGACGGCGTTGTGGATTACTTCGATGAAATCGAGCGGCGCGTCGGCAGTCATGGGATCGTCCGTGGGCACGAGTGGCCGATGGTGACCGCTGCCGTGGCCGATGTCACGCCGTTCCCACGTAACAACAGGGCTGACCGATCGGCCAGCCCTGTGTAGGAAATCAACCCGCCGCGCTGTCGTGTTCGCGGTGGTAACGGGTGGCTTCTTCCACCTCGTTGCGCGAGCCGAGGAACACCGGCACGCGCTGGTGCAACTGGTCGGGCTGGATGTCGAGGATGCGCTCGCGGCCGGTGGTGGCGGCGCCGCCGGCCTGCTCGACCAGCAGGCCCATCGGGTTGGCTTCGTACATCAGGCGCAGCTTGCCGGCCTTGGACGGATCCTTCGTGTCCCACGGATAGATGAAGATGCCGCCGCGGGTCAGGATGCGGTGCACGTCGGCCACCATGCTGGCGATCCAGCGCATGTTGAAGTTCTTGCCGCGCGCGCCTTCCTTGCCGGCCAGCAGATCCTGCACATAGCCCTGCATCGGGGTTTCCCAATGCCGCTGGTTGGACATGTTGATCGCGAATTCCTGGGTGTCCGCCGGGATCTGCATGTCCGGCGTGGTCAGCACGAACTCGCCTTTCTCGCGGTCCAGGGTGAACGCATGCGTGCCGTGGCCGACGGTGAGCACCATCTGCGTGCTCGGCCCATAGATGCAGTAGCCGGCCGCGACCTGCGCGGTGCCCGGCTGCAGGAAGCTGGCATCGTTCGGCTGCTCGGTGCCCGGCGGGCAGCGCAGCACCGAGAAGATGGTGCCGACCGAGACGTTGACGTCGATGTTGGAGCTGCCATCGAGGGGGTCGAACAGCAGCAGGAAGTCACCGCGCGGGTAGGTGTCGGGCACTGGCTGGCAGTGATCCATCTCTTCCGAGGCGCAGGCGGCCAGGTGGCCGCCCCAGGCGTTGGCTTCCAGCAGGATCTCGTTGCTGATCACGTCCAGCTTCTTCTGCGCCTCGCCCTGCACGTTGCCGGTACCGGCTTCGCCGAGCACACCACCCAGCGCGCCCTTGCTGACCGCGATGGAGATGCTGGTGCAGGCGCGGGCGACGACAGCGATCAGCTGGCGCAGATCGGCGTTGATGCGGCCGGCATGTTGCTCTTCGATCAGATAGCGGGTCAGCGACGTCTGGGACATGGAATCAGGCGGCCTTCAGAGGAGAAGCGCCTATTGTCGCCCTTCGCCGGAGCCATTACGAGGCGCGGGCGGCGCCACATGGCAGAACGGCCGCGCAGGGCGGCCGTTCTGCTTCACAGGGGCGATATCGCTCAGCCCTTGCTGACGGTCGCCACGGCCTTGGCCACGTACTCCAGGTTGCCCTGGTTAAGTGCGGCCACGCAGATGCGGCCGGTGCCGACGGCGTAGATCGCGAACTCGTCGCGCAGCCGGTCCACCTGGGCGCGGCTCAGGCCCGAGTACGAGAACATGCCGGCCTGGTCGTTGATGAAGGCGTACTCGGGTGCGCCGGCGGCGACCAGGTTCTCCACCAGGCCATGGCGCAGGGCGTGGATGCGCTCACGCATCTCGGTCAGTTCCGCTTCCCACACCTGGCGCAGCTCGACGCTGTTGAGCACGCCGGCCACCAGTGCCGCACCGTGGTTGGACGGGCTGGAGTAGATCGTGCGGATGATGCGCTTGACCTGCGACTGCACGGCCTTGGCCGCGTTCGCGTCCGGGGCGACCACCGACAGTGCGCCAATGCGCTCGCCATACAGCGAGAACGACTTGGAGTACGAGTTGGCGACCACGAAGCTGTCGATGCCGGCCTCGGCGATGATGCGCACGGCGGCGCCGTCTTCGCTGATGCCCTTGTCGAAGCCCTGGTAGGCCATGTCGATGAACGGGAACAGCTGGCGGTCCTTCAGCAGCTCGGCCACCTGCTTCCACTGCGCGACGGTGAGGTCGGCACCGGTCGGGTTGTGGCAGCACGCGTGCAGCAGCACCACGGTGCCCGGCTGCAGCTTGCCGAGGTCGGCCAGCATGCCGTCGAAGTCCACGCCATGGGTGGCGGCATCGAAGTAGGTGTAATCGACCACGTCGAAGCCGGCCGCGCCGAACACCGCGCGATGGTTTTCCCAGCTCGGGTTGCTGATGGCGATGGTGGCGTGCGGCAGCAGCTTGTGCAGCAGGTCCGCGCCGACACGCAGCGCACCGCTGCCGCCGATGGTCTGCGAGGTGGCCACGCGGCCGGCGGCCAGCAGCGGCGAATCCTTGCCGAAGACCAGCTCGCGGGTGGCCTGGTTGTAGGCCGGCAGGCCGTCGATCGGCAGGTAGCCGCGCGGTTTGGCGTCAGTGGCCAGCTGCTGTTCGATCCTGTTCACGGCGCGGAGCAGCGGAATGCGGCCGCTCTCGTCGTAATAGATGCCCACGCCCAGGTTGACCTTGATCGGGCGGCTGTCGGCGTTGTAAGCCTCGGTCAGGCCCAGGATCGGGTCGCCTGGGACCAGTTCCACATTTGCAAAGAAGGACACGGCGGTACTCATTCGGATGACGGAAGGGGGAGGGTGGCGCGACGCGGATCTGGCGGCAGAATCAGCCAAAACCGACCCATCGTAACAAAGCCCCGCCGAGGGCGCCGAGGCTGTCGTCACGTCCGCTTCCGTACCATGGCGTGCGGCACGCCCATTCACCGAGGATCCCGCCCCGCATGCTCCGTCTTACCCCGCTGGCCCGCCACTGTGCGCTGGCCTCGGCCGTGTTGCTGCCATCGCTGGCGCAGGCCCAGAACACCCCCGCCACGCCCGCGCCGGTCGAGCGGCTGCCCACCGTGCAGGTCCAGGCCGCGCGCGTGGCAGAGGTGGCCGATATCGACCTGCCGGCCTCGCTGACCACGGTCTGGGTGGACGAGGACCGTACCGGGCCGCTGGCCCAGCTCTCCGAGGCGCTCAACGGCATTCCCGGGGTGGTTGCACGCGATCGTCAGAACTACGCGCAGGACACCCAGCTCTCGATCCGCGGCTTCGGCGCGCGCTCGACCTTCGGCGTGCGCGGCGTGCGCGTGCTGGTGGACGGTGTACCGGCCACCATGCCCGACGGCCAGGGCCAGCTCTCCCACGCCAGCCTGCTCTCGGCGCAGCGCGTGGAAGTGCTGCGCGGGCCGTTCTCGGCGCTGTACGGCAACTCCTCCGGCGGCGTGGTCCAGGTCTGGAGCGCGGACGGCGCCGAAGGCGACCCATGGCGCCTGCGGGTGGATACCGGCAGCGACAACACCGTGAGCGCCGGCGCCCAGCTACGCGGCGTGCAGGGGCCGATCCGCTACAACGTGGCCGCCAACCACTTCCGCACCGATGGCTGGCGCGATCACAGCCAGGCCCGGCGCGAGTCGGTCAACGCCCGGCTCGGCACGGATGTCGGTGGCGGCCAGCTGGATCTGGTCCTGAACTACTTCGATGCACCCGATGCGCAGGATCCGCTCGGCCTGACCCGCGCCCAGGTGCGCGAGAACCCGCGCCAGGCGACCGCCGTGGCGACCCAGTACAACACCCGCAAATCCGTGCGCCAGGCCCAGGCCGGGCTGGTGTTCACCCGAACGGAAGGCGCGCAGACCTGGCGTGCGATGGGCTATGCCGGTCAGCGCAGCGTGGAGCAGTACCTGGCGATCCCACCGGGGCCGCAGATCAATTCGCCGCTGCATGCCGGCGGGGTGATCGACCTGGACGGGGACTACGGCGGTGTCGACGCGCGCTGGGCCTGGCGCGGCGACTGGGCCGGGCGCCCGCTGGACGTGGTGATCGGCGCCAATGCCGACCGTCAGCAGCAGGATCGCAACGGTTACGAGAACTTCGTGGGCGACCAGGTGGGCATCAAGGGCCGCCTGCGCCGTGACCAGAGCGACCGGGTCGAGAACGTGGACCAGTTCGCGCAGGCGTGGTGGCAGTGGGCGCCGCGCTGGTCGTTGCTGCTCGGGGTGCGCCACAGCACGGTCCGTTTCCGCTCCAACGACCACTACATCACGGCCGGTAATCCGGACGACAGCGGCTCACGGCGTTACGAGGCGACCACGCCGGTGGCCGGGCTAGTGTTCCGCGCCAGCGATGCGTGGCGGCTGTACGCCTCGGCCGGGCGTGGCTTCGAGACCCCCACCTTCAACGAGCTGGGTTATCGCGCCGATGGCCAGGCCGGGCTGGCGCTGGATCTCTCGGCGGCCCGCAGCCGCAACCTGGAAGTCGGCAGCAAATGGCAGGGGCAGGGTGGCGCGCAGGTCGAGGCTGCGCTGTTCCGCGCCGATACCGATGACGAGCTGGCCGTGGCCAGCAACAGCGGCGGCCGCAGCACCTACCGCAACATCGGCCGCACCCGCCGCCAGGGCGCGGAGGCCAGCGTCGTGCAGCCGCTGGGCGCGCAGGCGGATCTGTCGCTGGCCTATACCTGGATCGAGGCCACCGTGCGCGACCCGTATGCGCTGTGCGCGGCCACGGGCTGCAACACGGTGACGGCCGGCTCACGCCTGCCCGGCGTGCCCAGGCAGCAGTGGAACGCGCGGGTGCAGTACCGGCCGGGCCCGTGGCAGTGGGCGGCCGAGGTCGTGGCCTCCAGCGACACCGTGGTCAACGATCTGGCCACCGACAGCGCACCGGGCTACGCGCTGCTGAATCTGGAACTGTCGCGGCGCTGGACCACCGCGCAGGGCACGCTGCGGGCCTTCGCGCGGATCGACAATGCGCTGGACCAGCGTTACATCGGCTCGGTGATCGTCAACGACGGCAACCAGCGCTTCTTCGAACCCGGCCCGGACCGCCGCTACAACGTGGGGCTGCAGTGGCAGTGGGCGCCGTGACCTAACGGGGCGGCTTGGCCGGCACGAACGGCGAGGTCGGGTCGCTGGCCGGGAAGGTCTCTTCCAGCGCCTCGTCCTGGTTGTCGCTGGCGTGTTCCTTGCGCTGGCGGCGCTGGTATTCATCTTCGCGGCGGTGATGACCAGCCGGGCCCTTCTCACCGGCGGCCGAATCCTTGCGGTCGCGCGGGACGGGGTCCGGGGTGACCGCCACCGGCAGGTGATCGGGTGTGTCGTCGGGCACGGACATGCCGGCGCCGCGGTCTTCGGCGTCCTGGTTGTCATGTTTGGCGCGCTGCTCGCCGGGGACCGGGGCGGTGGCGTCGCGCAGGGGATCGCGTGGCATGGGAGTTCTCCAGTAACGGTGCGCTCCACTACAGCGCGCGGCGGGTGAAGTCGCCGCGAATCCCGTCGCAGCAACGAATCTGTCACGGCTGGATAACGGGGGCGGGTCTATTCCTGCCTGCCCCACCGCTGTCGGAGTCGTGTCATGCCCCGCCTGGACCGCCGTGCCGCACCCGCGTTGTTCAACGCCTACCTGCAGCCGGAACGGAGCGGGCGCCGTGCGCGCCGCGACCGCGCCGAGGACGCGCAGGCGATCGCACAGGACTACCTGCAGTACATGCGCAGCGACTACGAGCAGCGCCGCAGCCACGGCCGCCGCAGCTGGCGCGACCTCTACCCGGCCTATGCCTTCGCGCTGACCACGCATTACGCCGACTGGCCGCGCGGCGCCGACGACACCGATGGCGAGCTGGCCGAGCACTGGGAGCAGATGCGCGGCCAATCCCGGCTGGGCTGGCCGCAGGCGCGGGCGGTGGTCGAGGATGCCTGGCTGGCGCTGGACCACATGCCGGCGGCGGCGGTGCACGGCCTGCTGCAGTAGCAGTGCCGTGCAGCCGGCCTGCACAGGCCGGACACGGGCGTTTCACGTGCCGCGCGGTACAGCTGCCCTCCCTGTAGTGTTGGAGTGGCGCCACCATGGCCCGACCGATCTGGACCGGCACGCTGTCATTCGGGCTGCTCAATGTCCCGGTGTCGCTGATGTCCGGTGAACGCAACGTCGATCTGCACTTCCGGATGCTCGATTCGCGCGACCGCAAACCGATCCGCTTCGAGCGCGTCAACGCCGACACCGGCGAGGAAGTGCCGTGGAAGGACATCGTCAAAGCCTACGAGTACGACAAGGGCAGCTACGTCGTGCTGGAAGAAGACGATATCCGCTCGGCCGCGCCGGAAAGCCATGAGGCGGTCGAGGTGGAGACCTTCGTCGATGCCGGCACGATCGATCCGCGCTACTACGAGAAGCCCTACCTGCTGGTGCCCGCCAAGAAAGCCGAGAAAGGCTACGTGCTGCTGCGTGAGACGCTGCGCAGTACCGGCAAGGTCGGCATCGCGCGGGTGGTGGTGCGTACGCGCGAGTATCTGTGCGCGGTGATGCCGCATGGCGATGCGCTGGTGCTGATGATCCTGCGCTATCCGCAGGAACTGGTGGACCCGGAAGACTACAAGCTGCCCAGTGGCAGCCTGTCCGAGTACCGCATCAACAGCAAGGAAACCGCCATGGCCGAGCAGCTGATCGAGTCGATGTCCGGCGAATGGAAGCCGGACGAGTACCACGATGAGTTCCGCGAGCGCCTGCACACATTGCTGAAGAAGCGGATCAAGGCCAAGGGCGGCACCACCAAGGTGGAGGAAGAGCCGGTTCCGCGCGAGGATGATGCGACCAACGTGGTCGACTTCATGTCGCTGCTGCAGAAGAGCCTGGATGCCAAGAAGCGCACGCCGGCCGCCAGGAAGACACAGGCGAAGAAGGCCACGGCCAAGGTCGCCAAACCCACTGCCGCGAAGAAGGCGACCAAGACAGCGGGCAAGGCAGCCAAAAAGACCACCAAGCGCGCGCCCGCGCGCAAAGCCGGGTAAGCGCGCATGTCCCTGCAGGAGTACCGCCGCAAACGCCGCTTCGACGGCACTCCCGAGCCGGACGCCGAGCGTCGCGGTGCACCGGCGCGGCGACCGATCTTCGTCGTGCAGCTGCACCATGCCAGCTCGCGCCACTACGACTTCCGGCTGGAAGCCGACGGCGTGCTCAAGAGCTGGGCGGTGCCGAAGGGCCCCTCGCTGCGTGTCGGCGAGAAGCGGCTCGCGGTGGAGGTGGAGGACCATCCCCTGTCCTATGCCACGTTTGCCGGTGATATCCCCAGCGGTCATTACGGTGCGGGGCACGTGGATGTCTACGACCACGGTACCTGGGCCTGCGATGGCGATCCGCTGGAGGCGATCGCGGCTGGCAAGGTGGACTTCGTGCTGCACGGCGAGCGGCTGAAAGGCGGCTGGAAGCTGGTGCGCACCGCGATGAAGGGCAAGCAGCACCAGTGGCTGCTGATCAAACGCGATGACGATGAGGCGAGGGATATGGAGGCCGATGATCTGCTGGAGGCGCCGCCGACAGCGGCCAAGCGCGCGGGCACCAAGAAGGTCGCCGCGGCCAACACGAAGAAGGCGGCCCCGGCAAAGAAGACCGCACCCGCCAAGCCCGTGAGGAACGGCGCCGCACGCAAGGCAGACGCGCGCTGGTCCAAACGCGCGCTCGCGCTTGAAGGCGCACGCGAGAGGCCCTACCCGCACGACTTCAAGCCGCAGCTGACCGATCACCGTGCCAGCGCGCCGGACGGCGAGCAGTGGCTGCACGAGATCAAATGGGACGGCTACCGCCTGCTGGCCGATGTGCGCGAGGGCGAGGTGTCGCTGCGCTCGCGCGGTGGCCTCAACTGGACGGAGGAGTTCCCGGAAGTGGTGCAGGCGATCGAGCGGCTGCCGGTGCGCGATCTGCGCCTGGACGGTGAGCTGGTGGTGCTGGATGCGCAGGGCCGCAGTGATTTCACCGCGTTGCAGAAGGTCATCGACGGCACCGCGAAACAGCCGCTGCGCTACGTGGTGTTCGACATGCCCGGCATCGCCGGGGTGGATGTCAGCCGCGTGCCCCTGCTGGAGCGCAAGGCGCTGCTCAAGGACCTGCTGGGCAGCAAGCCGGACACCCTGGCCTACAGCGACCATGTGCGCGACCACGGCCCGGCGGTGTTCGCCGCCAGTGGCGAGGCCGGCTTCGAAGGCATCATCAGCAAGCGGATCGACGCGCCCTACGTCAACGCGCGCTCGCGCGACTGGATCAAGATCAAGCACGAGAACACCGATGAGTTCCTCATTGTCGGCTACACCGAGCCCAAGGGATCGCGCAGTGGCTTCGGCTCGCTGCTGATGGCCACGCCGGACAAGGGCGGGCTGCGCTATGTCGGCCGCGTCGGCACGGGTTTCGATGATGCGGCGCTGCGCGCGCTGACGAAGCAACTGACGCCGCTGGCCGTGAAGGACGCGGTGGTCGAACTGCCCTCGCACGTGCCGTTCACCGCGCGCAGCGTGCACTGGGTGAAGCCGGTGCTGGTCGCGGAAGTCGCCTTCCGCGGCTGGGCGAAGGAAGGCCTGCTGCGCCAGGCCAGCTTCAAGCGCCTGCGCGAAGACAAACAGCCGAAGGATCTGGGCACGGCAGCCAACGTCACTACCGCCACTGCGTCCGCCTCCGCCCCGGCGGCGAAAACCAGCGGCCGGAAGAAGGCCGCGGCTGCGCAGGAAGAGAGCAGCGTGACGATCAGCCACCCCGAACGCGTGGTGTTCGCCAAGGCGAAGATCAGCAAGGGCGAGGTGGCCGACTACTACCGCCGCATGGCGCGCTGGATCCTGCCCGAGGTCGCGCACCGTCCGCTGTCGGTGCTGCGTTGCCCGGACGGCGTGGACAAGCCCTGCTTCTTCCAGAAGCACCATGGCACCGGGCTGGGCGGCGCGGTCAAGGCGATCCCGCTGGAACAGAAAAGCGGGCGCGAGGACTACCTCTACATCGAGGATGTGGAGGGGCTGCTGCAGCTGGTGCAGATGAACACCCTGGAGCTGCATCCCTGGGGCGCCACCGTCGATGACCCCGAACACCCGGACCGGCTGGTGTTCGACCTGGATCCGGGTGAAGGCGTGAACTGGACCCGGATCAAGGCCGCCGCACGCGACGTGCGCGCGCGCCTGCAGGAAGCCGGATTGGAGAGCTTCGTCCGGCTCTCCGGCGGCAAGGGCGTGCACGTGGTGGTGCCCTTGCAGCCCAAGGCCGACTGGGCGCAGGCCAAGGACTTCTGCGAGGCGTTCGCGCAGGCCATGGCCACCCAGGCACCGGACCGCTACGTGGCGACGATGAGCAAGGCCAAGCGCGACGGAGTGATCTTCATCGATTGGCTGCGCAATGCGCGCGGCGCCACCAGTGTGAGCTCGTGGTCGCTGCGGGCGCGGCCGGGTGCCGGCGTGGCGGTCCCCCTGCGCTGGGAAGAGCTGGGCCGCATCGCGGCGCCGGACGCCTTCCCGATGGCGAAGGCGCTGCAGCGCGCGGAGCGGTTGAAGCAGGATCCGTGGGAAGGCATCGAGCAGGTGAAGCAGGTCCTGCCGGGCAGTTGATCAGGCGCGCCCTGGCCGGAACCGTGTGCCCAGCCACAGGCCCACGAATGCCTGCACCGGCAGCGACACCAGCAGGATCACCACGAACCAGAACGGGAAATCGCTGCCGAAATCCCACGCGGTGTAGATCGATGCGGCCGCGATCACCGCCCACACCACGCCGCCGTGGCTACGCGGCCAGGTCGGTGCGTAGCGGCTGGCGAAGGCGATCGCGGCGATGCCGCTGAGGATCGTCCAGGCCAGGTCCCAGGCCAGCTGCGGCTCGCCGCCCGGCGGAATGCGCAGCAACGGCACCAGCCAGGAACCGACGCTGTTGACCAGCACCATCACCGCGAACGCGAACACGACGGCGAGCACGGACAGCAGCGGGTTCTTCAGGGCGGACCACACAGGCATGGCGGCGACATCACGGCGGGAGAGCCACCATTATGGACGGGTTGCCGCGGCGTGATTCAGACCCGGCCGGCCGCCTTGAGCTGGGCGAACTCGTCATCACTGAACAGCCGCGAGCGGACCAGGAAGCGCACGCCCTCGCCGTTCTCCAGCGAGAACATGCCGCCGCGGCCGGGCACCACGTCGATGATCAGCTGGGTGTGCTTCCAGTACTCGAACTGCGAGGGGCTGATGTAGAACGGTGCCCCGCCGATCTCGCCCATGCGCACGTCCCGGTCGCCGACGATGAAATCGCCCTGGGCGAAACACATCGGCGAGGAGCCGTCGCAGCAGCCACCGGACTGGTGGAACAGCAGGTCGCCGTGGCGGGCCTGCAGTGTCTCGATCAGCTGCAGGGCCGCAAGCGTGGCCATTACCTGGCGCGGAAGGTCGGTCATGATCGGGGCACCCTGGGTGCCGGCGAGTGGCCGGCAGGACGGAAGAACCAGCGCTGCCGTCCTGCTGCCACCGGGAGAGGGGAAGCGGCGCAGGACGGCAACGCGGCGCCGTTTACGCGCTCATGTCCAGCACCACGCGGCCTTCGATCTTGCCGGCCTTCATGCGCGCGAAGATGTCGTTGATGTTCTCCAGCGAATCGCTGGTGACCGTCGCGGCGACCTTGCCCTGCTCGGCGAACTCCAGCGATTCCTGCAGGTCCAGGCGGGTGCCGACGATCGAGCCGCGCACGGTGATGCCGTTGAGCACCATGCCGAAGATGTCCAGCGGGAAGTTGCCCGGCGGCAGGCCGTTCAACGAGACCGTGCCGCCGCGGCGGACCATGCCCAGTGCCTGCTCGAAGGCCTTCGGCGAGACGGCGGTGACCAGTGCGCCATGCGCCCCGCCGATCTCCTTCTTCAGGAACGCGGCCGGATCGGTGTTGCGCGCGTTGACGGTGATCGTCGCACCCAGCCGCTCGGCCAGGGCGAGCTTGCCGTCGTCGATATCCACCGCGGCCACGTTCAGGCCCATCGCCTTGGCGTACTGCACGGCCATGTGGCCCAGCCCGCCGATGCCGGAAATCACCACCCACTGGCCCGGCTTCGTATCGGTGACCTTCAAGCCCTTGTAGACAGTGACGCCGGCGCACAGGATCGGCGCGACCTCGATGAAGCCCACGCTCTTGGGCAGCAGCCCGACATACGCCGCGTTGGCCAGGGCGTACTCGGCGAAACCACCGTTCACCGAGTAGCCGGTGTTCTGCTGCGCCTCGCAAAGGGTCTCCCAGCCGCCCAGGCAGTGCTCGCAATAGCCACAGGCCGAGTACAGCCACGGGATGCCGACGCGGTCGCCTTCGCGGATGTGGCTGACACCCGCACCCACCGCAACCACGTGGCCGACGCCCTCGTGGCCGGGAATGAACGGCGGGTTGGGCTTGACCGGCCAGTCCCCGTCAACCGCATGCAGGTCGGTGTGGCACACGCCACAGGCTTCGATCTTCACCAGGATGTCGCCGGGCCCCGGACGCGGCACCTCGACTTCCTCGATGCGCAACGGCTTTCCGAATTCGCGGACGACAGCGGCCTTCATGGTCTTGTTCATGCGTGCATCTCCGTGGAATACCAATGACGACACAGTGGCGCCAGCCTCATGACGGCACCATGATCTGGATCAAGCCCGGCGTTCAGAAAAAGCCCAGCTTCTTCGGCGAGTAGCTCACCAGCAGGTTCTTGGTCTGCTGGTAGTGGTCGAGCATCATCTTGTGGTTTTCTCGGCCGATGCCCGACTGCTTGTAGCCACCGAATGCGGCATGGGCCGGATAGGCGTGGTAGCAGTTGGTCCACACGCGCCCGGCCTGGATGCCACGGCCCATGCGGTACAGGCGCGAGGCGTCCCGGCTCCACACACCGGCACCGAGGCCGTACAGCGTGTCGTTGGCGAGCTCCAGGGCTTCTTCCTCGGTCTTGAACGTGGTCACCGAGACCACCGGCCCGAAGATCTCTTCCTGGAACACGCGCATCCTGTTGTGGCCCTTGAACACGGTCGGCTTCACGTAGAAACCGCCGGCCAGGTCGCCCTCAAGCATGGCCTGCTCACCGCCGATCAGCACCTCGGCGCCTTCCTGCCGGCCGATGTCGAAGTAGGAGAGGATCTTTTCCAGCTGCTCGGAGGAGGCCTGCGCACCGACCATGGTGGTGGGATCGAGCGGATTGCCCTGCTTGATCGCGGCCACGCGCTTGAGCGCACGTTCCATGAATTCTTCGTAGATCGATTCCTGGATCAGCGCGCGCGAGGGGCAGGTACACACCTCGCCCTGGTTGAAGGCAAACAGCACGAAACCTTCCACGGCCTTGTCGAGAAAATCATCGTCCTCGGCCATCACGTCGGCGAAGAAGATGTTCGGCGATTTGCCGCCGAGTTCCAGCGTCACCGGAATCAGGTTCTGGCTGGCGTACTGCATGATCAGGCGGCCGGTGGTGGTCTCGCCGGTGAAGGCGATCTTGGCGATGCGCGGGTTGGACGCCAGCGGCTTGCCGGCCTCCACGCCGAAGCCGTTGACCACGTTGAGCACGCCCTTGGGCAGCAGGTCGCCGATCACTTCCATCAGCACCAGGATCGAGGCCGGTGTCTGCTCGGCCGGCTTGAGCACCACGCAGTTGCCGGCGGCCAGCGCGGGCGCCAGTTTCCAGGCCGCCATCAGCATCGGGAAGTTCCACGGGATGATCTGCCCGACCACCCCGAGCGGCTCGTGGAAGTGGTAGGCGATGGTGTCCTTGTCGATCTCCGACAGGCTGCCTTCCTGCGCGCGTACCGCGCCGGCGAAGTAGCGGAAGTGATCGGCCATCAGCGGCACGTCGGCGTTGAGCGTTTCGCGGATCGGCTTGCCGTTGTCCCAGGTTTCGGCATGGGCGAGCAGCTCGAGGTTCTCCTCGATGCGGTCGGCGATCTTGTTGAGGATGTTGGCGCGCTCGGTGGTCGAGGTCTGGCCCCAGGCGGTCTTGGCCGCGTGGGCAGCGTCCAGCGCCGCTTCGATGTCCTCGGCGTTGGAGCGGGCGACCTCGGTGAACACCTTGCCGGTCAACGGGGTGGTGTTCTCGAAGTACTGGCCGCTGCGCGGCGCTACCCATTCCCCGCCGATGTAGTTGCCGTAGCGCGGCTTGAAGATGGACTGCGGGTCGGTGGCGTGCGGCTTGGCGGACGTGACGGCATTCATGGGTGCATCTCCGGATGGCGGTGGACAGGCCCGGTATGGGTCTGGTCCATGCCGCAAGGACGATGCCAGGTTCGGAGTGGTGCAGTGCGGCATGGCCTGGCCCGGCGCACGGATTGGACACGGGTCCGGAAACTGATGCGGTGCACCACGGCAGGTCATTGCGCGGTAACGCCGGGTGTGGTGTTTATCGGAACAGGCCCCGCTACAACTGTCGCAGATTGCGACACGGAGAATCCAGGTGTCCCAGCGTCCGCTCCAGCACCGTGTCGGCACTGCACGACGCTCGTTCTTCGAGCGTGGCGCGGCGCCGGTCGGCATCGTGCCCGACACCATCCTGCAGTCCTGGCAGCGCTGCCAGCGCGGCGGGCTGTCGGTGGATGCGCAGCCGGAGGTCGAGCCGCTGCCGGACGCACGCCTGCGCGAGCTGCGGCAGCGCCAGGAAACGCTGTGGCGGCTGGCGCGGCCGGAGCTGGACGGGCTGGCGGCCGACATCGCGGCGACCGGCAGCATCGCGCTGCTGACCGACGAGGCCGGCTGGATCCTGGATGCCGAGGGCAACCCGGGATTTCTCGACAAGGCCGGGCGCGTGGCGCTGATGCCGGGGGTGCGCTGGGATGAAACCACGGTGGGTACCAATGCGATCGGCACCGCCATCGTCGAAGGCCGCTCGGTGGAGGTCCGGGGCGGCGAGCACTACTTCGCCCCGCACGCGATCCTGACCTGTTCGGCGACGCCGATCTTCGATCCCTACGGGCAGCGCGTCGGCGTGCTCGACATCTCCGGCGACGCGCGCCAGCAGCACCTGCATGCACGCGTGCTGGCGCGGCAGGCGGTGGCGCATATCGAGCACCGCTACTTCGACGCGGGGCTGGGCGATTGCGAGGTCGTGCGCCTGCATCATGACGCCGGCCTGCTCGGCACCGCGCGCGAAGGCGTGCTGGGCTTCCGCAATGGCCGCCTGGTGGCCGCCAACCGCGCCGGGCTGGCCCTGTTCGGTCTGGACCACGGCGACATCGGCAGGGCGCCTTACGAGGCGCTGTTCGATGGTCCGCTGTCGCGGCTGCACGATGACGGCGCGCTGGTCGATCGCCAGGGGCGCGCGCTGTATGGGCACCTGGGACCAGCGGGCGGCACCCGCGTGCGTTCGGCCCTGCCCGCCCGCCCGACACCGGCTGCCCCTGCACGTGCCGCCGCCGCCGCGCGTGCCGATGCCACGCCCCTGTTCGACGCGGCCCAGCAGCAGGTGCTCGAACGTGCCTGCCGCGTGCTGGACGCACAGCTGCCCGTGCTGCTGCAGGGTGAGACCGGCACCGGCAAGGAGGTCTTCGCGCGTGAGCTGCACCGGCGCAGTGCACGCGCCGACAAGCCGTTCGTCGCGGTGAACTGCGCGGCGCTGCCCGAAGGCCTGATCGAAGCCGAACTGTTCGGTTACGAGGAAGGCGCCTTCACCGGGGCACGCAAGAGCGGCAACACCGGCCTGCTGCGCCAGGCCCAGGGCGGCGTGCTGTTCCTGGATGAAATCGGCGACATGCCGCTGCCGCTGCAGCCGCGCCTGCTGCGGGTGTTGCAGGAGCGCACGCTGTCACCGCTGGGCGGCGGCAAACCGGTACAGCTGGATTTCGCGCTGATCTGCGCCACCCACCGCGATCTCGACCAGGCCATGGCCGCCGGCGAATTCCGCAGCGACCTGTACTACCGCATCGCCGACCACAGTGTGCGCCTGCCTGCCGTGCGCGAGCACGCCGACCGTGCGGCACTGGTGCGTGGTCTGTGGGACAGGCTCGGCCAGGGCCGGCAACTTGAGGCCGCCGCGCTCGACGCGCTGGCGGGTTACACGTGGCCGGGCAATGTGCGGCAGCTGTGTTCCTGCCTGCGCACCCTAGTGGCGCTGAGTGATCCAGGTGAGCAGATCCGGCACGGCATGCTGCCCGCCTATCTGCAGACCGTGCGCGCGCCGGTGCTGCCGTCCACGGCCGAGGGCCTGGAGGCGATGACGGAAACCGCGATGCGCGACGCGCTGCGGGCGAGCAATGGGAATGTCGCCCAGGCGGCCCGCGCGCTGGGCATCAGCCGCAGCACCCTGTATCGCCGCGTCGGCGCGACCGCCCGCCGCCACTGAGGCGGCAGGCGATGCGGACTCAGCCGACCAGCGCGGCCGAATCGCGCGCGAGCTGCTCGATGCCGGCCCAGTCCCTGGCCTGCAGCAGCGCCCGCGTGGTCAGCCAGGAGCCGCCCACGCACAGCACGTTGGGCAGGTGCAGGAAATCGCGTGCGGTCTGCGCGCTGATGCCGCCGGTCGGGCAGAACCGCACATCGCCGAACGGGCCGTTCCAGGCCGACAGCATGGCCGCGCCGCCGGCCTGCACCGCCGGGAAGAACTTGAACGTATCCAGGCCGTGCTCCAGGCCGAGCATCAGCTCCGAGGAGGTCGCCACGCCCGGCAGGAACGGCAGGTCGGTATCGCGTGCGGCCGCGTACAACCGCGGCGTCGCGCCGGGCGACACCGCGAAGCGGCCGCCCACCTGCTTGACCTTCTCCATCTGCGCGGCGGTCAGCACGGTGCCGGCGCCGACCACGGCATCGGGCACGGCCTCGACCATCGCCTGGATCGCGTCCATCGCCATCGGCGTGCGCAGCGTCACTTCGATCACCGGCAGGCCGCCGTTGAACAGTGCACGCGCGACCTCGACGGCGTCCTCGACACTTTCCGGGGTGAACACCGGAATCACCGGGGCCAGTTTCAGGACTGCGCGTACGCGCGGATCAGCGCCGGACATCGAATCGCTCCTCGCCCGTGAGGGCCATGATGTCAGCCTCGCTGACAGGGTTGAAGTCGCCGGGGATCGAGTGCTTCAGGCAGCCTGCGGCCAGGCCGAAGCGCACGATCATGTCCGGCGCGAAGCCGCGCATCATGCCATGCAGGATGCCGGCGGCGAAGGCATCGCCCCCGCCGATGCGGTCCACGATGCCGATCATCTCGCGGGTCGGCGCCACGGCGCGGGTGCCATCGCGGCCGACCAGCATCGCCCCGAGTGCATGGTTGTCCACGCTGTGCGGGGTGCGCTGGGTGCAGGCCATCCACTGCAGACGCGGGAACGCGGCGAAGGCCTGTGCGGCGGCTGCATCGACACGCTCACGCACATCGGCCTGCTCGAAGCTGCCGCCGAGCACCACGCCGATGTCGCGGTAATCGGCGAACAGCAGATCGGCGCAGGCGAACAGCTCGCGCAGGATGCCGGGCGCATCGCCCTGCCAGCGCGCCCACAGCGACGGCCGGAAGTTGCCGTCGAATGACACCTTCACGCCCCGCGCGCAGGCGGCACGCGCCGCCGCCAGCGTGGCCTGGGCCATGGCCGGGTTGAGCGCCGGGCTGACCCCGGACAGGTGCAGCCAGTCGGCGCCGGCCAGCAGCGTGTCCCAGTCATAGTCGGCGGCGCTGCTGTTGGCGAAGGCCGAGTCGGCGCGGTCGTAGACCACTTCGCTCGCGCGCTGGACCGCACCGGTGGTCAGGAAATACAGCCCCATGCGGCCGTCGGCGCGGCGCACCGCGGTGGTGTCCACGCCATGCCGGCGCAGTTCGCCCAGTGCGTACTCGCCCAGCGGGTTGGCCGGCACCGTGCTGACTGCCGATACCGCATGCCCGAGGTGGGCCAGCGAGACACCGACGTTGGCTTCCGCGCCACCGGCGTGGACCATCAACTGCGGGTGCTGCAGCAGCAGCTCACGCCCGGGGGCACTCATGCGCAGCAACAACTCTCCGAAACAGACAACACGACTCATGGTCCTGGATCCTTGTGAGGGCCGCGGACGCCGCGAGGACGTCCAGCAGCAATGGCTAGCGGTGTCATTCTAGCGATGGACGTCGCCCCGTCCACCTGTCCCGAATGTCGGAACCACTGTCCTGCAAGCGTCTGCGGGACAATGAAAGTCTGCTGCGGTGCAAGATGCCGGATCAGTAACGGGCTGTTAACGTCCGCCCTGACCAGCGGTGTCATTGCACTGACATGTCGTTGGATAGCTGTTTCATGTAGCACCTTGGGAGAGGGAAAACATGCAAGTCCAGAACACGCAGAAAAAGACACCGGTTACCTTGCTCGCATTGTCGATCGGCCTGGCGCTGAGTGGTACCGCGCTGGCCCAGGATGCGGGCACCACCAACCCCACCGAGCTGGACACCGTCACGGTCACCGGCTACCGCGCCAGTGTCGAGAAGGCGCTGGACATCAAGCGTGGCGAAGCCGGCGTGGTCGACGCCATCGTCGCCGAGGATATCGGCAAATTCCCGGATCTGAACCTGGCCGAGTCGCTGCAGCGCATCCCCGGCGTGGTCATCACCCGCGAAGCCGGCGAAGGCCGCAACATCTCGGTGCGCGGCCTGGGCCCGGATTTCACCCGCGTGCGCATCAACGGCATGGAAGCGCTGACCACCGTCGGCGCCGGCGACCAGAGCGGCGGCACCAACCGTGGCCGTGGCTTCGACTTCAACGTGTTCGCCTCGGACCTGTTCTCGCAGCTGATGGTGCGCAAGACCGCCTCGGCGGACGTCGAGGAAGGCTCGCTGGGTGCCACGGTCGACCTGCGCACCGCGCGCCCGTTCGACTATGACGGCTTCACCTTTGCCGCCAGCGGCCAGGCCGGCTACAACGCGATGGCCGAGAAAGCCGACCCGCGCATGGCCGCACTGATCTCCAACACCTTTGCCGACGGCACCTTCGGTGCGTTGCTGTCGGTCGCCTATTCCGAGCGCCAGGCGCTGGAAGAAGGCTCCAACACCGGCCGCTGGGCCAACGGTCCGAGCAACGGCAACTTCAACGCCGCCTCGCCGTTCGCCGCCGCGCGCTCGGCCAACGTCTACCACCCGCGCTTCCCGCGCTATGTGCAGATGGAGCATGAGCAGAAGCGCCTGGGCGTGACCGGCACCCTGCAGTGGAAGCCCAGCGACGCCACCGAGATCTCGCTGGACGCGCTGTACTCGAAGATCGACGCCACCCGCGACGAGCACTACATCGAGGCGATTTCCTTCAGCCGTGGCACCAGCACCACGCCGCGTCTGGTCGGCAAGCCGGCGACGATCGTCAAGAACGGCGTGATCGAGAACAACGCGCTGGTCTACGGCGAGTTCGACAACGTCGATATCCGCACCGAAAACCGCCATGACGAGTGGAGCACCGAGTTCAAGCAGCTCAGCCTGAACGGCCAGCACCGCTTCGGTGATGACTTCACCCTGTCCGGCAAGGTCGGCATCTCGCGCTCCAAGCACGAGAACCCGGTCCAGACCACGATCATCATGGACAAGTACGACGTCGACAATTACAGCTACGACTACCGGGGCAACAGCCGGTTCCCGACGCTGAACTACGGCATCGACCCGACCAACCCCGCGGGCTGGGAACTGGCGGAAATCCGCCTGCGTCCGCAGTACGTGGACAATGACTTCGATACCGGCCAGATCGACTTCAACTGGAACATCAGCCCCGGATTCCGCCTGAAGGGCGGCGTGCTCGCCAAGGACTACACCTTCAAGACCACCGAACTGCGCCGCGCCAGCGAACTGGCCGTGCCCAACTTCGCCGACGGCACCAAGAGCGTGCCGGTGGACATGACCGCGCAGGCCGGCCTGAAGGGCATCAACGGCAGCCCGTCCAACTGGGTGGTGCCGGATCTGAACGCAATCGCTGATCAGTTCGACATCTACAGCAACAGCGGCATCTTCGCCGTTGCCCCGCGCGCCAACAACGTGCGCAGCGTCGAAGAAAAGGACCGCGGCGCATACCTGATGGGCGAGTTCTCCACCGAGATCGGCGCGCTGCCGCTGTCGGGCAATGTGGGCGTGCGTTACGTGCGCACCAAGCAGAGCTCCACCGGCCTGTCCACCCTGGCCACCGGTACGGTCTCCACCACGGAGAACCGCACCTACAACGACACCCTGCCCTCGTTCAACCTGGTGGCCGAAGTCAGCCCTGACTTCCTGATCCGCCTCGGCGCCGCCAAGGTGATGAGCCGCCCGGGCCTGGGCAGCCTGACGCCTGGCGCCACGGTGGCGGTGGCCGGTGGTGCACGCACCATCTCCAGCGGCAACCCGGACCTGGAACCGATCCGTGCGACCAACGTCGACCTCGGCTTCGAGTGGTACTTCGCCGAAGGCGCGATGGCCGGTATCGGCCTGTTCTACAAGGACATCGAGAGCTTCGTGCAGACCACCCGCGAAGTGCGCCCTTACTCCGACAGTGGCCTGCCCGCCTCGCTGCTGATCGGTACCGGTGCCTCGCCGGCCGATGACTTCACCTACAGCCGTCCGGTCAACACCCCCGGTGGCGAACTGCACGGCGTGGAAGCCAACTACACCCAGCCCTTCACCTTCCTGCCCGGCAAGTGGTCCAACCTGGGCGTGCAGTTGAACTACACCTGGGTGGAATCGCAGATCCAGTACATCAACGCCGCCGGCCAGCCGGTGATGAAGACCGACCTGACCGGTCTGTCCAAGTCGTCCTGGAACGCCACCCTGTTCTACGAAGGGAAGGTCTTCTCCGGCCGCGTTTCGGCGACCAACCGCGATGACTACCTGACCCAGGCTCCGGGTACGGAAGCGGGCTTCAACCTCGATGGTTACCACGGCATGACCGGCACCACGGTCCTGGATGCCTCGATCCGCTACACGATCAGTGACCAGCTCGAGCTGAGCCTGGAAGGCATCAACCTGACCAACGAAGCCTCCGACGAGTGGGTCTACTCGCCGGCGACCGGTCAGCTGCCGCTGCAGTACACCGAAACCGGCCGCCAGTTCCTGCTCGGCGTGCGCTACAAGTTCTGATTCAACGGCACTACCCACCGGCGGCGTGAGCGATCACGCCGCCGGCTGCTGCGTCGCAAGATGTTGGGGAGCCGCCGCTTTGCTAGCGTGCGTTGCGTGCAGGTCACTGCCGTACCGATGAGTTGTCGAAAGGAACCTGCCATGCTGTTTCACGCTGTCCGTTTGCCCCGTAGCACCCGCCTTTCGACCAGCCTGCTGATGCTGCTGCTGGCAGGCAGCGCCGGAGCCTGGGCACAAGAGGCGCCGCAGCTGCTGTTCCATGTTTCGGCCGATACCGGCTTCAGCGCCGACACCGCCCACGGCGATGCCGTCCCGAACTTCCAGGACAAGGTGAAACGCGTCGCCGATGGCGCACGCGGATCGGCGATCCAGTGGGAAGACGACGGCGTGCTGTCCTGGAACGCACCGGGCAACATCCAGGCCCAGCGCGGCACGCTCGGCTTCTTCTGGCGCGCGCGCTACGCGGTGGGTGAAGCACCCTTCGTGATCTTCCGGGTCGGCTACGCCGACCACAGCAGCTGGGACATGGCCTGGCTGCGCATCGACTGGAACGGCCACGGTTTCGATGCCTTCGTCACCGATGCCAACCTGGCGCGCACGCGCGTGTCGTTCAAACTCGATAAGAACCCCTCGCCGCAGCAGTGGCAGCACATCGCCTTCGGCTGGGACGAAGACCACGGCGTGCGCCTCTACGTGGACGGCAGGGAGGTCGCCCGCCAGGAGACCACGGCCGACTACGACGCCGCGCTCGACCAGCTCGGCCTGGCCGCGCGCGTGATGGCGCCCTACCAGGTGCAGAGCCGCTACAACTTCCTGCGTGGCAGCGATTTCGACGAGATCCGCGTCTACGACCGCCTGCTCGATCCGGCCGGCATGGCCGCACTGGCCCGCAATGGCGCCCCCACTACCGCCGTCGCCGGGCCGGACCCGATGCGCGCCTGGCGCCATCGCCACGGCTGGGACGCCGCCCCGCCGCCGGCGTTGACCGCACCGACCACCACGATCCGCAAGGTCGAGTTCGCCGATACCAAGGACCACAAGCAGTGGATGTGGAAGGCCACCGACGGCATCGCCGAAACGACCTGGCCGGGCGTCTACAACCGCTCGCGCCTGCCGGGGCGCAATGATTACTTCCAGCTGCCGGACTGGAATACCTATGTCGACGGTGGCCAGCAGCTCGACCTGACCCTGCCGGCCGGTGAGACCGTCAACCGCATCGAAGTGCGCGGCGCCGCCTTCGGCGGGCTCAGCCACAGCGTGGATGGCCAGCCGGCGCAGACGCTTTTCGAGCGTCCGCAGGGCCTCGTCCGCAGCGTCAACCCGATTCCCGCGCAGGAAGGCGGCGTGCTGCACTTCCGCAACACCGCGCAGGAAACCCCGATCCAGGAAATCTGGGCCTACCAGGTCAGCGATGCCGCCGAGCCGGAGGGCACGGTCAAGCAGCGCTACCTGATCGACAGCCAGGCCCTGCCGGACTACACCAACATCGCTGCACTGCGCGCGTACATCGACGGTCGCTACCCGGCGCCCGAACGCAGCACGGTGATGGCGCTGCCCAAGGGCGCCGGCTCACGCAAGCGCACGGCCGATACGCTGCCCGCGCAGCCGCTGCCGATCGTGCACGTGATGATTCCCTCCGGCGTGAGCGACGCACCGGCCGCGCAGCCGCTGATCCGCAGCTGGGCGCACAGCTGGGAGAACATGCATGACGGCCTGGATGGCGTGGCGATCGATCTGCCCGCGCTCGATCTGCCCGCCACGCAGGACGGCCTGATCCCGCTCAACATCCGCATCAAGGATCCGATCTGGCCGGCGCGCGACATGATCGACGTGTCGGTCTCGGTCAAGCCGGGCCAGAAGCGCACCCTGTGGCTGGACCTGCGCGACCGCATCCTCACCGCCGACAGCCTGTGGATCTCCATCGCCTCGGCCGCCCCCGGCTTCAACGCCACTTCGCTGGACGGTGCCGAGATCCGCATGGTCTACAAGGATCGCGAGGAGGCGAAGAAAGAACATCTGGCCGATCGCTTCAACCAGGTCCGCGACAACTGGGGCTTCCTGGTCGAAGAGCACACCACGTCCAAGCGACAGCGCCTCTACGCGCGCGTGTATGCCGATCTCAGCGACCTGCTGCGGGTCGATCCGGACCACGAACTCGGCCGGCTGTACTGGAACTACATCAGCTACAACAGCCAGGGCAAACCGTCGTTCACCCCGCCGCAGGCCCCCAAGGGCGTGCCGCAGTGGGCGTTCGCGCAGACCGAAGACCTCAAGTACGTGCGCCGCTTCATCGACTGGTGGATCGACAACCGCCAGATCGCCTATGGCGACTTCGGTGGCGGCATCTCCGACGACTCCGACCTGACCCAGCAGTGGCCGGGCCTGGCCCTGATGGGCGTGCAGCCGGACAAGCTCAATGCCTCGCTGACCGCGCTGTCCGATGCGGTCTACCGCAATGGCATGTTCAGCAACGGCCTGAGCACCATCGAAACCGATGAGCTGCATGCCTACGAGGAGGGCATCAACACCAACAGCGCGATGCTCTACCTCAACTGGGGCGATCCGCTCACCGTCGAGCGCCTGATGGAAACGGTGAAGGCCTTCGACGAACGCATCATCCTGCCCAACCCGCAGGGGCATCTGCTGTTCTCCAGCAACTGGTTCGGCGGCAACAAGGTCTACCGCGAACCGAACTGGCAGTGGCAGAAGCCGTACTCGTTCCCGGTGCTGCACCCGGCGTTCCTGATCGGCCAGTACAACGCCGATCCGACCGGCCGCAAGCTGGTGACCGGGCTGGCCGATGGCTACCTCGCCCACGCCTACACCGACGACAAGGGCCGCTGGGCGCTGCCCAACGAGATCCACTGGGCGACCGGCAAGACCCGCGGCGGTGAGCTCAACAACGGCTCGGGCAGCGGCGACATCATGCATACCTTCTGGGCGGCATGGCGCTGGACCGGCGATGACAAGTACCTCAAGGCATTGGATTACCGCGTCGAGCGCGGTGGCCCGGGGGCGCTGTCCAACCTGGGCGAGAACTATGTCGAGGCGCTCGGCCGCGGTGCCGAGTGGAACCCGCGTTTCATCCGTGATGCCGACGCTGGCAGCACCGGTTTCGCCAGCCTGATGGCATGGCAGGCGACCGGGGACAAGAAATACCTCGAAGCGCTGCACGCCGACGGCATTCAGGCCAAGGCGCAGCGCGAGTACATGAACACCGAAGGCCACTGGTGGTCCGACCGTGTCGAAGCGCCCAGCGAATTCCTGCAGCGTGCGCGGCTGGGCGGCATCGCGCTGAAGCGCAACCAGAGCTGGCCGGGCCACACCGTGAGCTGGCGCTTCGCCCAGCCGGACGCAGCCGAGCAGGTCGCGCTACTGGTGCATGCGCCCTCGCCGGACCGCTTCAAGGTGATCGCCTACAACCTGGGCAAGCACGCGGTGGACGCGGAGATGAGCACCTGGAATGTCACCGCTGGCCAATGGCGGATGACCAGCGGCGTGGACCGCGACGGCGATGACGCCATCGACGGCAAGGCCACCACGCGTGATCTCACCCTGGAGCGCAGTGCCTCGACCACGCTGCGCTTCGTGCCGGGCCAGAGCCAGGTGTTCGAGTTCGCGCTGGTGCAGGCCGGGACACTGGTCGAACAGCGAGCCGACCTCGGCATCGGGCGCGGCGATGTGCGCGTGGAGGGCGGCCAGGTGCAGGTGACCGTGCACAGCCTGGGCCATGTCGCCACCGGTGTGGGCGTGGCGGTGCTGGAAGATGCCAAGGGCCGTGAGCTGGCCCGGGTCGAGATTCCGGGCCTGGCCGCGCCGAGCGATCTGGTGCCGAAGACCGCCACCGTGCGCCTGCCGTTGCCGGCCGGTAACCGCAGTGGCCTGCGCGTGCGTGTCATGCAGGCCGACGGCGCCGCCGAGGTGACCCAGCGCAACAACGTGGTGACGCTGGACCGGTAGCGCCATGCCAGGCATGGCTGCCTTGGCTCACAGCGTGACCTGCCCCTCGATGCAGGTCACGCAGTCCCCGCCGATCCACAGCGCATCGCCTACGCGCTCCACCCGTAGGCGGCCGGCACGGCCGATCGCCGTGCCCTGGCTGATCACATAGCGGTCCGGCGCTTCGCCGGTGGCCAGCAGCCAGCGTGCGATCCCCGCATTGAGGCTGCCCGTGGCTGGATCCTCCGGCGCGGCGTCGCCCGCGATGAAGGCGCGGCTCTCGTACTGGGCCTCGTTGCCATCGCGGGGCTGCCACGGCCCGAACACACCGACCTTCAGGCCTTCCAGCTGCGCATAGTCCGGCTGGACGGCTAGTACCGCCGCACGATCGCGCAGCCGCAGCGCGAGCCAGCCGGTGCCGTTGTCCGCCCAGCGCGCATCCACGACGTCCTCCGCCGCCACGCCCAGGCCGCGCCGGACGCGCTCGCGCAGGTCCGGCGTCAACGCCCCGCCCCGCAGCAGCGGCGGCGCCAGGAACGCCAGACCCGCGTCGCTGCGCCGGATGCGTACCAGGCCGATACCGCACTCCTGCACGATGTCCTCGCCCTTCGGCACGCCGCCCTGCGCCAGCCAGGCATGGCAGCTGCCCAGGGTCGGATGCCCGGCGAACGGCAGCTCTTCCAGCGTAGTGAAGATGCGCACGCGATAGTCCGCCCGTGGATCGGTCGGCGGCAGCAGGAAGGTGGTTTCGCTCAGGTTGGTCCAGCGGGCGAACGCGGCCATCCGCGTGTCGTCGATGCCTTCGGCCTCCAGCACCACGGCCAGCGGATTGCCGCGCAGTGGATCCCGGCTGAAGACATTGACCTGTTGGAACGGCAGCGTGGGCATGGCGGAACATCGGGAAACGGGTGGAACGCGCATGATGCGCGCCACGCCGCCGTCCGGTCGAGCGCGGCGTCAGGCCGCGTCGGTTTCCATCACCTGCACGCGGCGCTGGTACCAGCCATCGGCCTCCGGCTCGAAGATCGCGCTGCGGGTCATCTCGCCCTGGTAGACGTGCACCGAGATCGCCAGGTCGTCATCGCTGGTATTGCGGAGGGTGTGGTACTCGTGCGGCGGGATCAGGCTGCCGGCACTGCCGCAGTCGCCCAGCACGGGCGGCTCCGGGCGGAAACGGAAGCGCTCGCCGTCGCGCTCCAGCAGCTGGTACTGGGTGATCTCCAGCTGGCCCAGCCAGACCCCCTCCACGCACCACAACCCGCTGTGGTCGTGCAGCGGCGTGCCCTGGCCCGGCCCCCAGCTCATCGCGACGATGCTGTAGCCGTGCACCGGGCTGCGGTACAGCTCGCGGCGGGCGTAGTGATCCTCGATCGGGTGGTGCACGCAGGCCGGCAGCTGGATGCGGCTGTCGGCGATTGCTTCGCGCAATGCCGCCCGCAGCGTGGCGGCGATCTGGTGCGCGTGCTCGTGCTGGACGGCATGGTCAACCGCAGCGATCAATCGATCACGACCATGGAACGGCGGAAACGGGTTGCTTTTGTCTTGCATGCCCCGAGTCTAGGCGATCCCGGTGAACAGCGTGTTTGACCTGAATCACATCCAATCGACCCACGATCCCCGACGTAACGATCCATTCGAAAGAAATCGTCGCATTTGCCTATCGATCAGGGGATGAGCAACGGTCGCAGCGACGGGACCGGTCGGGGCAGTTCCGCGGTAATCAGCGGGGCGAACAGCGCGCTGCCCAGCAGCCAGGACGAACGGCGCATCAGAACGTGCCTCGTTGAATGAAGGGGGCCTGCTGATAGAGACGGCGCTCGCCACCGCGCGGGTCCTCGGCCTGCTGCGAGGTGGCGTCGAACAGCATCGTTTCGCGGCGGGCGAGCGAATAGGTCTGCCAGCGTGGCAGTGCGCCATGATTCGGATCGCCATGGCGGGCAAAGGCGATCAACGCCTCGCTCATCGTGGCCGCCACGCGGGTGGCCTCTTCACCGTCACCGGTGCGCGAACCGGGGCGGTCGGTGTTGTCGAACACCAGCGGGATATCCAGCGTGTGGAAGGCACCGAATCTGCCGCCGTCCAGCGGCGAGCCCCAATCGAGTTGATAGGACCAGGTCGGTGCGCCCTGGCGCGCACGCGCCTCCAGCTCCTCCACCGCCCCCCGCCAGGAGCGGCCCGCGGTGGTGGCCGCGAAGAACACCTCCGACGGCGTGTAGTGCGGATACAGGCGGCGGTACTCGGCGATCACCACCGACGGCAGCAGGTCCACGTACTGTTCCTTCTCCAGTTTGGCCGGCAGCGTCTCCCAGGTGAGGGCGAAGTTGGCCGGGTCGTTGCCGAGGAAGGCGCGGGTTTCATCGTGGGTGTTGCCGATCACCATCGGAATCCCGGCGGACTGCGCGGGTGCCTCCGGCCAGAACGGATGCACCGGCAGCGATCGCCCGTCGAGCACCGGCCCGACGTAGAGGCTGCTGTTCTCCACGCGCGACGGGTCGCGCGCACGGGTGGCGGCCAGCAGTGCGTCCATCGGCATCGTGCGCAGCGCCTCCGCATCGGCCGCGCCGACCGCCTGCATCGCGATCTGCGCGCGCTGGGTGGCCGCACGCGGGCCGGCGGCGGTGACCTGCTGCCCGCTCATGGTCCACGCGCGCTGGAACAGGCCGCGCGCGGCGGGCATCGCCATCAGCGTGGCGATCTTCGCGCCGCCGCCGGATTGGCCGACCACGGTGACGTTGCCCGCATCGCCGCCGAACTCGTGTGCATGCTGGCGCACCCACTGCAGCGCCTGCACCAGATCGAGCTGGCCGACGTTGCCGGAATCGGCGAACCGCGCATCGCCCAGCTGCGCCAGGTACAGATAGCCGAACACGTTGAGGCGATGGTTGACCGTGACCACGACCACGTCGCCGCGCCGGCACAACGCGCTGCCGTCGTACAGCGGGTCGCTGCCCGAGCCATTGTTGTAGGCACCGCCATGGATGTAGAACACGATCGGTCGCTTGCCGCCATCGCGCAGCGCCGGGGTCCACACATTGAGGTAGAGGCAGTCTTCGCTGCCCGGCCCTTCGCTGCCGCCCTGCGGCGCGGCATGGCCGTACGCCAGCGCATCACGCACGCCCGGCCACGCCGATTCCTGCACGGCCGGCTGGAAGCGCCGGGGGGCGGTATCGGCGCCGTAGGGAATGCCGCGGAACACGTGGATGCCCTGCTCCAGCTGTCCGCGCACGCGACCACTGCGCACGCGCGCCAGCGGCGCGGCATCGTGGCGCGGGCCGGGCACGCCGGCGAAGGCGGGCAGCAGTGGCAGGCTGGTCGCACCCAGCATCACGGCATAGCGCGCGCTGTCACGCAGGAAACGACGCCGTTGCAGATCGGCGGGGAAATCAGTCATGGCGCGCAGGCTCCGTATGGCGCGAAGGAATCCAGCGCAGGGCCAGTCCGGGCCACTGCGCGACGGTCAGACCGGCCGGGATGCGCACGCCGAAGCCATGGCCGCCGGACGGGAACAGATGCATTTCGGTGGAGACGCCGGCATGCAGCAGCGCCTGGTAATAGACCAGGCTGTTGTGCACCGGGACCACGTTGTCGTCCTGCGCATGCACCAGGAAGGTCGGTGGCGTATCGGTGCGGACCTGACCCTGCATCGAAAACTGCTGCTGCAGCGCCACATCCGCATGCGGCCCGAGCAGGCGGGTACGCGAGCCGGTATGCGCATGCGTGCCCATGTCGATCACCGGGTAGATCAGCAGGGCGACATCCGGGCGTGCGCTGAGTGCATCGATGGCATCGCGGTGGGGATAGACCGGGGCATCGAAGCCGTTGCTCAGCCGCGCGGCGACGTGTCCGCCGGCCGAGAAGCCCATGACCCCGATACGTGCCGGATCGATCTGCCAGCGGGCGGCATCCGCGCGGATCACCCGCATCGCGCGTTGCGCGTCGGCCAGCGCCGCTTGCCGATCGCTGCGGCCGGCAGGCAGCCGGTAACGCAGTACGAACAGGGTCACGCCACCCTGCTCCACGAAGGCCGGCACCAGGGCGGTGCCTTCCTTGTCCAGCACGATGCGCTGGTAGCCGCCACCGGGCACCACCAGCAGGGCGCTGCCATTCGGGCGTGCCGGCCGGTACACGACGAGGTAAGGCGCACTGACGTTGTCGATGTAGCGGTCCGGCAGTGCGGGATCGGCGCTGCGCTCGATCACGTGGGGGACCGTGGCCGGGCCGGATTCGCTTGGCACCTGGCCCTCCGGCCACAGTGCAATGCGGTCCGGTGCGCCGGCGGCGGGTTCGGTCTCCGGGACGGCGCGCTCGGCCGCAGGCGCTACGCCGCTGACCAGCAGCGGGAGGATCAACGAAGGCAACACAAGGCAACGGCGCATCCGGGGACGTCCTTCCGGTAGAGGAAACAGGCATCGTGCCTGACCGGCAGCGCTTCTGATGCGCTGCACATTGCCAATGACACCGGTTTACCATATACAGCTCATCCAACCGCTGTCGATTGGCAGTGCAACAATTTTCCGGGAGACCCGCTTGAGCAACGACCACGGCAAACAGGACCTGCCCGACCAGGGGTTGGGCGAGATCGCCCGGCACTTCGTCAGCGCCCGCCAACACGGCCAATCCCTGCCGGATTTCCCGGGCACCATCCCGGAAGACCTCGTCACCGCCTATCAGGTACAGGACCAGGCCATCGCGCTGTGGGACGACCAGGTGGTCGGCTGGAAGGTCGGCTACATCGCCGCCGAACGCCGCGACGGGTCTGGCGATGACCGCCTGCTGGGCCCGATCTTCGCGCGCCAGCTCTGGAATGCTACCGGTGGAACAGTCGAGATTCCGGTGTTCGTCGGTGGCTTCGGCGCGGTCGAAGCCGAGTATGTGATCCAGCTGCAGGAAGACGCTCCGGCGGACAAGCTGCACTGGACGCCGGAAGACGCCGAGGCACTGCCCGCCAGGCTCTTCATCGGCGTCGAGGTGGCGAGCAGCCCGTTGGCGACGATCAACAAGCTCGGCCCGCGCGTGGTGGTGTCGGATTTCGGCAACAACAACGGCCTGGTGCTGGGCACCGAAATCGCGGACTGGACCCGCCTGGACGATGCCGACCTGCGTGCGGAGACCCGCATCGAAGGCCAGGTGGTCGGTACCGGTGGCGCCACCCTGCTGCCCGGCGGCCTGCGCACTGCCTACGCGTTCGCGTTGGCCCGTTCGGCGCAGCGCGGCCGACCGCTGAAGGCGGGTGATCTGATCGCCAGTGGCAACGCCACCGGCATCCATGACATCGCCGTGGGCCAGGAAGCATTGATCCGTTTCGTCGGTTACGGCGACATTACCTGCAAGGCCATCGCCGCCGGTTGACCGCGCGGACATGGCGAGCACGCTTGGGAGGGCGCAGATGTTCACTCGCAGAAGTATCCTGGCTACCAGTCTGGGCGCGCTTGCCGCGCCCGCGCTGACGGCCTGTTCACGGTCGTCCAACGCCGCACCGGCCGGTGCGCAGCTGTTGACCGCCACCGACGTCCACGTTGCCGACTACCCCACCGTCACCGCGGTGAAATGGATCGGGCAGACGCTGGAAGAAAAAACCGGCGGCCGGCTGCGGCTGCGCCAGTACCACTCCGGCCAGCTGGGCCGTGAGTCCGAGGCGATCGACATGGCCCGCTTCGGCGTCATCGACATCACCCGCGTCTACTCCGGCGCGCTCAACAACGCGTTTCCGCTGACCCAGGGCCTGTGCCTGCCGTACGTGTTCGAGTCGGTGGCGCACATGCGGCGCGCACTCGATGGCGGCGTCGCCGATACGGTCCTGCAGGGCTTTGAAACCCGCGATCTGGTCGGTCTGGCGATCTACGATTCCGGCGCGCGCTGCTTCTACAACACCAAGCACCCGATCGTGGAGCCCAAGGACCTGCACGGCCTCAAGCTGCGCGTGGCGTCTTCGGACATCTTCATCCAGCTGATGCGGCTGCTCGGTGCCAACCCGACCCCGATGTCGCTGGGCGATACCTTCTCGGGCATGGAAACGCACATGATCGACGGTGCGGAAAACAACATGCGCAGTTTCCATTCCAGCCGTCATTTCGAGGCCGCGCACTACTGGTCGCAGAGTGATCACTCCTACGCGCCGGACGTGCTGCTGATGTCGCGGCAGAGCTTCGATGCGCTGAGCCCGGCCGACCGCACCCTGGTGATCGAGACCGCGCGTGAATCGGTGCAGGTGATGCGCGAGCAGTGGGATGCCTCGGAAAGCACCGCGCGCCAGGCCGTCGCCGACTTCGGCATCACGTTCAACGAGGTCGACATGCCGGCCTTCCGCAAGGCCGCCGACCCGCTCCTGCAGCGTTACCTGCAGCAGCCGGAGCTGGCCGCCCTCACCCGTCGCATCCGCGACTTCGCCTGAGGCCCCGACGCGATGTCCGACTCGACTTCCGACACCATCATCACCCCCAGCGCGCCGCAGCGCCTGCTCAACCTCATCGCCGATGTGGCGATCTACATCGCCGTGATCGCCCTGCTGGGCCTGGTGGTGGTGCAGGGCTGGCAGGTGTTCGCCCGCTACGTGATCAATGATTCGCCCAGCTGGACCGAGCCGGTCACGCTGCTGCTGCTCGCCACCGCGATGAGCCTGGGCGCGGCCACCGGCGTGCATACCCGCCGCCATTTCGGCTTCTTCCTGCTGGCCGCGCACATGGGCCCGGGTCTGCGCCGCGCGGTCGATGTGTTCGCCGCGCTGGTGGTGGCCGTGCTGGGCGTGGTCATCGCCTGGTGGGCAGCCGTGCTGCTCATGGACGGCCTGGACATCAAGGCCGCCGGTGCCCACCTGCCGCAGAGCATCAACTACCTGCCCCTGTCGATCGGTGGCGCGCTGATGGCGATCTTCGCCGTGAACCAGATGGCGCTGGCCGTACGGCCGGCCGATGCCGTTGCCGAGGGAGATCGCTGAGTCATGGGTATTACGATTCTTTTCACCGTGTTCGCGGTGCTGTTGCTGCTCGGCGTGCCGGTCGCGTTCGCGCTCGCCGCCGCCGCCCTGGCCACCCTGTGGTACCTGGATCTGCCGACGCTGGTGCTGGTCCAGCAGATTTCCGCCGGCACCGGTTCGGCCTCGCTGATCGCCATTCCATTGTTCATCTTCGCCGGCGAAATCATGATGCGTGGCGGCATCTCCGAACGCCTGATCTCACTGGCGTCCTCGCTGGTTGGGCGCATGCGCGGTGGCCTGGGCCAGGTCTCGATCCTGTCCTCGCTGTTCTTCGGTGGTGTGTCCGGTTCGGCCATCGCCGACGTCTCGGCGGTCGGCGGCACGATGATCCCGCAGATGGTCAAGCGCGGTTACGACCGTGACTTCGCGGTCAACGTCAGCATCACCGCCGCGCTGGTCGCGCTGCTGGTGCCGCCGTCGCACAACCTGATCCTGTTCTCGGCCGCGGCCGGTGGTGGCCTGTCCATCGCCGATCTGTTCGCGGCCGGTATCGTGCCGGCGCTGCTGATGACCGTTACCCTGATGGTCACCGGGTATGTCGTGGCCCGTCGCCGCGGCTACGGCGTGGAAATCTTCCCGGGCTGGCGCGCGGTGCTGCTGCGGCTGGTCTCGGCCCTGCCCGGCCTGGGCCTGGTCGCGCTGATCTTCATCGGTATCCGCGCCGGCATCTTCACCGCGGTGGAGAGTGCGGCGATTGCCGTCGTCTACGCGCTGCTGGTGACCACCGTGCTGTATCGCCAGCTCGACTGGCGCGAGTTCCTCGGCACGGTCACCCATGCCGCGCGCAGCACGGGCGTGATCCTGTTCGTGATCGCCACGGCGGCCGTGTTCGGCTGGCTGCTGGCGTATCTGGAAGTGCCGTCGGCCGCGGTCAACTTCCTGCAGTCGTTCGCGCACAGCCAGTTCATGGTGCTGTTGATGATCGTGGTGATGTTGTTGCTGCTGGGCACCTTCATGGACCTGGCGCCGATGATCCTGATCTGCACGCCGATCTTCCTGCCGGTGGCCAAGGCCTACGGCATCGATCCGATCCACTTCGGCCTGGTGCTGGTGCTGACCGGTGGCCTGGGCCTGGTGACGCCGCCGGTGGGCTCGGTGCTGTTCATCGGTACTGCGATCGGCAAGATCAGCGTCGGTGAGAGCATGCGCTCGATCTGGCCGTTCTGGTTCGCTGCGCTGGGCGTGCTGTTGATCGTCACCTTCTTCCCGGACATGTCGCTGTGGCTGCCTGCCCTGCTGCGCGCGTAAGCGTGCGACGGCTCGCAGCCCCGCGCTGGATCGCCCTGCCCTGCACTGTCATGGCGCAGGGCCAGGATATCCCGCTGGGGTGCTTCCAGCAGGTCCACGATACGTAACGGGAGAAACACGATGCAGTTGAGAAAGACCCTGGCGAGCTTCGCCACCGCCTGCCTGCTGCTGGCCGGCGCCGGCCACGCCGCCGAGCCGGCCACCGCCTGGAAGCGCGGGATCGAGAACCAGCGCCAGGCCGATCTGGGCAACGGCACTTTCCTCAATCCGGTGTTCGCCGGTGATCGCCCGGACCCTTCGGTGCTCAAGGATGGCGAGGACTACTACCTCACCCTGTCCTCGTTCGATGCCTACCCCGGCCTGCCGATCTGGCACTCGCGCGACCTGGTCAACTGGCAGCCGCTGGGCCATGCCATCACCAGGAATGTCGGTGCGATCTGGGCCCCGGATATCGTCAAGCACGGCAGCCGCTACTACATCTATTTCCCCGCCCGTACCGGCGAGACCCGCAGCAACTTCGTGGTCTGGGCCGACAGCATCAAGGGCCCGTGGAGCGAGCCGATCGACATCGGCCTGGGCGGCTATATCGACCCGGGCCACGCGGTGGGTGAAGACGGCAAGCGTTATCTGTTCCTCAGTGGCGGCGACTACGTGCAGCTGGCCGATGACGGCCTGAGCGTGGTCGGCACGCCCAGGCACGTCTACGACGGCTGGAAATACCCGGAAAGCTGGGATGTGGAGGCCTATGCGCAGGAAGGCCCGAAGATCAACTTCCGCGATGGCTGGTACTACATGACCACCGCCGTGGGTGGCACCGCCGGCCCGCCGACCGGGCACATGGTGATCACCGCGCGCTCGCGCTCGATCCACGGCCCGTGGGTGAATGCGCCGAACAACCCGATCATGCGCACCCGGTCGGCCGCCGAGCCGTGGTGGTCGCGCGGCCATGCCACGGTGATCGAAGGCACCGACGGGCGCTGGTGGATGATGTACCACGGCTACGAGAACGGGTACTGGACGCTGGGCCGCCAGGCGCTGCTGGAGCCGATCGAATGGACCGCCGATGGCTGGTTCGTGGCCAAGGGCGGCGACCTCGGCCAGCCGCTCGCCAAGCCGTCGGGTACCTCGGTGGGCCAGCACGGCATGGCGTTGTCTGATGACTTCCGCGGCAAGACCCTCGGCGCACAGTGGTCGTTCTTCAACCCGGCCCAGGACGAGTACAAGCGCCTGGCCTTCACCGGCAAGGGCATGGAGCTGCAGGGCAAGGGCAGCACCCCGCGCGACAGCTCGCCGCTGACCGCCATCGCCGGCGACAAGGCCTACCAGTTCGAGGTCGAGATGGAGATCGCCCCGGGCGCGGTGGGCGGTGCCCTGCTCTACTACAGCGACCGCCTGTACGTGGGCGTGGGCAGCAACGGCGAGAAGTTCATCATGCACCGCTACGGGGAGGAGCGCCCCACCCGGCTGGCCCCCAGCGCCACCGGTGGCAAGCTGTGGCTGCGGGTCACCAACAACCGCCATATCGTCACCATCCACTCCAGCACCGATGGCAGAACCTGGCAGAAGTACCCGGTTCAGATGGAAGTCTCCGGCTACCATCACAATGTGGCGGGCAAGTTCCTGGCCCTGAAGCCGGCGCTCTATGCTGCCGGTGACGGCAAGGTCCAGTTCCGGAATTTCCGCTACCGCGCCCTCGATTGAGCTCCCCGCTAGAATCCCTTGACTCATCCCCGGTTTGAACGACATGTCATTGCGCAGCAAAACCGATCCGTCGCCACACGGATTGACCAAAGGCAAGGCCGCCACGATCAACGACATCGCGCGTCTGTCCGGGGTATCCAAGAAGACCGTCTCGCGCATCATCAACAACTCGCCGCTGGTGCGTAAGGACACGCGCGAGAAGGTCGAAGCACTGATGCGCGAGGTCGGCTACACGCCGGACCCGCTGGCCCGCGGCCTGGCGTTCCGTCGCTCGTTCCTGATCGGGATGGTGTACGACAACCCGACCGCGCAGTACATCGTGGACATGCAGTACGGTGCGCTGGATGCGTTGCGCGGCTCCAGTTTCGAGCTGGTCGTGCATCCCTGCGATTCACGCAGCCCCGGCTATATCGACGGCGTGCGCCGCTTCGTGCAGCAGCAGAAGCTGCACGGTGTGATCCTGGTGCCGCGTGCGTCCGAAGACCAGGCACTGGTCGACATGCTCGATGAAATCGGCTGCCGCTTCACCCGCATCGCCTCGCTGCCGCTGGACGATACCTCGCAGATGGTGGTCACCCACGATCGTGATGGCGCCGCCGAAGCAGCCGATTACCTGCTCTCGCTGGGCCACCGCGACATCGCCCTGGTGACCGGCCCGAGCGCGTACCGCTCGGCGCACGAGCGGACGGCCGGCTTCATCGATGCGCTCGCCAAGCGCGGCATCGAGCTGCCGCCGGCACGCATCGTCGAGGCCGGTTACACCTTCGAATCCGGTGTCGCCGCGGCCGAGAAGCTGCTGCTGGGCAAGCAGCGCCCGACCGCCATCTTCACCGGCAACGATGAAATGGCCGCCGGTATCTACAAGGTCGCGCTGCGCGCCGGCATCAACATCCCGCGCCAGCTCTCGATCATCGGCTACGACGACAGCCCGCTGGCCTCGCGCCTGTGGCCGTCGCTGACCTCGGTGCGCCGGCATACCCGCGACACTGGCCGGACCGCCGCCGCGATGCTGATCCAGCCCGATGGCCAGGCCGTGATGCAGCACGCCAGCGTGCGCCCGCACCTGATCGTGCGCGATTCCTGCCAGCCGCCCGAGGATTGACGCGCGCCGCGATGGCAACGACGCGCGTTCATGATGAACGCGTCGCCACGCGCCCGTGCAATCGGTTGCCGATCGCACGGCTTTTCTGACATGGACACCACGCCGGGCCCGCCCCGACCTATCGTGCGCTGCAAAATGACACCGGTTTACCAACTGGCTACAATCACCTGAAATCGTGCCGGGGCCGACGCATCGCCCCACCCCTGCTCTGGAGACGCCATGTACTGCAAGACCCATTACGCCACCCATCCCGACGCCATCAAGGGCGCCAGCAATGACGACCTGCGCGATCTGTATCTGCTCGATGGTCTGTTCAACGCCGATGCGGTGACCCTGAAGTACACCCACTACGAGCGCTTCGTGCTCGGCGGTGCGGCCCCGGTCAACGGCCCGGTCTCGCTGCCCAGGCAGACCGAACCGGCCTCGGCCGCAGGGCATGCCTTCCTCGAGCGCCGCGAGCTGGGCGTGATCAACGTCGGCGCCGGCAGCGGCACCGTCACGGTCGATGGCACCGTGTTCAAGCTCGGGCCGAAGGATGGTCTGTACGTGGCCATGGGCAGCGAAGACGTTGTGTTCGCATCCGATGACGCCGCCACCCCGGCGCAGTTCTACCTGGCCTCGACCCCGGCGCACGCGCGCTTCGAGACCAAGGCGCTGTCGATCAAGGACGCCGTGGCCCTGGACCGTGGCGCGCTGGAAACCAGCAACGAGCGCACCATCTACCAGTACATCGTGCCGGCCACCTGCCAGTCCTCGCAGCTGCTGCTGGGCCTGACCGTGCTCAAGCCGGGCAGCGTCTGGAACACCATGCCGCCGCATCTGCACGACCGCCGCAGCGAAGTCTATTTCTACTTCGACCTGGGCCAGAACGACCGCGTGTACCACTTCATGGGCGAGCCGGACGCGCAGCGCCACATCGTCATCCAGAACAACGAAGCCGTCGTGTCGCCGCCGTGGTCCATCCACATGGGCGCCGGCACCAGCAACTACGCCTTCATCTGGGCGATGGGCGGCGAGAACCTGGATTACACCGACATGCACGTGCTGGACATCTGCCAGCTCAAGTGACCCCGACGCGCCGCCGGCATCGCGCCGGCGGCGTCTGTTACGCATTGGACAAGGACTACATACGCAATGGCTAATCCGTTCAGTCTGGAAGGGAAGGTCGCCCTCGTCACCGGTGGCAACACCGGCCTGGGCCAGGGCATCGCGGTCGCATTGGCGCAGGCCGGTGCCGATGTCGCCGTGGCCGGCATCCAGCCGCCCACCGAAACCATCGCGGCCATCACCGCGCTGGGCCGCCGCTGCCTGGCGATCGAAGCGAACCTGATCAGCATCGAGCCGGTCGAGCGCGTCATCCGCGAAACCATCGAAGGCCTGGGCGGCCTGGACATCCTGGTCAACAACGCCGGCCTGATCCGCCGTGCCGATGCCGTGGACTTCAGCGAGCAGGACTGGGACGACGTGATGAACGTCAACATCAAGTCCGCGTTCTTCATCTCGCAGGCCGCCGGCAGGCATTTCATCGCCCAGGGCCGCGGCAAGATCATCAACATCGCCTCGATGCTGTCCTTCCAGGGCGGTATCCGCGTGCCGTCGTACACGGCCAGCAAGAGCGGCATCGCCGGCATCACCCGGCTGCTCGCCAACGAATGGGCCAGCAAGGGCATCAACGTCAACGCGATCGCCCCGGGCTACATGGCCACCGACAACACCGCCGCGCTGCGCGCCGATGAGGACCGCAACAAGTCCATCCTCGACCGCATCCCGGCCGCACGCTGGGGCACCCCGGAAGACCTCGGTGGCACCGCCGTGTTCCTGGCCTCCAGCGCCTCGGACTACGTCAACGGCGCGGTGCTGCCGGTTGATGGTGGTTGGCTCGCTCGGTAACACCATCGCTACGCGCTGGCGCTCCCACGATCTGCGCTGCAGATCGTGGCCTCCGGTAGTGCCGGCCGCTGGCCGGCAGCTCTCCACCCAGGAGCATGACCATGCTGCGTTTGCTGCTGTCCCTGTCGCTGCTGCTTGCGGCCCCTAACGCGCTATGCGCCCCGCACCGCATCTTCATTGCCGGGGATTCCACCGCCGCCGGGTACGGCCCGGAGCGCGCGCCACAGGCCGGCTGGGGCCAGGCCCTGCAGAGCTATCTCGATCCCGCTGTGTGGGAGGTCCGCAACCACGCCAAGGGCGGCCGCAGCACCCGCAGCTTCATCGATGAGAAACGCCTGGACGCGATCGCCGCCGAGCTCCAGCGCGGTGACGTGCTGCTGATCCAGTTCGGCCACAACGACGCCAAGTTCGAAGACCCCACGCGCTACACCGATCCTGCCGTTGCCTACCCGCAGTTCCTGATGCGCTACGTGCAGCTGGCCCGCGACAAGGGCGCCACGCCGGTGCTGATCACCCCGGTGGCGCGGTTGCTGTACGACTTCGGGTCGCTGCTGGATACGCATGGCGTGTACACCCAGGCGGTGAAGCAGCTGGCGACCCGCGAGCAGGTCGCGCTGATCGATCTCAACGACAGTTCCACGCGCTGGATCCGCGCGCTGGGCGAGCAGGGCGCCAAGCCGTACTTCCTGTTCGTGCCCGAGCAGAACAAGGCCGACGGCACGCACTTCAGCGTGGCCGGTGCGACGGCGGTGGCGTGCCTGGTGATGCGCGACTGGGTGGCGTTGCAGCCGGCGATGAAGCCTGCGCTGAAGCGCGACATCGACTGCGAGGTACGCAGTGCAGGGCAGGGCGGCGATGCCGCGATGCCCTCGCGTGTCGTGCACGAACGCGACATCGCGGTGACCCAGCCGGGTCCGCATGGTGGGGCGGGGCCGACCACGGCGTATCCGTTCTTCGCCGAGGACATGGATATCCCGTTCGTTCTTCGCAAGCGTGTGTTGCACAAGGGCGCGGGGATCGGCCTGCATCCCCAGCACAAGCACGAGATCTACTACATCGTCAGCGGGCAGGGCAGCTACGTGCTGGATGGGAAGCAGTACGACGTGGCGGCGGGGGATGCGCTGCTGACGCGGGTGGGCAGCTCACATGCGCTGCAGCAGGTGGGGGAGCAGGATCTGGTGGTGCTGTTGGCGTATCCGCGTTAGGAGGCGGCCGGACTGAGCCCAGCCCTGGAGGCCCTTAACCTTCAGAAGCGCTTTCAAGGTTTGAAGGATAGATATCTAAACTTCAAAAGCGTACAGTGCTTTTGAAGCTTAGGCGTCCAGGAGGCTCCCCATGCGTCGGGAAGACATCGCGGTTCACTTGCGGCAGTACCTGGTGCCGGTCGAAGGCCGGCCGCATCTGCTGGCCATGACCGCCCCGCCTACACCGCGCAGGCTGCCGCCAGGCCACTCGGGGAGCCGAGAGCTGTTGATCAGCGCCAACGCGGCGCTGGCACGGCTGGATCAGGCGATGCGGCAGTGGTCGTCCCCCGATCTGGTGACGCGCACGCTGGCGCGGCGCGAAGCCGTGCAGAGCTCGCAGATTGAAGGCACCCGCACCGATCTGGACGAACTGCTGGTGTATGAGGCGACGCTTGGCCTGGACGGCCTGCCGCCCGACGTTGTTGTCACCGAGCGCTATGTGCAGGCGCTGCAGGACGGCCTGGAGGCGGTCCGGGAAGGAGGCAGGTCCGCCATCAATCTTGGGCTGGTGAACCATCTGCACGCCGTGCTGATGCAGGACATGCAGGACGATTTCCCGAAGGGCAGGTATCGCCAGGAGCAGGCGGTGATCGGTCCGTTGGGCGGACGTGCTGAAGATGCCCGCTTCGTGCCTTCGCCGCCGGCCCGGATCGGCGATGCGATGCAGGAACTGGAAGGGCAGATGCTGCAGTACCAGCCGGCGGAGGATGAACAGTTCGAGCTGAACATCCTTGCGCAGATCGCCATCGCGCACGCCCAGTTCGAAACGATCCATCCCTACAAAGACGGTAACGGGCGCACTGGGCGGCTGCTGATGCCGCTCATTCTTGCGGCCGAGGGATACCCACCGTTGTACCTCTCCGGTGCGTTGTTGCGCAGCAAGGATGCCTACTACGATGCACTCAACCAGGTGCAGGCCAAGGGCAACTGGGCGCCGTGGATGGACATGGTGTCAAAGGCGGTGGTGGAGTCGGCGAACGATGCCATCGCCATCGCCGAGGACATGCAGCAGCTCGTGGCCGACTGGTCCGGACAGGTGAGCGGCTATCGTGCAGACGCCGTCGCGCGCCGACTCCCCGCGCTGCTCGTCGGCCACCCGGTGGTAACCGCCTCGCAGGTTGCCTCGCTGCTGGGGGTATCCAACCGCTCGGCGCTCACCGGCATCTATGCGCTGGAGAAAGAGGGCATTCTGGCGACAGGCAACGAGCGGAAATGGGGACGGACCTACTACGCACGGGCCGTCCTCAACCGACTCAATCAGCTCCCGCTGCCGCCCCAGCAACGTCCGCGCTGAAAAGCAGCCGACCAACGGTCGGCTCTACCGATCAGACATCGCCGCCGTCTTCCCAGCCTTCCCCCGTGCCCTTCTGGAACACACGGTCACCGTCCTGCACCTCACCGGCCGGCAGATGCTCCCTGGCCTCCAGCGCCGCATAGATCGGGGTGAAGTCCGGCGCGGTCGCCTCCATCAACTGCTCGAAGCTGTCGATGACGAAGTAGGTCTTCTGGAAGGTGTCGATCCGGTAGCGGGTGCGCATGATCCGCTCCAGATCGAAGCCGATCCGGTTCGGCGCCGCCGACTCCAGCGAGTACAGCGATTCGCCCTTCGATGACACGATGCCGGCGCCGTAGATGCGCAGGCCCTCGTCGGTGTTGATCAGGCCGAACTCCACCGTGTACCAGTACAGGCGGGTCAGGTGCTGCAGCGCTTCCGGACCGATCGCATGCGCCTTGACGCCGCCGCGGCCGTAGGCGGCCATGTAGTCGGCGAACACCGGGTTCATGAGCAGCGGCACGTGACCGAACAGGTCATGGAACATGTCCGGCTCGGCGATGTAGTCGATCTGGTCCGGGCGGCGGATCCACCACGTCACCGGGAAGCGGCGGTTGGCCAGGTGGTCGAAGAAATCCAGCTCCGGCAGCAGGCCTTCCACTCCGACCAGGGTCCAGCCGGTGGCGGCGCCCAGCACTTCGTTGAGCTGGTCGAAGCGCGGGATCATGTGCGCGCTCATCCCCATCTCGTCCTGCGCGTGCAGGAATTCCTTGCTGGCACGCCCTTCCAGCAGCGCGCGCTGGCGCTGGTACAGCGTGCTCCAGGTGGCGTGGTCGTCGGCGGTGTAGCTGTCCCAGGGCTGTTCCACGATGGCGGTGGTATAGACCGGCACGTATCCCTTGTCGGTCTGCTGGTGTTCGACGCGGCGGGGGGCGGTGGCGGTTTCCATCGTGGTGGTCTCCTGGGAAGTCATCTGTCGATGCTAGGGCAGGGCGCGCGCAAGAGGTTTGCAAAGTTGCGCGGATATGGCCTTCTGGCGCAAGATCATTGCGTCCACCTCATGTTGCGGGGCAGCAATGACCGGAATTGCCCAGTTCGACCGCACGGATCTGCGCTTGCTGGCGGAAATCCAGCAACACGGCCGCGCGACCAACGCCGAGCTCGCCGCTCGGGTGAACCTGTCCCCGTCCGCCTGCCTGCGGCGCGTCCAGCGGCTGGAGAGCGAGGGCGTCATCGCCGGGTATGGCGCGCGCCTGGAGCCGCGCCAGATCGGCCTCGGCCTGCAGGCCTTCGTCCGGGTGCAGCTCGAGAAGCACGACCAGCACGCCATCGGCGTGTTCGCCGACAGCGTGCTGATCTGGGATGAGGTGGTGGCCTGCCATGCGCTCACCGGCGACATGGACTACCTGCTGCACATCTATGTGCGCGACCTGGAGCACTTCTCCAGCTTCCTGCTCGACAAGCTGCTCAATGCCGCCGGCGTGGCCGACGTCAATTCCAGCTTCGTGCTGCGCACCGTGAAGGACTTCCGCGCGCTGCCGTTGTCGCAGCTGGAATGACGCGGATCGCCCTCCCGATCGCACGGTAGAGCCGACCGTTGGTCGGCTTCGTGGAGACCAGAGCCAGGAGCAGCCGACCAACGGTCGGCTCTACCGGTGGCGGGGCTTCAGCCCTCGCACTTTTCCTTGCGCCCCATCAGCCGGCCCACGCGCGAAGGCTCATCGCACTTCGGCTTGGGCGGCGGCGGGGCCAGCGCGGCAGCACGCGCCTTCTGCAGCTGCTGGACCTTGGCGCGGATCTGCGGCATCGCCGCCATCGCGGCCTTCTCACCTTCCAGGATCGCGTTGTTGCGCTGGCCGAAATCGGCGGCGCCGATGTCGAGCACCTTGGGCCGGATGATCACGTCCGCGCGTGCCAGCTCCTGCTCGCCCAGGCGCTGGCCCATGATCGAGATCGACTGGTTGACGATCCCGAGCATGCCGGTCGGCGCCTTGCCGCTGGCCTTGCTGGAGATGTCCACGGCGATCACGAAGTCCGCGCCGAGCTGGCGCGCCGCATCCACCGGCACCGGGCTGACCACGCCGCCGTCGATGTAGTTGTATTTGCCGATCTTCACCGGTTCGAACACGCCCGGGATGCTGCTGGAGGCACGCACCGCCTGGCCGACGTTGCCGCGCACGAACACCGTGCGTTCGCCGGTTTCCAGCTGGGTGGCGACCGCGGCGAAGGGCTTGCTCAGCTTTTCGGCGGGGCGGTTGTCGACCTGCGCATTGACGTAGTCCTGCAGCTTCTGGCCCTGCACCAGGCCGCCGGAGAACAGGCGCACGTCGCGGATGCTGGCTTCATCCAGGGCCACCGCCCTGGACTGCATCTGGAACGCGTCCATGCCGCTGGCATACAGCGCGCCGACCACGCTGCCGGCGCTGGTGCCGGACACCACCACCGGCTCGAAGCCGTTGGCCTCCAGCATCTTGATCACGCCGATGTGGGCGAAGCCCTTGGCCGCGCCGCCGCCCAGCGCGATGCCGATCTTGACCGGCTTGGCCGGCGTCACCGGAACGGCCGCCGGCGGCGGGGTCGGGCGCACGGGATCACCGCCGCAACCGGCCAGCAGGCCGAGCAGGGCAACGGACAGCGTCAGGCGGGTACGGCGCAGTGAAGTCATCGGCGTGGCAACGTGAATGGGCATCGAGGGCCGCCAGCATACCGAAGCGGTGGCAGGCCGGCAGGGGTAATGAATAGCGGTTGTTTGCGGCGCTGTTGTTGTACTGCAACAATTGTCTGGTAGCGCCGGTCCACCACCCCTCCCAACACAGCCTAAACGCCATGTTCCCGAACCGCACTGCCCACGGCCGTTTCCCGTCCGTGCACCCGCTCGTTGTCGCGCTTGCCGCCCTGCTGCCATTGACGGCCGCAGCCCAGGACGCCCCCGCCACCAAGGATCCGGTCGCCCTCGATACGCTGCAGGTCACGGCGCAACGCCGCGTCGAAAACGCCAAGGATGTGCCGGTCTCGATCTCGGCGATCCAGGGTGAAAAGCTCGACGTGCTCGGTTCGGCCGGCGATGACATCCGCTTCCTGTCGGCGCGTGTGCCCAGCCTGAACATCGAATCGTCCTACGGCCGTGCCTTCCCGCGTTTCTACATCCGCGGCCTGGGCAACACCGATTTCGACCTCAATGCCTCGCAGCCGGTGTCGCTGGTGTATGACGACGTGGTGCAGGAAAGCCCGCTGCTGAAGGGCTTCCCGCTGTTCGACCTGGCCGGCGTGGAAGTGCTGCGTGGCCCGCAGGGCACGCTGTTCGGCCGCAACACCCCGGCCGGCGTGGTGAAGTTCGATTCGGCGCGTCCCTCGCAGGATGCCGACGGGTACATCAAGGTCGCCTACGGCAGCTACAACACCTGGAATACGCAGGGCGCCTACGGCGGCCCGCTGACCGACCGCTGGTCGGCCCGCGTCTCTGCGCTGTACCAGCGCCGCGACGACTGGGTCACCAACACCCGCCAGGGCGCACCGGCGCAGGGCTTCGAAGGCTATGACGAAGCCGCCGCCCGCGTGCAGTTCCTGTACGAAGGCGACGACGTCGAAGCGCTGTTCAACCTGCACAAGCGCAAGCTCAACGGCACCGCGCGCCTGTTCCGCGCCAACATCCTCAAGCCGGGTACCAACCAGCTGGTCGAGAACTTCGACCGCGATGAAGTCTCCACCGATGGCCAGAACTTCTCCGACCTGGAAACCTGGGGCGGCAGCGCGCGCCTGAAGTGGGACCTGGGCCGCGTGACGCTGCACTCGATCACCGGCTACGAGACCGCCGAATCGCTGAACCATGGCGACATCGACGGCGGTTACGGTGCCAGCTTCCTCGGCGCCGGCAACTACGGCCCGGGCAACATCCCGTTCGCCTCCGAATCGGCCGATGGCCTGCCGCACCACCGCCAGTGGACCCAGGAATTCCGCGTGGAATCCAATGAGTGGGGCCGCTTCGACTGGCAGGCCGGCGTCTTCTACTTCGATGAAGACGTCACCATCGACAGCTTCAACTACGACTCGCTGACCCCGGGCAATCCGCAGACCGGTCACGCCGTGCAGCAGCAGCGCAACAAGGCGTGGGCCGCGTTCGCCTCCGGCGATGTCGACGTGACCGAGCGCTTCAAGCTGCGCGGTGGCGTGCGCTACACGCAGGACAAGAAGGACTTCAGCGCCAGCGTGCTGCAGGCCGTGCCGTTCGGCACCCCGGTCAGCGGCCCGTACATCGCCAAGACCGACGTCAACGACGTCAGCTGGGACCTGAGCGGCGTCTACCAGATCACCGACAACCTCAACGCGTACGCCCGCGTGGCCAAGGGCTTCCGCGCACCGTCGATCCAGGGCCGCCTGGCCTTCGGTGGCGTCTCGCAGGCCGATTCGGAGAAGGTGATCTCGTACGAGGCCGGCATCAAGGCCGACCTGTTCGACCGCCGCGCCCGCCTGGGCTTCAACGTGTTCCGCTACAACGTCGACGGCCAGCAGCTGATCGCCGTGGGTGGCACCAACAACACCGCGACCCTGCTCAACGCCGACAAGACCATCGGCCAGGGCGCCGAGCTCGACTTCGAAGCCTACCTGACCGACCACGTCCTGCTGACCCTGGGCAGCAGCTACAACGACACCGAGATCAAGGACAAGGATCTGGCGGTGGCGATCTGTGGCGGCGGCTGCACCATCACCGACCCGACCACGGTCATCGATGGCGGCACCTACGCGCTGGTCAACGGCAATCCGCTGCCGCAGGCGCCGAAGTGGATCCACAACCTGACGTTGCGCGCCGGCTTCCCGGTCAACGATGCCAGCGAGTTCTACGTCTACACCGACTGGGCCTACCGCAGCGAAGTGAACTTCTTCCTATACGAGTCGCCGGAGTTCCGCAGCCGCTCCTCGCTGGAAGGTGGACTGCGCCTGGGCTACAACTGGGATTACGGCCAGTACGACGTCGCCGTGTACGGCCGCAACCTGACCGACCAGGTGCGCGTGGTCGGCGCGATCGACTTCAACAACCTGACCGGCTTCCTCAACGAACCGCGCACGTTCGGCCTGGAGTTCACCGCGAAGTTCTGATGCATGTCATGCGGTAGGTGCCCACCGTGGGTGGGCACGCTGTTGAAACAGAAACGGCGCGGAGAAATCCGCGCCGTTTTTGTGTGTGCCGCCATCGTCGCGCCGATCGCCGACCGCCGACCGTCGACCGTTGTATCGGTAGTGGCGGGCGCCGGGCCGCGGACCCCCGGGGCGCCGCCCCAGAGGCGGCCCCCGCGGGGCCCCCCCAACCTTGCCGCCGCCCGGCCCCGCCCCCGGCACTACCTCTCCCTGCGGCCTTACAACGCGCTCGCCGGCCGCACCTTCAACACCGCTTCCTCGGCCGCACAATCCCGTGCCGAATGCAGCCCCGCCCTGCGCGCCGCGGCGATCTCCTTGCGCGCCGCCAGCAGGTCGCTGTTGAACGCGGGGTTGTCATGCAGGCGTGCCACGGCAGCCGCGCCCATGAAACGGCCTTCCAGAATGTCGCTCTGCCAATGCACGTTGCAGACCAGGCGGCTCTCACCGTAGTTGCGGCCGCGTGCCTGGATCGCATCGGCGCGGTCCGGCGCGATCTCCGAGAGGATCAGCGCCCACGCCCAGCCGATCGAGGTGTGGCCGGAGGGATACGAACCGTTGCCGCGCAGGTCCTGCTCGTCTTCCGGCGAGCAGGTGGGCTCACCATTGACCATGAACGGCCGCGCGCGCTGGTAGTGCTTCTTCGCGGTGCGGGTGGCCGCGCTGGCATCGATCCGGCTGCGTTCCAGCAGGCGGTACAGGGCCGGCGTCTTCACCGCGTCCACATCGACATCGATCGCGCACGAGAACTGGTTGGCACCGGCCGGGAAGGCGAGTTCGGCGTCGCGGTGTGCCTGCTCGAAGCGCGGGCTGCCGCGCAGGGCACGGGCTTCACGGCTGACCTGTTCGTCCAGCGCGAAGCCGGCCGAGCCGGCGGCCGGCGGCGCCGGTACCAGCGCCAGGCTCGCCGGCACGGCAGCGCCCTGCAGGTAGCCGACGGCCTTGGTGGTGACCGAGGCTTCCACCGCCGTAGTGCGCGGCGCCGCCGTCGACGAGCAGCCGGCGAGGGCGGCGAGCAGGGCGGTCGCCAGCATCGGGCGAACGGCAGCGGAGCGCAGGGACGAGGACATCGGCAGGTCTCGAAGAAGAGGGGAGCGGCATGATCGCAGCTTCATCCTTCAACGACAGCGGCCGTTCGTCATCCGGCCAGATCCGGCATGGCGCGCCCTCGGGCAGCGCTTAGCCCGCGAACGCACTCAACCGGCCGGCCTGTTCCACCACCCGGATCGGGCCGCCGAACAGCGCGGACAACGGCGCATCGCGCAGCAGCTCGGCACGCGCACCATCGGCGAGGATTTTGCCGCCGCGCAGCATCACCACCCGTTCGATCTCGGGAATGATCTCCTCGATGTGGTGGGTCACCAGCACCAGGGTGATGCCCTGGCGGGCGAGGTCACGCATGGTGGCGATCAGCTGCTCGCGGGCGATCAGGTCCAGCCCGGTGGAGGGCTCATCCAGCAGCAGGGCCTGCGGCCGGTTGACCAGCGCGCGGGCGATCAGCACGCGCCGGGTTTCCCCGGCAGACAGCTCGGCATAGCCGCGCTGCAGCAGGGGCAGGGCACCGGTCATGGCCAGGGTTTCGCGCGCGCGGTCGCGCATCTCCGCGCTCACTTCACGGAAGGCCGGCACCACGAAGCTGGCGAAGAAGCCGGTCAGCACCGCTTCTTCCACGGTCAGCCCGGGCATGTCGGAGAGGTTGCTGCTCAGATCGCCGGTGACGATGCCGAGCTGCGAGCGCAGCCGGTCGACCTGCCAGCGGTTCTGGCCGAGCACGCGCACCGCCACCGTGCCATCGCCATGCGCCAGCGGGTAGAGCTCGCGGGTGATCAGCTTGATGAAGGACGACTTGCCGCAGCCGTTGGGGCCGAGCAGGGCGGTGTGCTGGCCCTGTTCGATGCGCAGGCTGAGATCGTGCAGGACCCGGACCTGGCCGCGGATGACACAGGCGCGGTCGAGCTCGATCAGGGGGACGGGGGAGGCCGGCACCACCGGCGAGGCTGCGACTGTCATGAATGCGGGGGCATGCTCACGAAGGTAAGGGAAGAACTGAATGACTGCGCAAAAATGGCATCAGAGGGATGAAGTTTGCAACGTCAGGCCCCATCATGTCCGAAGGTAGCCCTGTTTCCTTGACGGCCGACTGCGGCCCGGAGTCCTGCGATGTTCGATACGCTCCTCAACTTCCTGACCGGCGGTGTCGTCGGCCTCGGCTGGTGGGGCATGGGCCTGGTGCTGCTGGTGTTCACCCAGCTGACCATCTTCGCCGTGACCCTGTATCTGCACCGCAGCCAGGCGCACCGGGGCGTGGATTTCCACCCGGTCATCGCGCACTTCTTCCGCTTCTGGACCTGGCTGACCACCTCGATGATCACCAAGGAGTGGGTGGCGATCCATCGCAAGCACCACGCCAAGGTGGAGACCGATGAAGACCCGCACAGCCCGGTGACCAAGGGCATCGGCATGGTCTTCTGGCGCGGCGTGGAGCTGTACCGCGAGGCCCGCGCGATGCGCGCGGACATCGAGCAGTACGGCCGTGGTGCCCCGGACGACTGGATCGAGCGCCACCTGTACACCCCGCACGCCAATCTCGGCCCGGTCGCGCTGCTGGTCATCAACAGCGTGCTGTTCGGCCTGCCCGGCGTGGCCCTCTGGGCGATCCAGATGGCGTGGATCCCGTTCTGGGCCGCCGGCGTCATCAATGGCCTGGGCCACTGGTGGGGCTACCGCAACTTCGAATCGGCCGACACCTCCACCAACCTGACGCCGTGGGCGTTCTGGGTGGGCGGTGAAGAACTGCACAACAACCACCACGCCTTCCCGAGCTCGGCGCGCTTCTCGATGCGTCGCTGGGAGTTCGATATCGGCTGGGCGGTGATCCGTGGCCTGCAGGCCCTGCGCCTGGCCAAGGTGCTGCGCGTGGCGCCGAGCATGGACGTGCGTCCGAACATTGCCGTGCCGGATGCTGAAACCCTCAAGGCCCTGCTGTCGCATCGCTTCCAGGCGATGACCGACTACCAGCGCAACGTGTTCGTGCCGGCCCTGCGCGAAGAGGCCGCGATGGCCGGTGCCAAGCTGCGCAAGCTGCTGCCGCGTCGCATGCGCCGTGGCCTGGTCAACGACGGCCGCTGGCTCAAGCCGGATTGCCGCGCCCAGCTCAGCACCTGGGTCGAGCAGCGCCCGCGCATCCGCGTGCTGGTTGAACACCGCGCCCGCCTGGCCGCCCTGCTTGAAGCGCGCGGCAACGACGCCGCCGAGCGCCTCAAGCTGCTCCAGGCGTGGTGTCATGAAGCCGAAGCCAGTGGCATCGCCGCGCTGCAGAACTACGCCGCGCGCCTGAAGGGCTACGCACTGACGGCACACTGATCGATGCGCCTCCCGCCCGGGAACGTATCCGCGAAACGCCGCCTTGTGCGGCGTTCTGCGTGTCTGGGCCTGGCCGTTGGCCTGCTCGGCGCGACGGCCCATGCGCAGGTCACCGATACCGGCAGTTACCTGCAGCGCATGGACACCGACGGCGATGGCCGGGTCAGTGTGGAGGAGTACGTGCAGTGGCTGCTGTACGCCTTCGATCGCATGGACCGCAACGGCGATGGCGTGCTCGGCGCCGATGAGCTGCCCGGTGGCAAGGGCCCGCCGATCACGCGCGAGCAGCAGCGGCAGACGCTGGTCCAGCGGTTCCACAAACAGGATGCCAATGGCGATGGCTATCTGAGTGCGCGCGAACTGGCGGCACCGCCGCGCTGAGCCTCGCTCGGACCGTAGCGGGGCAGCGCGCCGCTCTACCGCGGTTCATCGGGGGACGCCTTAGAATTGCGCCATGCCCGAGCTCCCCGAAGTAGAAACCACCCGCCGCGGCCTTGCGCCGCATCTGGAAGGCCGTCGCGTCCACGGCGTGATCCTGCGTCGCCCGGATCTGCGCTGGCCGATCCCGCCGGAGGTCAGCGAGCAGCTTCCCGGCCAGGCCATCGAGGGCGTGCGCCGCCGCGCCAAATACCTGCTGCTGGATACCGCCGTGGGCAGCGCCGTGCTGCACCTGGGCATGTCCGGCAGCCTGCGGGTGCTGCCCGGCGATACCCCGGTGCGGGCGCACGACCACGTGGACATCAGCCTGGACAACGGCCGGCTGCTGCGCTTCAACGACCCGCGGCGGTTCGGCAGCCTGCTCTGGCAGCCCGCCGGGGAGACCCATCCGCTGCTGGCCGGACTCGGCCCGGAGCCGCTGGATGAGGCGTTCGACGGCGACTATCTGTTCGCCCGCAGCCGTGGCCGCAGCGCCTCGGTGAAGACCTTCCTGATGGACCAGGCCATCGTGGTCGGCGTCGGCAACATCTATGCCGCCGAGAGCCTGTTCATGGCCGGGATCAACCCGCTGCGCGAGGCCGGGCGGATCTCGCGCGAGCGCTACCAGCGCCTGGCCGACGCGGTGAAGCAGATCCTGACCCACGCCATCACCCGCGGCGGCACCACCCTGCGCGATTTCATCAATCCGGACGGGGCGCCGGGCTACTTCGAGCAGGAACTGCTGGTCTACGGGCGTGAAGGCGAGCCCTGCCGCCAGTGCGGCCGGCTGCTCCGCCACGCCACCATCGGCCAGCGTGCCAGCGTCTGGTGCGGGCACTGCCAGCGCTGAATCGTCGCGCGGCTGTCGCTCCCCCGGCGGTATAGTCCGCCCAACATCACCGGCGGGGGTGTGCGATGGACGAGGGACCGGATATCACCGTGTGGCTGGATTCGGCCCGGGCGGGCGACCGCGCCGCGCTCGACCGGGTGCTGACCCTGCTCTACCACGAACTGCACAGCATGGCCCGCCGGCAGCTGGCGGGGCAGCAGGGACGCACCCTGGATGCCACCTCGCTGGTGCACGAGTCCTACCTGAAGCTGCTCGGCTCCCGGGGAGCGGCGCGCTTCGAGGATCGTGCGCACTTCTTTGCCTATGCGGCCTCGGCGATGCGCAGCGTGGTCGTCGATTACGCACGCAACCGGCTGGCCCGCAAGCGCGGCGGCGATCTCAAACGGGTGGAACTGCCCGAGAACAGCAGCAGCGGCGTGCGCCTGGATGAAGACCTGCTCGCCCTGGATGTCGCGCTGGCACAGCTGCATGCCGTGGATGCGCACCTGGCCAAGGTAGTGGAACTGCGTTACTTCGCCGGCCTCTCCGAACAGGAGATCGCCGATCTGTGCCAGCGCTCGGAGCGCAGCATCCGCCGCGACTGGCAGAAGGCGCGCATGTTCCTGCTGGCCTCGGTCGGGGAGTCCTGAACAGCCACGCATCGTCCGGGGAGAGGAGCGATGGAGGCGTCACGCTGGCGGCAGCTGTCCTGCCTGCTGGATCAATTGCTGGAACTGCCCGAACCGGCGCGTGAGCAGCGGCTGCTGCGCCTGCGCGCGGAGGATCCCGGCCTGGCCGACGACGTGGAGCGCCTGCTCGCCCACGAGCGCGACAGCCACGAGTTCCTGGCGCAGCCGCTGTGGACCGCCGCGCCCGAAGACAGCCGGGTCGGCACCCGGGTCGGCCCTTACCGGTTGCTGCGTCCGCTCGGTGAGGGCGGCATGGGCGAGGTCTGGCTGGCCGAGCGCGCCGACGGTCTGTACGAGCGCCAGGTCGCCCTGAAGCTGCTGCGCAGCGGCTACGCCGATCCCGGCCTGCGCCAGCGCTTCAGCCGCGAGCGCGAGATCCTGGCCCGGCTGCAGCATCCCAACCTGGCCCAGTTGTTCGATGCGGGCGTGGACCTGCAGGGGCAGCCGTACCTGGCGCTGGCCTATGTCGAAGGCGAGCCGATCACCGATTACTGCCAGCGGCTGGCGCTGCCGCTGGAGCCCCGCCTGCAGCTGATGCTGCAGGTGTGCGCGGTGGTCAGCCACGCGCACGCCAACCTGATCGTGCACCGCGACCTGAAGCCCTCCAACATCCTGGTCACCGCCGACGGCGAGGTGAAATTGCTGGACTTCGGCATCGCCAAGCTGCTGGACGACGACGACGGCAAGCCGCCCGCGCATCCGCCCACCGAAGCGCGCGCCTTCACCCTGCACTACGCCGCGCCGGAACAGGTGCGTGGCGAGCCGGTCTCCACGCTTACCGATGTCTACTCGCTGGGCGTGGTGCTGTTCGAAGTGATCACCGGCCAGAAGCCCTACCGGTTGCGCCGGCACAGCGATGCCGAGTGGGAACGCTCGATCCTGGAGGTGCAGGCACCGCGTGCCTCGTCGGTGATGGCGCGCCTGGCCGCCGCCGGTGGCGAACACGCGGTGGCCGCCAGGCGCCTGTCACGGCGCCTGCGTGGCGACCTCGACACCATCCTGCTCAAAGCCCTGCAGAAGGAGCCGGCGCAGCGCTACCCCTCGGTCGAAGCACTGGCCCAGGACCTGCGCCGTTTCCTCGAAGGCCGGCCTATCCATGCGCGTCCGCAGCACGTGGGCTACCGGCTGCGCAAATACCTGGGCCGGCATCGGTGGGGCGTGGCGCTGGGCAGCGTCGCGGTGCTGGCCCTGCTTGCCCTGGCGCTGACCGCGCTGTGGCAGATGCAGCAGGCGCGCCGCGAGATCGCGCGGGCCCAGGCCATGCAGGATTTCACCGTGGGGTTGTTCGACCGCGCCGCCGGCGTGCGCCACGGCAGCTTCGATCTTCGCCAGCTGCTGGCGACCGGACAGCAACGCGGCGAGGCCGAACTGCGGGATCAGCCGCTGTCGCTGGCCGAGCTGGAAGGGGTGATCGGCCGGCTCCGGATCGGCATGGGCGACTACCAGCTGGCGCTGCAGACGCTGGACCGCCAGCGCGCGCTGCTGGAGGAGGTCGGCGAGGTCCCGCCGACGCTGCAGCTGGAGGCAGTGACCCAACGCGGTCGTGCGCTGCGCATGCTGGGCCGCTCGCGCGACTGCGTGACCCACCTCACCCCGATGCAGTCGCTGGCCACGGAGTACCGCCTGCGGCTGCCGGCGGCCGTGGCCGCGTACCACACCCAGCTCGGCCGCTGCCAGCAACTCCTCGGCTACCGCGACAACGCGCGCGCCGCTTTCGGCCAGGCGCTGGTCCTGCGCCGCGACATCCTCCGCGATACGCCTGGCACCGCTGAGAGCCTGGCCGACCTTGCCGCGCTGGACAGCGACGATGGCCGCGCCCCGGCGGCGCTGGCCGGTTACCGGCAGGCGCTGCAGCTGCTGCAGGCCGATGCCACGATGCGGTACCCGCAGCTGATCGCGCTGCGCCGGCACATGGGCGAGAGCCTGGCCGCGCAGGGGGACCTGGACGCCGCCGAGCAGGCACTGCGACTGGCAGCTGCCGATGCGGTGACGCTGTATGGACCGGACCACCCCGAGACCCTCTCGATCCGCCGCCTGCGTGCCCTGCTGGCGATGCAGCGGGGCGACCTCGAGCAGGCACAGGCCGATCTGCAGCAGATTCATCGCCTCACCCGGCAGGCGCTGGGTGAGCAGCACCGCGATACCGGGCTGACCTGGCACGCGCTGGGCCGGCTGGCCATGGAGCGCGGCGACAGCGCCACCGCCATGGATGACTTCGCCCGGGCCGTGGCGATCTGGCGGCAGCCCGATTGCGTGGGACTGCTGCCGCAGGGCCTGTACGACCAGGGCGAGGCCTTGGCCCTGGCCGGGCATTGGCAGGCCGCCCTGGCCGCGCTGCATGAGGGGCGGCAGTGGCAGGCCGCGCAACGCGGTGATGACGATGCCTCGGTGCAGCAGGCCGACCGCCGCATGGCCGAGCTGGTCAGTGCGCACGGCGACCCGCGCCAGGCCGGGGAGCAGCTGGCCGCGCTCATGCCCCGGGTGGACCGGGCCGGGTCCGCCGGTCCGGCCCTGCAGCGTGCGCTGCAGCTGGCCTGGGGGCGCAACCTGGGCCGCATGGGCCAGACCGTGGAAGCCCGGCGCGCGCTGGCGCCCCTGCTGGTGGGCGACACGGCCGACCCCGAGAGCCGCGCGCTGCGCTGGCGCGCCCGGGCGGCGATGGCCGAACTCGACTGCCGCAGCGCACCGGCGCGTGCCCGCGAGGCGCTGGGGCAGCTCCACCAGACGCTGCAGGCGCAGTTCCCGCAAGGGGGGCAGCTGCTGGCGGAGGTGGACCGGGCACGCCAGGCCTGCGCACCGCCGCAGGTGGCAGCCGGCCTTTGAGCGCGCTGGCTGAACGCTGCGCCGTATTCACTTCGGCGAATTAACGTCTGCGTGCCTATGATGGCCGGCCCTTCCCTGCCATCGCTGCCTGCATGCAACGACGCGACTTCCTCCGCAATGCCTCCGTGGCCCTGGCCGCCTTCGGCCTGCCCGCACTGCCGGCCTGCGCCGCGCAGGGCAACCAGGTCGGCCTGCGCCGGCTCGGCCAGCCGCAGCCGTTCGACTTCGCCTCGCTGAAGGGGCAGGCCCGCGCGCTGTCCCAGGCCGCTTATCAGAGCCACAAGCGCACGCTGCCCGGCCCGGTCGAAGCGCTGGACTGGGACCAGTACCAGTCGATCCAGTACCGCCAGGACCATGCGTTGTGGGCCGACCAGCCCGGCCGCTACCAGGCCAAGTTCTTCCACCTCGGCCTGTACTTCCACTCGCCGGTGCGGATGTTCGACGTCACCGACGGCAAGGCGCAGGAGCTGGCCTATGACGGCGCGGCGTTCGATTACGGCAAGAGCGGCCTGAAGGGCAGCCACCTGCCGGTCGACCTCGGCTTCGCCGGTTTCCGTCTCAACACGCGCAAGGACACCAACCGCGACTTCGCCGCGTTCCTCGGTGCCAGCTATTTCCGCGCGGTCGGCAAGGAAGGCCAGTACGGCCAGTCCGCGCGCGGCCTGGCGATCGATACCGGCATGGGCAAGCCCGAGGAATTCCCGGACTTCATCGCCTACTACCTGGAGCAGCCGGAGGCCGACTCCGACACCCTGGTGGTGTACGCGCTGCTGGATTCGCCGAGCACCACCGGCGCCTACCGCTTCGCGATCACCAACGGTGACGTGCTGCTGATGGACATCGACTGCGCGCTGTACCCGCGCAAGGCGATCGAGCGGCTCGGCATCGCGCCGTGCACCAGCATGTACCAGGTGGGCGAGAACGACCGCCGCATGGCCTGGGACTGGCGCCCGGAGATCCACGATACCGACGGCCTGTCGATGTGGACCGGGGCCGGGGAATGGATCTGGCGCCCGCTGTGCAACCCGCACAACCTGCGCTTCAACATGTTCGTGGACAACAATCCGCGCGGCTTCGGCCTGCTCCAGCGCGACCGCAACTTCGATCACTACCAGGACGACGGCGTCTTCTACGAGAAGCGGCCGTGCCTGTGGGTGGAACCGAAGGGGCAGTGGGGCAAGGGCTCGGTGCAGCTGGTCGAGATCCCGACCGTGGATGAGACCTTCGACAACATCGTGGCGTTCTGGAATCCGGAGGCCAAGCCACAGCCCGGCCAGGAGCTGCTGCTGGGCTACCGCCTGTACTGGGGCGCCGAGCCGCCGGCCCGCACGCCGCTGGCGCACTGCGTGGCCAGCCGTACCGGCCTGGGCGGGGTGATCGGCAAGAAGCGCGCGTATTTCTCATGGCGCTTCGCGGTCGATTTCGAAGGCGGCGAGCTGGCGGCATTGATCGACAAGGGCGAGGTCGAAGCCGTGGTCCAGGTCAGCCGTGGCCGCACCGAGATCGTCTCGGCGCGTCCGCTGCGCGAGATCAAGGGCTACCGCGCCATGTTCGATGTCGTGCCGCCGGAGGATTCCACCGAGCAGATCGACATCCGCCTGTACCTGCGCAGCGGCGGCAAGACCCTCACCGAAACCTGGCTGTACCAGTACAGCCCGCCGCCGAAGGGTGCGCCGGAACGCACCTTGTATTGATCAAAGCGGCAATGGGACCTGTGCCGGGTCGATTCTTCCCTCGCCGCGCGTGATCTTCTTGAACTCCGCGCGGCTCACCGACACGTAGCGCTCGTTGCCGCCGATCTCCACCTGCGGGCCGTCCTGCACCGCGTGGCCGTGCTCGTCCACGCGGACCGTCATCGTGGCCTTCTTGCCGCTGTGGCAGATGGTCTTGATCTCCTGCATCTCGTCGGCCCAGGCCAGCAGGTACTGGCTGCCTTCGAACAGCTCGCCGCGGAAATCGGTGCGCAGGCCGTAGCAGAGCACCGGGATGCGCATCTGGTCGACCACCTCGCTGAGCTGCCAGACCTGGCTGCGGGTCAGGAACTGCGCTTCATCGACCAGTACGCAGCCCAAGGGGCCGTGCGTGCCGATGTCGTCGGCGATCAGCTGCTGCAGGTCGGTGTCCTGCTGGAACGCGATGCCGTCGGCCTTCAGGCCGATCCGCGAGGCGACCACGCCGCGCCCCGCGCGATCATCCAGCCGGGGGGTGAGGATGGCCACGCGCATGCCCCGCTCGCGGTAGTTGTGCGCCGACTGCAGCAGGGTCGTGGTCTTGCCGGCGTTCATCGCCGAATAATAGAAATAGAGCTTGGCCATCGGCCAATTCTAGACGCCCGGCCGCCTCTCGTGGCTGCCGGGCCCATGGGAGCGGACGCTTTCGTCCGCTGCCGGCGATCACCACGCGCCGGCCGGGCGGCCCGCTACAATGCCCCTCCCCTGGAGATGGCATGCACGGTCTCAATCCTCCCCAACACGCGGCAGTGATGCACTGCGAAGGTCCTCTGCTGGTGCTCGCGGGCGCGGGCAGCGGCAAGACGCGCGTGATCGTGGAGAAGATCGGCCAGCTGATCGCCAGCAAGCGCTACCCGGCGCGGCGGATCGCAGCGATCACCTTCACCAACAAGTCGGCCAAGGAAATGCGCGAGCGCGTGGCCAAGCGCCTGCGCGGTGACGACGCCGACGAAGTGACGATCTGCACCTTCCACGCGCTGGGCCTGAAGTTCCTGCAGATCGAGCACGCCGCGGTGGGGCTCAAGCGCGGGTTCTCGATCTTCGATGCCGACGATTCGACCGCGCAGGTCAAGGACCTGATGTACGGGGCCAAGCCGGACGATATCGAGGACGTGAAGAACCTGATCTCGCGCGCCAAGAATGCCGGCCTCTCGCCCGAGCAGGCGATGGCGGCCGCGCGCAGCACGCGCGAGAAGGAAGCGGCCAGCGTCTACGAGCGCTACCAGCTGCGCCTGACCGCGTTCAACGCGGTCGATTTCGATGACCTGATCCGGCTGCCGGTGCAGGTGCTGGAAGAGAATCCCGAGATCGCCATCGCCTGGCGCGAACGCATCGGGTATCTGCTGGTCGACGAATGCCAGGACACCAACGATGCGCAGTACCGGCTGCTCAAGCAGCTGGCCGGCAGCAAGGGCAACTTCACCTGCGTGGGCGACGACGATCAGTCGATCTACGCCTGGCGTGGTGCGAATCCTGAAAACCTGCAGCAGATGGCGCGCGATTATCCTGCGCTGGAAATCATCAAGCTGGAGCAGAACTACCGCTGCTCCAACCGCGTGCTGCGCGCGGCCAATGCGTTGATCGCCAACAACCCGCACGAACACCTGAAGAAGCTGTGGAGCGACCAGGCCGACGGCGAGCGCATCCGCGTGTGGGAGTGCCGCAACAGCGAGCACGAGGCCGAAAAAGTAGCGGCGGAAATCTCCTTCCTGGCCACCTCCAAGAAGATTCCGTGGAGCGATTTCTGCATCCTGTTCCGCGGCAACTTCCAGTCGCGGCCGCTGGAAAAGGCGCTGCAGCTGGTGCGCGCGCCGTACCACATCACCGGCGGTACCGCGTTCCTGGAGCGGCAGGAAGTCAAGGACACGCTGTCCTGGCTGCGCCTGCTGGTGAACCCGGACGACGATACGGCCTTCATGCGCGCGGTGCAGTCGCCCAAGCGCGAAGTGGGCGCCGGCACGCTGGCCAAGCTGGCCGAGCTGGCGTCTGAAAAAGACCTGCCGATGGCGCATGCCGCCGAAGCGATCGGCGCACTGTCGCAGCTGCCACCGCGTGCGGCCAACGGCCTGAGCCGCTTCACCGACATCCTGCGCGACCTGCGCGCGGAGATGCCCAAGCTCAGCTCCGGCGACCTGGTGCGCAAGCTGGTGAAGGACTCCGGGCTGGTCTCGGACCTGCGCAGTTCGTGCAAGGAAGAGTCCGTGTACCAGCGTCGTCTCGGCAACCTGGAAGAACTGGCGCAGTGGTTCGAAGGCGGCCCGCGGGGTGCCTCCACGGCGGATCTGGCCGCGCAGCTGGCGTTGCTGTCGCGCAACGACAAGGACGACGGCGGCAACCAGGTGCGCATGATGACCATGCACGCCTCCAAGGGCCTGGAATTCCCGTACGTGTTCATCATCGGCTGCGAGGACGGCGTATTGCCGCACCAGGTCAGCCTGGACGAAGGCAACCTGCAGGAAGAGCGGCGCCTGCTGTACGTGGGCATCACCCGCGCCAAGGTGCAGCTGTGGATGAGCTACAGCAAGCTCACCCGCAAGTTCGGTGAGCACGTGCGGCTCAAGCCCAGCCGGTTCTTCGACGAGATTCCGGCCGAGGAAATGCAGCGCGACGGTGCCGATCCGGTCGCCGATGCGGTGCGCAAGAAGGAACGCGCGAGCGCCGGGTTGGCGGCGATCCAGGCCCTGTTCGACTGAGCATCGCCAGGTAGCGCCACCCCATGGGTGGCTGCTCTGCGATCCGGCATACGTAGCAGCCACCCATGGGGTGGCTCTACGGCACAATCAGGCTATCTTCCTCAGCCGGTACCCGCATGTCCGCCGTGATCCAGACCGACCGCCTGCACCTGCGCCTGATCGACCCCGACCATGACGCGGCCGACATGCTGGCCCTGCTCAACGAGCCCGGCTTCATCCGCAACATCGCCGACCGCGGTGTGCGCACCCTGGCGCAGGCGCGTGACTACACCGCCGAGCGCGTGCTGGGCAGCTATACGCTCAACGGCTTCGGCATGTACGCGATCGTCCGCCGCGAAGACGGCGCCTGGCTGGGCAACGCCGGCCTGGTCCGTCGCGACGGACTGCCGGCACCGGATATCGGCTATGCGCTGCTGTCGCAGTACGAGGGACACGGCTACGCGTTCGAAGCCGCGCGCGGGGTGATGCACTACGCGCGCGACGTGCTGGGCTACACCGACCTGTACGGCATCGTTTCGCCGGACAACGTGCGTTCGGCCGCGCTGCTGCGCAAGCTGGGCATGGAGGATCGCGGCGACGTGCTGCTGCCGCCGCCGCATGGCGGCGATGTGGTGCTGCTGTTCGCCACCCCGGGCGCGCCAGCCGTCTGACCCGGTAGAGCCCGGCCGTCCAACCCGGTGGAACCACGCCATGCGTGGCTGCAGTTCACCCCCCCAACTGCGCGCGCAACTCCGCCAACTGCTCCTGCAGCTCGGCTACCGTGGCTTCCAGCTGCTGCACACGCGACTCCAGCGCCGGATGGGCGGCACCGCCACCGCCAGCGCCGGACGGCGCCGACCTGTACTGCTCCGCCAACGCCTGCACGTCCACCGGGCCGGCCAGCAGGTGCATGTAGCGGTCTTCGCGCTGGCCGCTGGCGCGCGGCAGCTGGACCGCCATATCGCGCTGGATCATGCGCTCCAGGTGATGGCGCAGTTCGTCCACGTCCTGGAAGCGGACCAGGCGCTCGCTGCGGGTCAGCAGCTCATTGAGGGTCTGGGGGCCGCGCAGCAGCAACAGGCCCAGGATGGCCAGCTGCTGGCGGGTCAGGTCCAGCGCGGCACCGGCGCGATGCTCGTAGCGCTCGGCGCGCGAGGAGTACTGCTGGCGCGCCAGGCCCAGGGTCTCCAGCTGGCGCAGCGCGTGGTGCACGTCGCCGGCCGACAGCGCCATCACCGGCTCGCGGGCGGTCTTCTGGTTGGCGGCCACCTGGGCGGCGTTGACCGTCAGCGGGTAGGCGTCCGGGGTGGTCGCCTCCTTCTCGATCAGGCAGCCCAACGCGCGGGCCTGGGCCGCGCTGAGCACGGGCAGGGCAGGGGTCTGGGTGTCGTCGGTCATGGGGCGCTCCGCGGTGTTTCAGGGGCGTGCAGCATAGCCGAGCCCCGCCGGCCACATGAATGCCGCGGGACAAGCCGGTAAACTGGCTTGAATCTGTTGCCGGTGAATGCCATGCGTCGTAGTGCTGTTTCCCTGTCCGTGCTTGCCTGTGCCGTGCTGGCACTGAGTGCCTGCAAGCGCACTGAAACCCCGGCCGATGCCGCCCCGCCGGCAGCCGCTGCCGCGGCGAGCGCCCCGGCTGCCACCGGCGATGGCGCCGTGGCCGCCAATGACAACCTCAATGCCGTGCTGTGGATGCAGCGCGCGCAGGAGTACCGCGCGATCACCGAGCAGACCTACCGCGCCGCCGCCGATCACCTGGACAAGGCCCTCAAGGAACCCAACTGGGACGCGCTGGTGCCGGACGAACGCGGCAATGCCGCCAAGGGCCTGAAGCCGGCCGTGGTGCTGGACGTGGATGAAACCGTGCTGGACAACTCGCCGTACCAGGCGCGCCTGGTGCGCGATGGCAAGGAATACGACGAGCTGAGCTGGGACCAGTGGGTCGCCGAGAAGAAGGCCAAGGCGATTCCGGGCGTGGTCGATTTCGCCAAGGCCGCCAACGCCAAGGGCGTCACCCTGCTGTACATCTCCAACCGCGCCGTGCACCTCAAGGACGCCACCCTGGCCAACCTGCGTGAGCAGGGCCTGCCGGTGGCCGACGACAGCGTGTTCCTCGGCCTGGGCACCGTGGTCGACGGCTGCGAGCAGGCCGGCAGCGAGAAGAACTGCCGCCGCCGCCTGGCCGGCCAGAAGTACCGCGTGCTGATGCAGTTCGGTGACCAGCTGGGTGACTTCGTGGAAGTCACCGCCAACACCAACGATGGCCGTGACGCGCTGCTGCAGGAGTACCACGACTGGTTCGGCGAGCGCTGGTGGATGCTGCCCAACCCGACCTACGGCGGCTTCGAGCCGGCCCAGTTCAACAACGATTACAGCCAGTCGCGCCAGGCCCGCCACGACGCCAAGCGCGCTGCGCTGGACTACGCACCGTGAGCCGCGCGCCGCTGCCGCTGCGTGACGAGGAGCGCCTGATCTTCGCGCTGGACGTGCCCGGCCGCGACGACGCGCTGGCCTGGGTTGATCGCCTCGGCGATGCCGTGTCGTTCTACAAGATCGGCATGGAACTGCTGGCCTCCGGCGAGTACTTCGACGTGCTCGACGCACTCGCCGCGCGCGACAAGCGCGTGTTCGTCGATCTGAAGTTCTTCGACATCCCGGCCACCGCCGCGGCGGTGATCAAGCGCCTGTCGCAGTGGCCGGTGAGCTACGCCACCATCCATGGCTGGCACCCGGCGATGATGGAAGCCTGCGCGGCCGCCAACGGCAGCGACATGCGCCTGCTGGCGGTGACCGTGCTGACCTCGATGGGGCGCAGCGACCTGGCCCGGATGGGCATCGACCGCGAACCGGTCGAGGTGGTGGTCGAGCGCGCGCTGGCTGCCCAGGCGGCCGGCATCGATGGCGTGATCGCCTCCGGCCAGGAGGCCGGGCCGATCCGCGCCGCCACGGGTGCCGGCTTCTCGATCGTGTGCCCGGGCATCCGCCCCGGCGGCCCGGTCGGCGATGACCAGAAGCGCACCGTCGGGGTGGCCCAGGCGTTTGCCGACGGCGCCGATGCGATCGTGGTCGGGCGCCCGATCCGGCTGGCCAGCGACCCGCAGGCCGCCGCGCGCGCCATCCAGGCCGAGATCGCCCAGGCCCTGGCCGCGCGCTGAGGCGACGACGGGGCGGAGCTGCCCCGTCACAACCGGTTTTTCTGTACATTCAACGGCTTGCGCATATGGCGCGAGGTCGGCGGGGTTGCCGGCTTGCCGCTGTCACTGAACAGGCCGCAAGATGCGGACCGGTCCGGGGAGTCCGAATTCATGTCCATGTCGTTGAAGCCGTGGCAGTACCGAGGGCAGGCGTTGGCGCTGGCCCTGTGCGGGGTGGTGCTGCTCAGTGCCTGCAAGGACAAGCGGATCGATCCGGACGCACCGGCGTCCGAGCCGGTCGCTGCCCTGCAGCAGCTGGCGCAGCGGGTCGCCGACAATGATCTGGTCGGCTACGCCAAGGCGGCGGTGCCACCGGCCCAGTACGCGCGCCTGCAGGGCGCCTGGAACCAGGGCCACAGCCGCTGGCCGTTGACCGAGCTGCCGCTGGATGGGCAACTGCTGCCGATGCTGGCCGCGCTGTCGCGGCCGGATGCGCCACAGCGGCTGCAGCGCTCGTTCGATTCCCAGATCGCCGGCCAGGCCTCCCAGGTCCGCCAGGCGGCCCACTCGATGGGGTTGTTCGGCGAGCAGTACCTGCGCAACCAGAGCGAGTACAGCGACAGCGAGCGCGCCCACTACACCCAGGTGGTGAACGCGCTCAGCCGCTGGGCCGCTGCGGCGCCACTGACGGACAAGCAGCGGGCGAAGACCACCATCACCCTGCTCACCGCCACCGCGCGTACCGCCGGGCTGTCCACCGATGCCGAGCTGCAGGCGGCAGGCATGGAAGAGAGCCTGCGTCGGCTGGGCCCCTTCATCAAAGCCTTCAAGACCGCGCTGGCCAGCTACGGGCTGTCGCTGGACGGCGCGTTGACCGAGCTGCGCGGCGAACTGACCTCCGAACTGGGCGACGACGCGGTGGTGCGCATCCAGTACACGCTGGCCGGTGAGCAGATCGAAGCGCAGGTGCGGATGACCCGCCGCGAGGGCCACTGGTATGTGACCCGTACGCTGGAAGACACCGATGCGCTGCTGCAGGCCGCCGACGCCGCGCAAGCTGAACATGACGCCCGGCAGGCGGCCGAAGCAGAGGCCGCCGCGACGGTCAAGGACGGTGCTTCTGCACCGGCTAAGCCATAATGAAGCCGATGCCGAACCAGAATCCCCTGCCTTTCCCCGGCGAAGAGCCGCCCAAGACGCCGGACGCCACGTCCTCGTCGCCCGCTACCGTGCCGTCCGACGGTGCCGCCGCCCCGGTCCCGCCGGTCGCTGGCGCGCCGGTGGATGCCGTTGCGGTCGATGCGGAGCCGTCCACCGTCGTGCCGTCCGCGATCGTGCCCGGCACGCGTCCGCCCAGTGGCCGCCCGCCGTGGTGGGCGCGCCTGCTCGGCCGCCTGGTCGAGCCGTGGCTGTCGCTGAAGATCGAGCCCGAACACCCCGGCCAGTACAACGACGGCCGCCCGGTGGTCTACGTGCTGGAGGACTACGGTCTGTCCAACGCGCTGATCCTGGACAAGGCCTGCCGAGAAGCCGGCCTGCCCTCGCCGCTGGTGCCGATCGCCGGTGACCCGACCGGGCGCAAGCGCGCCTACCTGGCCCTGTCGCGCCGGAGCAGCAGCAACTCGCTGATCCCCGAGCAGCGCGGCGCCAAGACCCACTCGGACTCGCTGGCCAAGGTCCTGCAGGCGCACCGCGCCCGTGGCGAGCTGGACGTGCATCTGGTGCCGGTATCGATCTTCGTCGGCCGCGCGCCGGACAAGCAGAGCGGCTGGTTCGCGGTGCTGTTCTCGGAAAACTGGGCCCTGGTGGGTCGTTTCCGTCGCCTGCTGGCGGTGCTGCTCAACGGCCGCAGCACGATCGTGCGCTTCGCCCCGCCGATCTCGCTGCGCACCACGGTCGATGAGGGGCTGGACCCCGAGCGCACCGTGCGCAAGCTGCAGCGCGTGCTGCGCACCCACTTCCGCCGCATCCGCGAGTCGGTGATCGGTCCTGACCTGTCGACCCGCCGCCTGCTGGTGGACAAGGTGCTGGACGCGGACACCGTGCGCGAAGCGATCGCCTCCCAGGCCAAGCGCGACAACTCCAAGCCGGCCGATGCCTGGAAGAAAGCCCACGCCTACGCGTGGGAAATCGCCGCGGATTACTCCAGTCCGGTGGTGCGCTCGGCCAGCTTCATGCTCAGCCATGTCTGGAACCGCATCTATGCCGGCGTGCTGGTCCATCACCTGGACAAGTTCAAGGCGGCCGCGCCCGGGCACGAAGTGGTCTACGTGCCCAGCCACCGCAGCCACATGGATTACCTGCTGCTGTCCTACCTGCTGTACGACCGCGGCATCGTGCCGCCGCACATCGTGGCCGGCATCAATCTCAACCTGCCGGTGGTCGGCACGCTGCTGCGCAAGGGCGGTGCGTTCTTCATCCGCCGCTCGATCCGCGGCAACGCGCTGTACTCGGCGGTGCTCAGCGAATACGTGGCGCAGCTGGTCGCCGGCGGTTACTCGATCGAGTACTTCGTCGAAGGTGGCCGCTCGCGCACCGGGCGCCTGCTGCAGCCCAAGGGCGGCATGATCTCGATGACGCTGCGCGCCTTCCTGCGCCAGCCACGCAAGCCGGTCCTGTTCCAGCCGGTCTACATCGGCTATGAAAAGCTGATGGAAGGCGGCAGCTACCTGGACGAACTGTCCGGTCGGCCGAAGGAAAAGGAATCGATCTGGTCGCTGCTGTGGTCGATCCCGAAAGTGCTCAAGCAGAACTACGGCCAGGTGGTGGTGAACTTCGGCGAGCCGATCGCGCTCAACGACGTGCTCGCCCAGCGTGCGCCGGACTGGAATGGCCAGCCGGTGGGCGAAGACGAGAAGCCGTCGTGGTTGTCCGGCACGGTGGATCACCTGGCCGAACGCATCCAGGTGCACATCAACGGCGCGGCCGACGTCAATCCGATCAACCTGCTCGCGCTGGCGCTGCTGTCCACGCCCAAGCATGCGATGGGCGAGGCGGACCTGATCGCGCAGATCGAGCTGTGCAAGACCCTGCTGGTCGAAATGCCCTACTCGGACCGGGTGACGGTGACCCCGCACTCGCCGGAGCGGATCATCGCCCACGCCGAGGAGATCAACGTCCTCACCCGCATCAAGCACCCGCTGGGCGATGTGCTCAGCGTCAGCGGCGACACCGCGGTGCTGCTGAGCTACTTCCGCAACAACGTCATCCACCTGTTCACGGCCTCGTCGTGGGTGGCCTGCTGCTTCCAGAACAACCGCCGCATGAGCCGCACCGGGCTGGTCCAGCTGGGCCGCACCGTGTACCCGTTCCTGCAGGCCGAGCTGTTCCTGCCGTGGACCGAAGACGAGTTCGCCCAGCGCATCGAGCAGACCATCAACGTGTTCGTGCGCGAAGGCCTGCTGCAGAACATCAACGATGACGACGGCGGCATCCTGGCGCGCAACACCGGGCAGACCGACGAAGTCTTCCGCCTGCGTGCGATCGGCCATTCGCTGCAGCAGGCGTTCGAGCGCTATTACATCGCGATCTCGGTGCTGGTGAAGAACGGCCCGGGTACGCTGGGTGCGGCCGAGCTGGAAAGCCTCTGCCAGCAGGCCGCGCAGCGCCTGAGCCTGCTCTACGCGCCGGCCGCCCCGGAGTTCTTCGACCGCACGCTGTTCCGCGGCTTCATCCAGAAGCTGCGCGAGCTGCGCCTGGTGTGGCCGGATGAGAACAGCAAGCTGCTGTTCGACGCGCGCCTGGACGCGTGGGCCAAGGATGCGAAGTTCATCCTCGGCCGCGAACTGCGCCACACCATCGAGCGTGTCAGCCCGGAAGCGGCGAAGCCAGAGGAACCGGTAGCCCAGGATTGACGACGGCACGTCGTCGATCCGACGTATCCGGACGTATCCGGATCTTATTGCGTTCGCCAGCAATTCGTAGGTACCGACCGTTGGTCGGTACCCGCGCGCAAGCGCGGCACAAGCGTCCGGAGACCAAGCAACACGGTGTGCACCGGCTGACCGACGCTGACCACCGTCCGGAGCCGCCTTTCAGGGCTTCATGACGGTGGGACGGAAGGCACCCAGGTCATCGTGTGACAACCAACGGTCGTTACCACCGCGATTTGGGCATCCGGGCTACGCCGGCTCGTCCGGAATCAGCATGTCTTCCAGCTTGGCGATGCAGTCCTTCAACTGCAGCTTGCGCCGCTTCAGCCGCTTGGCTTCGAGCTCGTCGTCGCCGTTGGCGGCCATGCGCAGGATCTGGTCATCGAGCGCACGGTGCTCCTGCCGGAGCGTGGCAAGTCGGGCACTGATATCGCTGGGGGTCATGGTTTCCACAGGCTCCGAGCATACACATCCCGGATGACCGCCGGGAGTGAACGCAGTCACCTCACGGGCTCCGTGGCGGCGGGTGCGAGCCGGTAGAATGAACCCCATGAGCGCTGTCATCCGCCTGCCCGATCCCGTCCCGCGCGCCCGCGATCCGCGCGCGCCCGGCGGCGTGCAGGACCGGTTGGCGCGGCAGCTGCGCCGCCAGGTCGGCCAGGCGATCGCCGACTTCGGGATGATCGAGGCCGGCGACAAAGTCATGGTGTGCCTGTCCGGTGGCAAGGACAGCTACACCCTGCTCGACATCCTGCTGCAGCTGCAGAAAAAAGCGCCGGTGCCGTTCGAGCTGGTGGCGGTGAACCTGGACCAGAAGCAGCCCGGCTTTCCCGAGCACGTGCTGCCGACCTACCTGGACTCGATCGGCGTGCCGTTCCAGATCATCGAGCAGGACACCTATTCGGTGGTCAGCCGGGTCATCCCGGAAGGCCGCACGATGTGTTCGCTGTGCTCGCGCCTGCGCCGGGGCGCGCTGTACCGGCATGCGGCCGAACACGGCTTCACCAAGATCGCGCTGGGCCACCACCGCGATGACAGCGTGGCCACGTTCTTCCTCAATCTGTTTCACCACGCCAAGCTCTCGGCGATGCCGCCCAAGCTGCGCAGCGACGACGGCCAGCACATCGTGATCCGCCCGCTGGCCTACGTGAGCGAAGCGGACATCAGCGCCTACGCCCAGGCACGCGCGTTCCCGATCATTCCCTGCACGCTGTGCGGCAGCCAGGACACCCTGCAGCGCCGCCAGGTCGAGCAGATGCTGCAGCAGTGGGAGCGCGACCAGCCCGGCCGCATCGACCAGATCGCACGCGCGCTGGGCAACATCCATCCCTCGCAGCTGGCCGATCCGGCGCTGTTCGATTTCATGGCACTGGGGCGCGCCGCGGCGGCCCCGCTGCCCGACCCGCCGGCCTGGGCCGGCACTGCCCACGACCCCGGCGACGCACCCGGCCCGGCCTGAGCCACGCCGGCGCGCCCGCCCTCCCTTTCACGCTCTTACTCTGGACGTCCATGTTCTTTCGCAACCTGACGCTGTTCCGCTTCCCGACCGCCACCGATTTCTCCGACGTAGACACCCTGCTGCCGCAGGTGCTGCTCAAGCCGGTCGGTCCGCTTGAAATGAATTCCCGTGGCTTCATCTCGCCGTTCGGCCGTGAAGAAAAGGCCGTGTTCTCGCACCGCGTCGGCGATGCGCTGTGGCTGACCGTCGGCGGTGAGGACAAGATCCTGCCGGGCGCGGTGGTCAACGACCTGCTCGCGCGCAAGCTCGAGGAAATCGAAGAGAAGGAAGGCCGCAAGCCCGGCGGCCGCGAGCGCAAGCGCATGAAGGACGACCTGCTGCACGAACTGATGCCGCGTGCCTTCGTGAAGAGCTCGCGTACCGACGCGCTGATCGACCTGACCCACGGCTACGTCGCGGTGGACTGCTCGAGCAGCAAGAAGGGCGAGAACATGATGTCCGACATCCGTGGCCTGCTCGGCAGCTTCCCGGCGATGCCGTTGAATGCCGAAGTGGCGCCGCGCTCGATCCTCACCGGCTGGATCGCCGGCGAACCCCTGCCGACCGGGCTGAGCCTGGGCGAAGAGTGCGAGATGAAGGACCCGGCCGAGGGCGGTGCGGTGGTCAAGTGCCAGCACCAGGAACTGCGCTGCGACGAGATCGACAAGCACCTGGATGCCGGCAAGCAGGTGACCAAGCTGGCGCTGGTGTTCGAGGACAACCTGTCCTTCGTGCTCGGCGATGACCTGATCGTGCGCAAGCTGAAGTTCCTGGATGGCGCGCTGGACCAGCTCGAGCATGCCGACGATGACGGCCGCCGCGCCGAACTGGACGCCCGTTTCGCCCTGCAGAGCGGCGAAGTGCGCCGCCTGTTCCTGCTGCTGGAAGAGGCCTTCAAGCTCAGCAAGGCGGACTGACCGGATCCGATCAGTCCCCAGTCATGCGCCGGTCACGGCCGGCGCTATGCTGTACCCATGTCCGGATTCCTCCGCCGCTTGATTTCGCCGGCTGTCAGCACGCTGCAGCGCGATACGGTACGGCTGCGCCTGGAGGATGCCGAGATTGATGTACTGCGCGTACGCGATCCGCGCGCGCGCCGGATCAAGCTCAGCGTCGATGAGCGCGGCGTGCGCCTGACCCTGCCACCGCGCGCCAGCCTGGTGATGGGCGAGCGTTTTCTCGACCAGCATCGCGGCTGGTTGTCCGAGCAACTGCGCAGCTACCAGGCGACCAACCTGCCGCCACCGCTGGTGATCGGCGAGGCGGGGGTGCTGCCGCTGCGCGGTGAGCTGCTGCCGCTGCGCTGGGAAACCGGCCGCTATGCGCATATGGAGATCGACGCCGACGGCGCCTGCCTGCACTGGCCCAGCCGGGGCACCGACGCCACCCTGCGCCGCACCCTGCGCGAGTTCTACGAAGCACAGACCCGTGCCGATGTCGGCCAGTGGCTGCCGCGCTACCTGCCGGGCCTGCCGCGCGCACCGGCGCGGCTGCGGCTCAAGGTGATGTCCTCGCAATGGGGCTCGCTGGCCCCGGACGGGAGCATGGCGCTGGATCTGGCCCTGGTGCTGGGGCGGCCGTCGGCGTTCGAGTACGTGCTGGTGCACGAGCTCTGCCACCTGATCCAGGCCAACCACTCGCCGGCCTTCTGGGCCGAGGTGGAGCAGCGTTTCCCGGCGTGGCACGCCGAGCGGGATTACTTCCAGCTCGAAGGGCGGCGGCTGAAGGCGATGCTGCGGCAGATGCTGACCCCGGCGGGGTAGAGCCGGCTGCTGCCACGCCCGCCACCGGTAGTGGCGGCCGCGGGGCGGGGCGCCCAGAAAACCCCCCCCGCGCGATTGGCGGCGCGCCGGCCGCGCGACCCAGCGGGGGGGTGTAAGGTCCCCCGCCCCTTCCCCGCCTCCCCATCCCCCCCCCCCCCCCCTTACCCCCGCCCAGCGCCCGGCACTACCGATGCGGTGTTTCTCAGTTCCCCATCCGCAACGCCGCCGCCTGCGCCCAGCGGGCCGCCACCCGCGGTGCGGTGATGCACACGGCCTGATCGGTCACGGTGGTGACCGCGCGCTCGAGCAGCTGGATGTCGGCCTCGTGCTGGCGCGCCACGTGTGGATCCTCGAAGAAGATCGCCCGCTGGCAATGGCCTTCCAGCACGCGGTCGGCGATCTGCGCATCGCCGCCCATCGGGCCGCTCTGGTAGCGCATCACCCATTCCTCGCCCTGCGGCCAGCCGCGGCTCCAGGCCAGTTCGTTGAGGCGCTGGCCGGTGGTGCCGGTGCCGACCCGGCTGCGGAAGCGCGACAGCACCTCGAAGTGCTCGTCGGCGAAGGCCAGCATCGCCGGCTTCATCGCGTCATGCGCGATCAGCGCCAGCGTGTGCTGCGCGAAGGCGTGCAGGTCATCGGCGCCCGGGTCCGGGGCCAGGCCGGCGTGCAGGCGCTCCACCTCGACCCAGTCGCGCGCGGTGGCGACGGTGGAGATGAAGGGTTTGCCGTGGATCACGCACTGGCGCTTGAGCGCGGTCGCCTCCGGGAACACCGACGAGGGATCGACCGGGTCCATCAGGTAGATGGCGCCATCCAGGGTACGCTCGGGCGTGCCCATGCCGACCACCTCGGCGACCAGCTTCATCAGCCCACCCTCGCGGCCGTTCGGGTAGCGCCGCAGCGGGGCGAAGTCCTGCAGGAAGCCCAGCCGCTGGATCGCATCGAAGGTGCGTCCGACCGCGTGCAGCTCCACGCCCAGTTCGCGCAGTCCGGTGTCGCTGGCGCGCAGCCAGCGGAACAATGCGGCGTGCTTGTCGTGGTGGTGCAGGCGGTTCGCGGCCAGGCCGATGCGCATGGGTGCAGTCCAGAGGGAGACGCGGTCAGTGTAAGTCGTTCAGGTTGCAGCGGCGCTAGCGCCGAACGGTGACGGCGGTCACGCGCCATCACGCATTTTCGTAATTGTTGCATGGTCTCTGGAGGGGCCATATCCGACAGTGGTGGTCGTCCGTCAATCAGGAAACCCCTGCCATGACCCTCTCCCTTTCTGCCGTTGCCGCCTCGTCTCAGTCCGCTGTCGCGGATCAGGGCAGTCGCATCCGCGCGCTGGCCGCCGTGCTGCGTGAGGCACCCCAGGCCGATGCCGAGGTCCTGCTGGCCGGGCTCGCCCGCATGCTCGATGCGCACATAGGCCGCGGGCACGACGATCCGGCGAGCAACCGCCGCATCCGCGACCAGCTCGACAACATCGAGCTGCTGATGGCGCTGGAGATCGAGCGGGCCGGCGTGCGTCACACGCCGGTACCCGCGGTACCGCGCGCCGCGTAAGAGGCGCGCTTCGGTAGGGCGCGCCGTTACGCCGAGAGCAGCTGCACGATGCTGCCGGCCGCATCGCGGCCCTCGGCCACGGCCGTCACCACCAGGTCCGCGCCGCGTACCGCATCGCCCCCGGCGAACAGGCGCGGATGGGCGGTCTGGAACGGCAGGCGGCCACTGCCACCGGCCACGATGCGGCCATTGTTGCCGGCCTCCACACCCTGTTCGGTCAGCCAGGCCGGCGCAGTCGGCGAGAAGCCGAAGGCGATGATCACCACGTCTGCTTCCAGCAGAGACTCGCTGCCGGCGATCGGCACCGCATTGCGGCGGCCCTGTGCATCCGGTGCGTCCAGCTGCGTTTCGACCACCATCACCCCGATCACTTCGTCATCCGCACCGGCCTCGATCGACAGCGGCTGGCGGTTGAACAGGAAGCGCACGCCTTCCTCGCGCGCATTGGCCACTTCGCGCGCCGATCCGGGCATGTTGGCCTCGTCGCGGCGGTAGGCGCAGGTCACCTTGGCCGCGCCGAGCCGGATCGCACTGCGCACGCAGTCCATGCCGGTATCGCCACCGCCCAGTACCACCACGCGCTTGCCTTCGAGGTCGGGCAGGGCGATCTGGTCTTCCCAGCCGGCGATCGGCCGGCCGTGGGCATCGCTGCCACTGACGATGCGGCTGTTCTGCACCAAGAACGGCAGCGCCGGCAGCACGCCCTTGAGGTCCTGGCCGAGCAGGCCGCCGTCGGTATAGCGGTAGGCGCCGGTACCCACGAACACCGCGTCGTACTCGGCCAGCAGGTCATCGATGCTCACATCGCGGCCGATCTCCACCCCGAGGCGGAACTGCACGCCCATGCCTTCGAGCACGTTGCGGCGGCGGCTGATCACCGATTTGTCCAGCTTGAAACTGGGGATGCCGAACTGCAGCAGCCCGCCGATCTGTTCGTAGCGGTCATACACCACGGCCTGGATGCCGGCATGCGCCAGCTTGTCGGCGCAGGCGAGCCCGGCCGGACCGGCGCCGATCACCGCCACGCGCTTGCCGGTGGCTTCCACCGCACTCATGTCCGGACGCCAGCCGGTGGCGAGCGCGGTATCGACGATGTACTTCTCGACCGCGCCGATGGTCACCGCGCCGAACTCCTCCAGCGTGCAGCTGCCTTCGCACAGGCGGTCCTGCGGACACACCCGGCCGCACACTTCCGGCAGCGGATTGGTCGAATGGCAGAGCGTGGCCGCTTCGTGGATGCGGTTTTCCTGCACCAGCTGCAGCCACTGCGGGATTGCGTTGTGCACCGGGCACTTCCAGCTGCAGTACGGGTTGCCGCAATCTAGGCAGCGACCGGCCTGGAACTGCGCGTCCTCCTTGCCGAACTTGCCGTACAGCTCGCCCCAGTCGCCGGAGGTGCGCAGTTCGACCGGGATGCGCTGCGGCATCGTCCGGGGCAGATCGAGGAACTGGAAAGCTTGCTTGCGGCTCATGGCGTGCTCGGATTGGTTGGCGTTGCCGGCCAGCGGCCGGCACTACAGCGGTGGGAGGTGCGGCGCCGGTCGGGGAATCGGCGCCTCCCGCCCGGTCAGGCGGCGCGGCGCAGTGAGTCGGTCAGCGATTCGATGCTGGCGGCCTTGGGTTTGACCAGCCAGAACTTGCCGACGTAATCGCGGAACTCATCGAGGATCTGCTGCGCCCAGATGCTGCCGGTCAGCTCGCGGTGGCGGCTGATCAGCGTATGCAGGTGCTGGCGGTGGTTCTCGAAGCCCTCGGCCGAGATGCGGTGGATGTCGATCAGTTCGTGGTTGTAGCGGTCCACGAAATCGCGGTCGATATCCAGCACGTAGGCCAGCCCACCGGTGAAGCCGGCGCCGAAGTTCAGCCCGACCTTGCCCAGCACCAGCACGATGCCGTCGGTCATGTACTCGCAGCAGTGGTCACCGGCGCCTTCGATCACCGCCAGCGCGCCGGAGTTGCGCACGCCGAAGCGCTCGCCGGCACGGCCCGCGGCGAACAGCTCGCCACCGGTGGCGCCGTACAGGCAGGTGTTGCCGATGATCGCGGTGTTGCGCGCCTCGAAGCGTGCGCCACGCGGCGGACGCACCACCAGCCGGCCGCCGGCCATGCCCTTCCCGACGTAGTCGTTGGCTTCGCCTTCGACCTCCAGCTGCAGGCCGCCCACGTTGAACGCGCCGAAGCTCTGCCCGGCCGTGCCACGGAAGCGCAGGGTCAGTGGTGCATCGGCCATGCCCTGGTTGCCATGCGTGCGCGCGATCTCGCCGGACAGGCGGGTGCCGATCGAGCGGTCGGTGTTGTGGATCAGGAAGCGGTGCTCGCCACCCAGCTTGCCGGCGATCGCAGGCGCGAGCAGACCGTCCATCTGCGTCGCCAGGCTGTCCGGCGATTCGTACAGACGCTGTGCGGCGCAGTGGCTGCCCGCGTAGTCGGCCGGGTGCAGCAGGCGCGACAGATCCACCTTGACGCCCGGACGCGGTGAAACTTCCAGCTGCTGCAGCAGGTCGGTACGGCCGACGATCTCCTCCAGCGAGCGCACACCCAGGTAGGACAGCCAGCCACGCACTTCCTCGGCCAGCAGGCGGAAGAAGTTCTCCACGCGCTCCGGCAGGCCGGTGAAGTACTGCGCACGCAGGCGCTCATCCTGGGTGGCCACGCCGGTGGCGCAGTTGTTGAGGTGGCAGATGCGCAGGTACTTGCAGCCCAGCACGATCATCGGCGCGGTGCCGAAACCGAAGCTGTCCGCACCGAGCAGCGCGGCCTTGATCACGTCCAGGCCGGTCTTCAGGCCGCCATCGGTCTGCAGCAGGGTGCGCCCGCGCAGGTCGTTGGCGACCAGCGCCTGGTGCGATTCGGCCACGCCCAGTTCCCACGGCACGCCCGCATAGCGGATCGAGCTGACCGGGCTGGCACCGGTGCCGCCGTCATGGCCGGATACGGTGATCAGATCGGCGCCGGCCTTGACCACGCCAGCGGCGATGGTGCCGACCCCGGCATGGCTGACCAGCTTCACCGAGACCAGCGCGGTCGGATTGACCTGCTTGAGGTCGTAGATCAGCTGGGCGAGGTCTTCGATCGAGTAGATGTCGTGGTGCGGCGGCGGCGAGATCAGGCCGATGCCCGGCTTGGCGTACCGCAGCCGCGCGATCAGCTCGTTGACCTTGTGCCCGGGCAGCTGGCCGCCTTCGCCGGGCTTGGCGCCCTGGGCAACCTTGATCTGCAGCACTTCGGCGTTGACCAGGTACTCGGCGGTGACGCCGAAGCGGCCCGAGGCCACCTGCTTGATCTTGCTGCGCTTCTCGGTGCCGTAGCGCACCGGGTCTTCGCCGCCTTCGCCGGAATTGCTGCGGCCGCCGAGCCGGTTCATGGCGATCGCCAGCGCTTCGTGCGCTTCCGGCGACAACGCACCGAGGCTGATCGCGGCGGTGTCGAAGCGGCGGAACAGGTCTTCGGCCGGGGCCACGTCGTCCAGCGGCGTCGGCGTGGGCGCGGCCTTGAGCTGCAGCAGGTCGCGCAGCGCCGACACCGGTCGGCCATGCACCGCCTCGCAGTAGCGCTGCCAGTCCGCGGCATCGCCGCTGCGCGCGGCGCGCTGCAGGGTCATGACCACGTCCGGGTTGTACATGTGGTACTCGCCGCCGTGCACGTACTTGAGCACGCCGCCGACGTCCGGGCGCAGCAGATCATTCCAGGCGCGCACGGTGAGCTCGCGGGCCTCGTCGTCCAGGCGCGCAAAGCCGACTCCGGCCACGCGCGAGGCGGTGTCCGGGAAGCACAGGTCGACCACCTCGTCGTCCAGCCCGACGATCTCGAACAGCTGCGCGCCGCGGTAACTGGCCACGGTACAGATGCCCATCTTGGAGATGATCTTGGACAGGCCCTTGTAGATGCCCTTGCGGTAGCGACGGCCGATCTGCGACTGCTCGCCGCCCTTGCTCAGCTGCAGGATGCCGCGCCGGCCCAGGTCGAACAGGGTCTGGTAGGCCAGGTACGGGTACACCGCGGTGGCACCGAAGCCGAGCAGGCAGGCCATGTGGTGTGGATCGCGCGCGGTGCCGGTTTCCAGGATCAGGTTGACGTCGCAGCGCAGGCCCGCATTGGAGAGATGGTGATGCACCGCGCTGGTGGCCAGCAGGGCATGCACCATCGGGCGGTCGGCAACCGGGTAACGGTCGCTCAGCAGCAGCATGACGATGCCTTCGCGGGCGGCGGCTTCGGCTTCGGCGCAGATGCGCTCGATGCCGGCCTTCAGGCCTTCGTCCAGGCTGTAGGACAGATCGATCAGCCGGTTCTTGGCGGCGTACTGCTCCATCTTGATCAGCTGGCGCAGCTTGCGCTGGCTGAGTACCGGCGAATTGAGGATGACGTGGTTCACCGTCTCCGCGCCGGCATGGAAGATGTTGGTCTCCTTGCCGAGCTGGGTGGACAGCGACATGACGCAGTCTTCGCGCAGCGGATCGATCGGCGGGTTGGTGACCTGCGCGAACGCCTGGCGGAAGTAATCGTAGAGCGGACGGCTGTGCTGGCTCAGCACGGCCATGGGCGTGTCATCGCCCATCGAGCCGGTAGCTTCCTGCTCGGTCTCGGCCAGCGGACGCAGGATCTGCTCCACTTCCTCGGTGCTGAGCTGGAACAGCTTGTGATAGCTGCGCAGGGTGCGCTCGTCGAACGGCTCTTCCACCAGCGACGGATCGATCAGCTCGGTCTGCAGGTAGGTCACGCCCTGCTGCAGCCACTGCTTGTACGGCGCGCGGCCACGGTTGATGCGGTCGATGGCGTCCGAGTCGAGCAGGTCGCCGCGCTTGAGGTCGATCGCCATCATCTCGCCCGGGCCGAGCTTGCCCTTGCGCACCACGCGCTCGGCCGGCACTTCCCACACGCCGGCTTCGGAGGCGACCAGGAAGTGGCGGTCGGAGGTCAGCATCCAGCGCGCCGGGCGCAGGCCGTTGCGGTCCAGCGTGCAGGCGGCATAGCGCCCGTCGCAGGCGACGATGCCGGCTGGGCCGTCCCAGGGTTCGCTATTGAGCCCGTAGAACTCGTAGAACGCGGCCAGGTCGGGATCCTTGAACTCCAGCGACTGGGTCGCCGGCGGCACCAGGATGCGCAGCGCCTGGATCAGCTCCATGCCGGCGCTGACCATCAGCTCGAGCATGTTGTCCAGGCTCTGCGAGTCCGAGCCGTGCATGGAGATGACCGGATTGAATTCGCCGATGTCGAAGCGCGGGGTCTTCCACACCTTGCTGCGCGCCTGCGCCCACCGACGATTGCCCTCGATGGTGTTGATCTCGCCGTTGTGCGCGAGCATCCGGAACGGGTGCGCCAGCGGCCAGCGCGGCAGCGTGTTGGTCGAGAAGCGCTGATGGAACACGATCGCGCTGGAGGCCAGGTCGTTGCGCTGCAGGTCCACGTAGAAGCGGCTCAGCTTGTCCGGCAGCACCATGCCCTTGTAGCTGATCGCGTTCGGGCTGAGCGTGGTGACGTAGTAATCGGCGTGCTCGCCCAACTGCTGTTCGCTGCGGCGGCGGGCCAGGAACAGGGCCAGGGTGAAGGCGGCCTCGTCCTGCGCGGCACCGGCATCGACGAACACCTGCTCGATGTGCGGCAGGGTGTCGCGCGCGAGCTGGCCGCAGACGCTGGGATCGGTGGGTACCACGCGCCAGCCGACCGGCTGGCAGCCGGCCTCGCGCAGCTGCTGTTCCAGCGTGTCGCGGCAGGCCTGTGCGGCAGCGGTGTCGTGCGGCAGGAACACCACGCCGGCGGCGAAGCGCGCACCCAGCGTGAGACCCGCTTCGGCGGCGAGTGCCTTGAGGAACACGTCGGGGCGGCGCAGCAACAGGCCGCAGCCGTCACCGGTGACACCGTCGGCAGCGACGCCGCCGCGGTGGGTCATGCGCGAGAGTGCTGCGATAGCGGTGTCGACCAGCAGTCGGGACGGCTGGTCGTCGAGCTGGGCGACCATGCCGAAACCACAGGCATCTCGCTCATCTTGCGGGTCGTAAAGCCCTTGGCGGTTGCGGGGGGCCATCTCTGCCTCAATGTCGGGTGAGCGGCGACACTCGTCCCCGCTCAATCCGTTGAGCGCATCTGGAGGCACCGGATGACTCGACTAGAGCATAGTTGCTGCAACGCCGCAATACACGGTTGCAGGCGCAACCAAACCCCTGAGTTTCAGGGGTTTTTTCCGTCGCCTGTTCAGCCGCAGCGGACGCCGGCCACCACGTTCTTGGCATCCACTTCGACGTTCAGGCGCTCGCCGATGAACTCCATCGTGGTCATGTCGTTCGGCTTGAGCACGCGCACGCTGGTGGCGCCGGCATCCTGCTGGGCCTGGCTGCCGAGCTCGGCGGTATAGGGCTGGCCGACCAGGCTCTGCACCTGGGTGGCATCGCAGCTGCCGACCGGTGGCGCTTCGGTCGCCTTGCCGGCTTCGTCGGTCGGCGCGGCGGCGGCTTCGGCGGCCTTCTGCGCATGGGTGGCGACGGCCTCCTGCTCGTCCATCGGCGGGGCGCTGCACGCACCGAGGACCAGCAGGGCGGGGAACAGGGCGATCAGCCCGAAAGAACGCCGCACGCGGCGGAACGACAGGGACGACATCGGTACTCCAGAAAGCGAGCCAGTAAACTCTGGAGGATATCGCCAAGCGCGGCGTGAGGTGTTTGTGTTGCGTTATTGACGCGGCGCCGCACCGGCAGCGGTAACACTGCGTTCCCCTGATCCGTCCCGCGTCCATGAGCCCGAGCCGCACCACGACCCCCGAAGCCGCCGCCGCCCGCCAGGCCGGCCTGCGGTATGTCAGCGATGAACTGCCTGGCATCGCCCGCCGCAAGGCCGGCAAGGGCTTCGCCTACCGCGACGCCGATGGTGCGGCGGTGCGCGATGCCGCCACGTTGGCCCGGATCCGCGCGCTGGCGATCCCGCCGGCGTACACCGATGTGTGGATCTGCGCGCTGCCCAACGGCCACCTGCAGGCGACCGGCCGCGACGCGCGCGGGCGCAAGCAGTACCGTTACCACGCCGATTGGGCGCGGGTGCGGGGCGATGGCAAATTCGATCGCATCATTGCCTTTGGTACCGCCCTGCCCACGCTGCGTCGGCGCCTGCGCCGCGATCTGAAGCTGCCCGGCTTCCCGCGGGACAAAGTGCTGGCGATCGTGGTGGCGTTGCTGGCACAGACGCTGGTGCGCGTTGGCAATGAAGTCTATGCACGTGACAACCGCTCTTACGGGCTGACCACGCTACGTAACCGCCACCTCGCGCTGGTCAAGGGCGGCCGGGCGCAGATGCGCTTCCGGGGCAAGTCCGGGCAGGCGCATGAGGTGGACGTGGATGACCGCGAACTGGTCAAGCTCATCCGCAGCTGCCAGCAGCTGCCCGGGCAGGCGCTGTTCCAGTACCGCGATGACGAGGGCGCGGTGCAACCGGTGGACTCGGGCATGGTCAATGACTATCTGCACGATGCGATGGGCGAGGATTTCAGCGCCAAGGACTTCCGTACCTGGGGCGGCACGCTGGAGGCGATCCGTCAGCTTGCCGCGACCGAACTGCCCGAACCCTCCAGTGAGCGTGCGCTGGCGGCATTGCAGAAGCAGGTGGTATGCGAGGTGGCCAACCTGCTGGGCAATACACCGTCGGTGTGCCGCAAGGCCTACATCGATCCCTGCGTATTCGATGGCTGGCGGGCCGGCTCATTGAAGGCGCTTGCCGGGCTGCGCGGCGAGCGCCAGTGGGAACTGGCCACGCTGAAAGTACTCAAAGCCGCGCGGCGCACCGTCCGGCGCGCCCGCGCGGGATGAGCGCAGCGGTCAGCCGCAGTAGAGTGCGGTGATGTTGTTGGTACGACCGGTTTCGATGGTCAGCCGTTCGCCGCCCTGCTCCGCACCCGGGGTGGGATTGGCCGCGCCACTGGCAGTCGCGCCACTTGCGGCACGCTCGCTGTGCACGACGATGACCTGCAAGCTGTCACTGTCCACGCGGGCACGCTCGACCGTGGCTTGCGATGCCGCCAGGCCCACGGCGCCGCGGACCTTGTCCACGTGGCACTGGCCGGAAATCACGCCGTCGATCGGCTGGACCTGCGCGACAGGGGTGCTGCTGCAGGCGGACAAAGCAAGGACGGCCACAGCCGCGGACAGGTAACGAAGCATGCGACGCACTCCATGGGAATTGCGCTCAGGGTGCATCGGTGCCCGTATGCGGCGCATGAATCCTCTACACGGTGTGGGCACGCTCCATTCACCGTCCCTGGCCGTTGGGTTGACCATAGTGGGGCTGCGTATTTCCGGCAACAGGAGTCGAACATGGCCACGGCCAAACCCCGTAAGACCACCAAGACCCCCACGTCCCGCAAGGCGGCCCCCGCGGCCCCGGCGGCCGACGCCACCGAACCGCGTACCCGTGCGCCGGTCGTGAAAACCGCGACCCGCAAGGCTGCCGCCACCGATCCGCGCGCTGCGCGCGTGGCGGCGCGCCAGCGCCGTCTGCAGGACCAGGAGAAGGCCAAGGACGCGCGTGCGGCGAAGAAGGCCGCCGCGACCAAGACCAAGAAGGCTACCCAGGCCGGCACGCGCCGCCAGCCGGAAAAAATGCCGGCCGAGCAGCTGGCCAAACCGGGCAACGAACACGAGATGCAGCTGGCCCCGCGTTTCCTTGCGCCGGACTACCAGGGCAGCGGCAAACTCAAGGGCAAGCGCGCGATCATCACCGGCGCCGACTCCGGCATCGGCCGCGCGGTGGCCGTGCTGTTCGCCCGCGAAGGGGCCGATGTGGCGGTGCTGCACCTGGATGAAAAGAAGGACGCGAAGATCACCCGCGAGCACGTCGAGAAGGAAGGCGGCCGCTGCGTGGTGATCGCCGGCGACGTTCGCGATCCGGCCTTCTGCAACAAGGCGGTGAAGCAGGTGGTCAAGGCGTTCGGCGGGGTCGACATCCTGGTCAACAACGCTGCCTTCCAGCTGCACTGCGACCGCCTGGAAGACCTCGAGGACGACCATCTGCAGGAAACCCTGCAGACCAACGTCGGCGGTTACATCCAGATGGCGCGTGCGGTGCTGCCGCATCTGGGCGAAGGCGCCAGCATCATCAATACCGGCTCGGAAACCGGGCTGTTCGGCAGCAAGGCGCTGGTGGACTACTCGGCCACCAAGGGCGCGATCCATGCCTTCACCAAGGCGCTGGCCAGCCAGCTGCTGCCGCGCGGCATCCGGGTCAATGCAGTCGCCCCGGGACCGGTCTGGACGCCGCTCAATCCGGCCGACAAGAAAGCCCCCGACGTGGCCGAGTTCGGCCAGGACAGCGACATGGGCCGACCGGCGCAGCCGGAAGAACTGTCGCCGGCCTATGTGTTCCTCGCCTCGCCGATCACCGCGAGTTACATCAGCGGCGTGATCCTGCCGGTGATGGGCGGGCCGCGCGGCTGACCGTCGGCACCGCCTCAGCAAGCCACCGAGGATCACCTCGGTGGTTCTTCTCTGCAGCACCAAGGCCGGTGGCGTGAGTATGCCGCCAGGGCCTATTCGCCGTTCGACCTTGCCGTCCCTCCTGCCCCCGGCGATGCGTGCGGCGTGCATGCCTGGGCCGACAGCCAGTTGCGGCCTACCGTTCGTCGGCACCCTCCGTCCGGCACTTGACGACACCTGTAGTCACTGGCACGGTGGCGACACGTGTAGTCATAGGGAGTGCGCCATGCGCGGCAAGACCATCGGGGACCAGGAACTGGCCCTGCTGCAGTACATCGCGGAACAGGACCGTCCAAGCGTCGGCGAAGTCGCCGCCGGGTTCGGCGAGCAGCGCGGGCTGGCACGGTCCACCGTGCTGACCATGATGGAGCGCCTGCGCGCCAAGTCGTACCTGAGCCGCAAGCAGGTGGACGGCGTGTACCGCTATGCCACCACCAGCGGCCAGGACAGCGTGGTGCAGGGCGCGGTGGCCAGCTTCGTGGAGAAGACGCTGCAGGGCTCGGTCTCGCCGTTCGTAGCGTTCATGTCGCACAAGGTCGACGTCAGCGATCAGGAGCTGGCCGAGCTGGAAGCGCTGGTCGCACAGTTGCAGTCACGCAAGCGGGAGGGCTGAGCCATGGACATGATGATGAGCGAACTGCTGATGCGGCTGGGCTGGACCAGCGTGCAGAGTGCGGTGCTGGTGGCGCTGGTCTGGGGCGTATGCCGCCTGCTGCCGCGGCTGCCCTCCGCGACCCGCTGCCGGCTGTGGTGGCTGGTGGCCGCGCAGGCGGTGCTGGGCCTGTTCTGGAGCAGCCCGCTGGAACTGGCGGTGCTGCCTGCACCCGTCGCGCTGACTGCGCCGACCGCCCCGGTAACGGCACTGCCTGCGTTCGATGCCGCCGTGCAGGCCGCGCCGCTCATCCATGCAGCAAGCGCGGCCGAGACGGCGACGATGGCGGTGTCCTGGCCGTCGCTGCTGCTGGCCCTGTGGGCCGCCGGCGTGTTCTTGATGCTGGTGCACAGCCTGCGCGGCTACCGCGCGAGCCGCGCGCTGGTGCGCGGTGCCACCGAGTGTACCGACGCCGGCCTGCAGCAGGCCCTGCAGCTCGCTGCCGAAGCGCATGGCCTGCGCCGCGCGCCGCGCCTGAAGCTCTCCGCACAGATCCGCTCGCCGCAGTTGATCGGCCCGTGGCGGCCCGTGCTGCTGCTGCCGGCGCGCGAACTGCCGGCGATGTCGGCCGATGACCTGGACATGGCGCTGACCCATGAGCTGATCCATCTGCAGCGCCGCGACCTGTGGTGGGGCCTGCTGCCGGCACTGTCGCAGCATCTGTTCTTCTTCCATCCGCTGGTCCACCTGGCCGCGCGCGAATACGCCCTGGCCCGCGAAGAAGCCTGCGATGGTGCGGTGGTGGCCGGGCATGACCATTGCCGGCACGACTATGGTCGCCTGCTGGTGCAGCTGGGTGTCGCACCGCGTCCTGCCGTGGGCGTGGCCAGCGCCTCGCCGAACCTGCGCAGCCTCAAGCGCCGCCTGCTGACCCTGCAGCAGACCCGCAGTTTCCCGCGCGCCGCCGCGCTGGCGATCACCGCGCTGTTCGTGGTGGTGGGCGTGGCGCCGCTGCGGCTGGTGGCTGCGCCGCCGCCGCCGGTGCCCCCGGCCCCGACGGCACCGAACGTGCCCACGCCGCCAGCGCCGTTGCCTGCCCCCGCGCCCCGCCCGACACCCGCCCCGGTCGCCGCGCCGGAGCCGATGCCCGCACCGGAGCCGATGCCGGCCCCGGAACCGCCGGCCGCCCCCGCCGCACCCCGTGCGCCGGAGCCGCCGAAGGATCTGGATGACGGGATGTCCTTCGTTACCCATGGCAAGCTCAACATCCGCCAGCAACCCGCCCAGGCGTTCGTGCTGATGGGGCAGGACGACAACTTCGTCGATGCCTCGGTGGCCGATCTCAAGCAGGCGCGACGCGATGCGGGCGGCGACGAACCGGCGCTGTGGGTACGTCGTGGCCAGGCGCGCTATCTCATCCGCGATCCCGCCGTCCTCAGCCAGCTCAGCCGCAGTCAGTCCGACGTGGCGGCCTTGGGCAACGCGCAGGCCGAGCTGGGCAACCGCCAGGCGGCGATCGGCCAGCAGCTGGCCCAGGTCTCGATGCAGGTCACCGCCGACGCGCTGGCCGCAGTGGATGTCGCGGCGGTGGTCAACCGCGCGACGCGCCAAACGGGACTGGATGCGGCCGCCGAGGCAAATCAGGCCGCGCGCCAGTCACGTGCGGCTGCCGCCGGTGCCAGCCAGGCAGCGCGCGAAGCGCGTACCGCCGCGGCCAAGGCGGTGGACGCCCGTCAGATCACCCTGGTCGCGCGCGAGCAGGCCGAGCTGGGCCGGGAGCAGGCGCGCCTGGCGCAGCAGCAGAGCCTGGCCTCGGCCCGCGCCGTGCGGGAAGTACGCACGGCCATCGATCAGGCGCTGGCCAGCGGCAAGGCCCGGCGCCTGATCGACTGACCTGCAGGCCGCTTTCTCAACCGCAGTTGGCGCGCACGATCCTGTTCTGCGCGTCGACTTCGATGCTGAGCCGGTCTTCGCGGTAATCCATGGTCATCGCCATGCCCGGCTTGAGCACGCGGGCGTTGCGGGCACCGCTGTCCTTCACTGCTTTCTGGATCACCGCTTCGGTGGCGGTCTGCCCGGTCAGGCCGGTGAGCTTTTCCGGATCGCACTGGCCGCCACTGCCGGCCACCGCGGGCGGCGCGGTCGAGGTCGGGCTGTCGGCGGGTGTTCCCGCCGTCTTGCCGGGATGACTACAGGCGGCCAGCGGCAGGGCGCAGCCCAGGGCGAACAGAAGGTTCAGACGCATGTGGTGGTCCTCCCACGGTAAGTACCCGCAGTGTCCGTGGACCGGCCTTTACACCGCGTCAATGGCCTGCAGCGCCAAGGTCTCCCGGTCGCGCTGCTCCTCGGCCACCAGCCGCCGCATCAGCAGCGCCAGGGTGACCACGTCCTGGTGGTTGTGCTCGGCCACGCGGCGCAGGTTCACCGCGCTGCCGCCCCGGAGGTAATTCAGCCATGCCGCGGGGGCTTCCGAGCCGGGCAGATCGTCTTCGCGCACGATCTGCAGCAGCTGGCGCTCGATCGTGGCCAGCCGGCAGTTCTCCCAGGTGCCGCGATAGCGGCGGCGCGTCGGAAACAGCAGGTCGACATGGTCCAGCGGCGTGATCGGGCAGCGCTGCCGCGCCAGCCGATAGCGCGTCTTCAGCAGCGGGGCGTCGTAGCAGCGCCCGTTGTAGCTGGAGAACACCGTGCCCGGCTGCAGCCAGCCGGCGAACTCGCGCAGCATCGCGGTTTCCGCGGCCATCGTCGTCATCAGCAGCTGGCGGATGCGCAGGCCGTCGCCGCGTTCGGGATGGGTGTGCCAGTCCGCCGCGCCGATCATGAAAGCGCGGGTGCCGGTGCCGCCGGCCAGGCCGGTGGTCTCGGTGTCGAAGAACAACAGATCCCGCGGCTGCACCTGCTCGCCCTCGCGCTTGGCGAAGGCCAGCGACAGCGGTTCGGTGGGGATCGCCTGCGCGACGAACGATTCGATCAGGAACAGCCCCGGCGCGATTTCCTCGCCCGGTACATGGCGATCCGCGGCGTTCTCGCGCGGCTTGGCCGTGATGATGCCGCGATCGCGCAGGCCAAGCAGGCGGCGCAGGCCACCGATCTCGGGTCTGCGCAGCGCGGGCGTCGGGAGGGCAGGCGTTGCCGGTGCGGTCTCGCGTGCGGCGGCGCCGGTCGGTTTGTGGCGGATTTCCTGCTCGACCCAGCCGAAAACGGAGGCGGGCGCAGGCGTGTGCGCACGTGCGTCGTTGGCGGCGGCCGGAAGAGGGGCGCTGCCCGTGTCGCCGGGCGCGCCCGCATCAGCGGCAGCGGTTCCACGCCCAGGGGCGATGGCCGGATCAGAGGCAGCCGCCGCCGTCGCATCGCCCGCCTGCCGGCGCAGCAGGCGCAGCTTGTCCAGGCTCAGGCTCACGGGGCGACCACCTCGGCATGCTGGCGCTCACGTTCGGCCGCGGACGGCAGCGCGGCACTGTCGAACAGGTCCAGCACCTTCAACGCCAGCGCCTTCGGCGTGGTGGCATCGTCTTCCTGGCCGGCCAACACCGGACCGACGCAGGCCGGGCAGCCGGCCTTGCAGTCGCAGCCCTGCACCAGTTCGCGCGCGCGCAGCAGCAGCTCGGCCTGGCGCACCCACAGCGGCTCGCTCAGGCCCACGCCGCCGGGGAAGTTGTCGTACAGATATACCGTGGGCACGAACTGCTGCTGCAGCTCGATCGCGCTGGCATCGAACTCGGCGCCACGCAGCTGCCCGCGCCCGCTCTGGTCGGCCACCGCGAACCACGCACCATCACCATTGCCGACCGCCTTCTGCAGGTCGCGCGCATCGGCCATCACCGCCACCGTGGCGACGATGTGCAGCGCGTAGGCCGCGCCCAGGAAACCGTCCAGCGCTTCCTGCTTGCTGTCGAACGCGGTCAGCAGCAGCGCCTGCGGCAACTGCCACCACACCGCCGTGGTGTGCAGCTCCTGGTCGGGCAGGTTGACCGGGCCGTAGCCGATGTTTTCGTGGGTGTAGTAGCGGATCTTCTTGTAGCCGGCCACGCGGCGCACCACGTGCACCTCGCCATGGTGGGAATCGCCGCGCCCGGCGATGCAGCCATCGAAGCGGTCCAGCACCTTGAGCTTGGTGAAGTCGATGCTGTCGGTGTAGTAGTCCACGTGGGTGCGGGTGACATAGGCCTTGCGGCCTTCCCAGTCCAGCCGCTCCACCTGGTAGGGCGTGGACTGCACCATGTGGATGGCGCCTTCGTACAGTGTCAGCGCGGCGGCGGAATAATCCACTTCGGCGATGATCTGCTGCTTGCCGTCGCTGCGGTCCACCACCACGAAGTTGCCATCGGCGACCGAGCGCAGGCTGACCGCGTTGGCCGGATAGCTGTCGGCGATCCACTCCCAACGGTCGCCTTCGCGATGGACCACCTCGGTTTCGGCCAGGGCTTCCAGGAACACCAGCGGGTCGATCGGGCCGAACGGATCGCCGGCCAGGAACGGCAGCTCGAAGGCGGCGCAGCGGATGTGGTCGAACAGGATCAGCGGCTGGTCCGGCGCGATGCGCGCATGCTCGGGCGAGGCCTCGGCGAAGAAATCCGGATGCCGCACCACGTACTGGTCCAGCGGCTGCGAGCTGGCCACCATCACGCCCAGCGCGGGCTGCTGGCGGCGGCCGGCGCGGCCGAAGCGCTGCCAGGTCGCGGCGACGCTGCCCGGGTAGCCGTTGAGGATGACCACGTCGAGGCTGCCGATATCCACGCCCAGCTCCAGCGCCGAGGTGCTGACGATGCCGTCGATCTGCCCGGCGCGCATGGCGCGTTCGGTCTCGCGGCGCTCGGTGGGCAGGTAGCCGCCGCGGTAGGCGCGGATGCGCGCCGGCTTGCGCGGGTCGTGGTCGAAGATGTCCTTGAGGTACTTGGTCAGCACTTCGACCATCAACCGGCTCTGCGCGAAGATCAGGGTCTTCAGCCCGGATTTGATCGCGATGCGGGCGATACGGTTGCTCTGCGAGCGCGCCGAAGCGCGCAGGCCGAGATCGGCGTTGACCACCGGCGGGTTCCACAGCAGTACATGCTTCGGCCCGCTGGGCGCGCCGGACTCGGTGATCGCCGTCACCGGCGCTTCGATCAGCGCCTCGGCATGTGCCTGCGGGTTGCCGATGGTCGCCGAGCACAGGATGAACTGCGGCTCCACGCCATAGAACGCGCAGATCCGCTTGAGCCGGCGCAGCACGTTGGTGACGTGGCTGCCGAACACGCCGCGGTAGGTGTGCACTTCATCGATGACCACGTAGCGCAGGTTCTCGAAGAACTGCGCCCACTTGGTGTGATGCGGCAGGATCGCCTGGTGCAGCATGTCCGGGTTGGAGACCACGATGTCGCCGTGCAGGCGGATCGCCTGGCGCGCATCGCCCGGCGTATCCCCATCGAAGGTGAAGGCTTTGACACCCAGATCGCCGGCGCGGTTGAGTTCCAGCAGCTCGGCCACCTGGTCCTGGGCCAGCGCCTTGGTCGGGAACAGGTACAGCGCCTTGGCCTTGCCCTGCATCGCCGCGCTGACCACCGGCAGGGTGTAGCACAGCGACTTGCCGCTGGCGGTCGGGGTCACGATGGCCACGTGCTCGCCGCGCTGGCTGGCCTCCCAGGCCTGCGCCTGGTGGCTGTAGAGCTGCTCGATGCCACGCGCCTTCAGCGCCTGGACCAGGGCGTCGGGCACATCCGCCGGGATCGGCGCGTACTGGCCCTCGCGGGCCGGAATCGTGAAGCTGCCGGTGATGCGGTCGTTGTAGCGGCGCTGCAGGCGCGCGGTCAGCAGCGCGCCATCGCGCGAGGGCAGCCCATCGGTGGTGGCGAGGCGGCGCTCGGCGTCTTCAGTGCGCTTGGCGAGTTCGTAAGCCATGGTCACAACGGTCTGCAAAGGACGCTATGGGAACATGACCGCGTCTCAATGTCTGAGACATCGGGGTGCGCGCGGGTGAATGGTTCAGTGCGTGGCGGCGACGCCTGGACAGCTGCCAGCAACGAAATCTGAAGCCGGCATCCGTATGCTTGGCGACAGCCCGCACAAACTAAGGATGGCGTCGCAGTGGCATTACGTGGACATCAAAGTGCAGCGTTGTTGGCCGGCCTGCTGCTGACCGCCGCCGCACAGGCCCAGAAGGCCGCCGCACCCGAGCCGGTGGAGCCGCCGCCTGCGACACAGGGTGAGGTCACCACGCTGGGCGAGGTGCGTGCGCTCAAGCCCGACGACGAACCGCTGGATCTGTACCGCTTCAAAAATCCCGTGCAGGTTCAGCCCAATCGCTTCAGCCGTACCTGGAGCGAGCCGCCTTCGCCTGAGCAGGTCAGCATGAGTGGCGGCTACCTGATGATGGGCATCCACCAGGGATTGGCCAAAGCCGCGCAGGGCGTGAACAAGCTCACTGGCGGGCCCGCGCAGATCCAGTCCGCGACCGCCCGCCCGCCGCCGGAGCTCACCGAGGAAGAACAGCGCCGCGCGATGGAGGTGTGTGCGCAGCAGGGTGGGTGCCCGACGCCGCTGCCGCCGTTGCCGGAGTAGCGGGCAGGCGGACCTGCCGTCATCGCGTTGTCGCCGTCCGCCGTCGCTCCAGCCACCACAGCAACCCTGCCGCCAGCACGAAGGCCAACAGCCACGGCCAGCGTGCGCCCGGCGTTTCTACCAGGCCCGCCGGTGCGGCGGCGGTGCCGCCAGCCAGACGCTGTGCGGTCGCCTCGCGCAGCTGCTGCCGATGCAGCGGTTGCGCAGTGGCCGGATCGAACACGTAGAACGCGTGGCGGTTCTCACTCTGCTGCAGCTGATGCCAGCCGGCCTGCGCTGGCCAATAGCCCGCGCAGCGCTCGGTACCGCTGGCCGGATCGATCCGGAGTGGAATGAGCGCGCCATCCGGTGCACGCACCTGCGCGGTTGCCTGCAGCTGACACAGGGCCATGCGCTCGCCGGCCCAGGGGGTGATGGCATCGATGCGTGGGACCTCCGCAGCGGGAAGCGCGCGCGCGATGCTGGCCAGCACGCTGCTCCACAGCTCGGCATGGCGATCGTCACGGCCGGCCAGCACCAGCCGATAACTGTCGGTGACCGGCAGCAGCGCGACGCGTCCGCGCCCGAGGGCGCGATAGCCGCCGACCGAAGCGCCCTTGTCATCGTGCAGCAGCGGCGTCGCGTCGGTGGTCTGCACCGCCCACCGCTCCAATACCGGCAGCGCGGCCTGGTGCGAGGCGGCGTCGGCTTCCTCGATGTAGGCAGTGGCATCCGATGCGGGCCGCTGTGGGCCACGGCGTGCCTGCAGCAACGCGGCGTCGGCATCCGCCGGCAGCGACAGGGGCGCGGGCTGGTTGCCGCCGGTGACGGACAGTCCCCAGCTGCGCAGCACCTGGCGGGCGCCATCGCCAACGGGGCCGCTGGTACGAACCAGGACGCCGAGCCCATTGCGGATGGCCTGTTGCAGCGTGCTGCGCTGCGTGGCCGACAGTGCGACCAGGCTGCGCTCATCCAGCACCACGACATCGGTTTCGGCCCACCTGGCCGCGGTGAGCGTGATCGGCGCATCGCCAAGCGACACCCCACCGCCCGTGTTGGCCTGCGCCTGCACGCGCAGCCCGGCATCCGTGGCCCAGCGGCGCAGGTACTTGAGCTCCGGGCCTGGCGCACCGGCCAGGATCAGCAGGCGCGGCGTGGCCGTGGCGACGGTGTCCACGGGTACGGCCAGGGTATCGACCACATGCTGGCCGGCATCCAGCAGGCGCAGGCGGAACACACTCTGCCCGGGGACCCGTGCCACACCGTCCAGGTGCACGCTGCCATCGGCGCCGGGCGTGGCACGGTCGACGACCAGGCCGGCCGGATCCACCAGCTCGGCGCGCGCGTCCGGCACGCCCTGCGCACGCGCGCTGACGGTGAACACCGCACCGGGGGCGGTGACCGGCGGCGGCTGCAGTGACATCCAGCCCTGCGGTGCGCCGGGCGATGCGAGACGCACGCCGCGCGGCAGCGCCACATCGCGATCGCGGGACGTCAGGCCATCGCCGATCAGCCGAAGCGAGGTGGTACCCGGATGCTGGCGCAGCGCGGTCGCCAGGTCGGGTGCACGCAGGGCCTCGGCCGCCGTTGGCGCCTCCGGCAGCGCGACCACGGTCTCGCCCGGCGCGGCCGACCAGCGCACCTGTTCGGCCGCCGCGGTCAGCACGGTGAGCTGACCGCCGGCCGCGCGCTGCATCGGGGGCACCAGGGTCAGATAGAGCAGCGCGGTGACCGCGATCTGCAACAGCAGCAGGCCGGCGAACACGCCGCGCGCCCGCACCGGCCCACGCCACTGCTGCCAGCACAGGCGTGCGCTGGCCAGCAGCAGCACGGCCAGCAGCGCGATCAGGATCCAGCGCGGTTCGCTCATGGGGTGGCCTCGAGTGCATCCAGGTAGCGCTGGCCCATGGCATCGGGTGCGTTGCGACGCGGCACCTGCGGCAGCGGCCGCAGCAGGGCACGCCACAGCTGCGCGCGCAGGGCGTGATGGCAGTCGGCGCAGTCCGGGGTGATGCGCAGTGTTTCGATGGCGGCGGCCAGGCTCAATGGATCTGGCAGTCGCGCTTCATTGCGCCGCAGCCACTGGGTCAGCGCGTCCAGATCGGGCGCGCTGCCGGGATCGGCCAGATGCTGCCAGACCTGCACGATGGCCTGGTCGGGGGCTTCCAGCGCACGCAGCGGCAATGCCCTGCTGGCCAGCTCGGCGCGATCGCCGGTCATGCGCCGGGCTTCATCGATCGGCGGCAGCTCCGGACCGACCCGCGCCAGATAGATGCGCTCGGCCTGCTGCACTTCCTTGATGAAACCCAGCGCCTTGTAGGCGTAGGGCAGGGCGCGCTCGGGCTGGCCCTGGCGCAGTTCGCCTTCCGACGACCACATCTGGTCGAGCGCCGCCTTCAGCGTGGCGCGCGTCTTGGGATCGAGCAGGGTGGCGGCCTCGGCGTGGTCATGGGTATGGCCATATTCGGAGAGCACATCGGTGGCGCTGCCAAACACGGGTGCGGTGCCGTCGGTTTGTGCGCCATGGTCGTGATCATCGTGGCCGGCTTGCGCCTGGGCCTGTGCAGGCTCGCCATGGTGATCATGATCATCGTCATGCGGGGTCGCCGGCGTGTCGCTGGTGGGCAGGGTGTCGCTGGTCGGTGGCGGCTTGGCCCCGCCCTCGCTTTCCTCACCGAGGAACTGGCCATAGCGCAGGCGCAGGATGCGCTGGTCCACGCCGATCGCATCGGCGCGTTTGACGAACTCCTCGGCCGGCAGCTGGCGGCGCTGTTTGATCAGCGCCTCGGCGTCGATGATGATCTGGCGCTGGCTGCGGAAGTACGCCGGCAGGGTCTTCTTGACCATGCCCTCCATGTCGGTGCCCTGGATCTCGGCGGCGCTGGGCAGGCGCAGGATGACGCTGCTGCTCTGTGCGCTCTGCGCGGTGGGCGCGTGGGTGTCGCGCACGGTCAGCTGCGCGATCACATCGTTGCCTTCGGTGGCGCCAAGCGCGCCGAGATCGAGCGTGCGCGCGAAGCGCCGCTGCGTCGCCGGCCCGGTGCCGGACAGGGTGAAGGTCTGCTCGCGGAAGGTGATGTTCTCACCGCTGCCCTGGGCCAACGTGACCTTCAACTGCGCGGTGGCGACCACGCCATGGTCGTCGGTGGCCTCGAACTGCAGCGGCCACTGGCGCTGGCCGGGCGTGCCCAGCACGAGGCTGCGGTCCGGGGCGATCACGCGCACCACCGGGGGGCGATCCGGCACCACATCGAGCCGGTACAGACGGGTGTCGCGCAGGGCGGGCTGGGTCACCACGCGGTACAGCGCCGGGCGGGTCGCGGTCCACCGTGCGGTCCAGAGGTCGCCCTCGCGCTGCAGCGCGATGCGCTGGCCATCGTGGAACTGCAGGGCGGCGGTGTGCGGCTGCGCGGAGAAGCGCAGCGACCACAGCAGGCGGCTGTCCTGCGCGACCTTGCCATCCAGCGCGTTCTGCACGCGCACCGGCTGCCCGGTGTAGGCCGGGGCGGTGATCTCCAGCCGCGTCGAACGCAGCTGCGGCGGTTGCGCCGGTGTGGCCGGCGGTGCGCTCGCGCCGGGGAACAGTGGCGCTGCGCTCTGGCCGCGCGGCCAGCCGAAGGCCAAGGCCATGGCCAGCACTGACATCACCGCCGACGCCAGTACCCAGCGCCACGGCCAGCGGGGCCGCAGCTCGGGCAGGCGCGACTGCAGTGTCGCCTCGACATGCGCGCGCTGGCGCCGCTGCAACGGGTTCAACGTGTCGGGGGGCGCGAACAGCAGGTCGGCACTGTCCTGTGCGATCGGGTCTTCATCCAGGCGGCGAACCAGCCACTGGCGATCAAGACGGCGTGCGCGCCAGGTGGCCAGACCGACGCTGACCAGCAACGTCAGCAGCAGGATCACGGTGAACGCATTGAAGCCCGCGGCCCGCCATGCAACGGCACTGAGTGCCAGTGCGATCGGTACCGCGAGTACGGCGGTGATCCACCACTGCCGCCGGCGCGCGCGCTGCCAACCACGCTGGATGATGGCGTTCATGCCCCTGCTCCACGGCGCGGCGAGGTGGCCATCAGCCGTTCGAGCGCGAACAGCAGCACGATCAGCGCCAGCAGCCACGGCGTCAGCTCACGCGGTGCGGGGAGCGGTGCGGCAGCGCCACGCAACGGTGCCTGTGTGGCCGCAGGTGCGAGGGTGGGCGCGGCCGGTGCCGCGATGACGGCCAGCAATTGGCGGGGGAAGCCGGGATCGCGCAATGCCGGCAGCTCTGTCGGCGACAGCGCTGCGCTGAAGCGCAGCAGACGACCGCTGCCTTCCTGCCGTTGTTCCAGCACCACCGCGCCCTGTGCATCGCGCAGCGCCGGCGTCCAGCCGGATCCCGCGGCACCGGGCGTGACCAGCACACTGCCGCCCTGCTGCACCCACGCCTGCCAGGCGGTGGGCAACGGCCCAGCGGCAAGCCACACGCCGAGCTGGCCATCGTCCGGGGCGGTGTCCGCGGCGCGTGCAGGCGACAGCGGTTGGTTCGACCACGCGCGCTGGATCGCTGCCAGCACCCGCTGCTCGGCGTCGGCGATGCCGGCGCCGACCTGCACCTCAGGCAGCGTCGCCGCGCGTGTGATGGCGGGCGCCAGCGGCACCGGCCGCCAGGTCACGGCGCGCGACAGGCGCGGACGCTCGCCATCCAGCCCGGGCATCGGGTCGGGAATGTAGACGGTCAGCGGCGCACCGGCGGGCAGGGTCTGGTCCAGTTCGCGCAGCAGGCTGGCCAGCGGTGAGGGAGATGACGGGACAGCATCGGCCAGTGCCGGGAAACCCGGGGCCAGCCAGCGCCAGTCCCCCGTTGCGTCCTGCCCGCGCAGGGCAGTGCCGTCCAGCCCCGGGGCGACCACTGTCACCGGGTGGGTGTTGGCCGCACCGCCATGCAGCAGCGGGCGTGCCAGCAGCAGGGCCAGTGCGGCGAGCAGCAGCAGTCGCACCAGCAGCAGCGGCCACTCATCGAAACGGATCTTCTGGCGCGGCCGGATCCGGGCCCGCAGCCAGCGCAGGGCGGCGAAATCGAGCGGTGCGTACTGATGGCGGCGTGCAAGGTGGATCAGCAGCGGCACCAGCCAGGCAGCCAGTGCCAGCAGGCCAAGCGGATACAGCAGGCTCATGCGCCGCCCCCGGCACCGAGCAGCACACGCAGCGGTTGATCCAGCGGCTGGTCGAGATAACCGGTGGCATGCCCGATGCCACTGCTCTGCAGGCGTGCCTGCAATGCGCGCTGCGCCGTGTCGAAGCGGGCCAGGTAATCCGCGCGGATGGCGCGGCCGTCGCCCAGCAGTTCTTCGCCGGTCTCCGGATCGCGGAAGCGGTGGCCCTCGGTGAACGGGAAATCGCGCTCTTCGGCGGTCAGCAGCTGCAGGTGCAGCACCTCGCGGCGTGCGGCAGCGAGCCGCTCCAGCAGCACGATGCCGGCCTCGTCGAAACCATCGCCCAGCGCAACGAGCAGGTCGCCGGCCTGTACGCGCTCCCAGATCGGTGCCAGTGCCGTGACCGGCGGCCACCTGCCGCTGGCCTGCACCTGGCGCAGCAGCAGATGCACGCGGTCGCGTTGGCGCGGGCCATGGCCGGCCGGCACCAGGTGCACGCCTTCGCCGGTCAGGACGATCACGCCGAAGCGGTCGCTCTGCTGCAGGGCCAGTTCAACCAGGCAGGCGGCGGTGGCGCAGGCGTGGTCCAGCCGCGACCAGTCCGGTCGGGCGCGATCGCTCTGGCTCGCCGAGGCGGTGGCATCGAGCAGTACCCAGAGCGTGATCGGGCTTTCGCGCTCGGATTCGCGGACGAAGAAGCGGTCCGAGCGCGCGTAGAGCTTCCAGTCGATCTGCCGCAGCTCATCGCCGGGCTCATAGGCGCGGTACTGCGCGAACTCCAGCCCAGCGCCGCGACTGCGGCTGGCGTGCTGGCCGATCCCGTGTGCACCGCGCGCACGGCGCGGCAGCAGCCGCAGTGCCTTCAGGCGGCTGCGGACATCGGCGGGGATCGCGATCGGTGCGTTGCGGCTCACGGCGTGTGGATCACCCCGGGAACGGCACGGCCTGCAGCAGCGCGGCGACCACGTCGTCGGCGCTCTTCTGCTCGGCCTCGGCGGCGAAGGACAACAGCAGGCGATGGCGCATCACCGGGGCCGCCAGCGCCTGCACATCCTCGCGGGTTGCGGCGAAACGGCCCTGCAGCAGTGCACGTGCCTTGGCGGCCAGCACCAGCGACTGTCCGGCACGCGGGCCGGCACCCCACTTGATCCATTGGTTCACCGCCGCCGGTGCATCGCTGCCGGGTCGGCTGGCACGCACCAGGCGGGTGATCCAGGTCAGCACGTCCTCGCTGATGTGCACCTGGCGCACGGCCGCCTGCAGCGCCAGCACGTCTTCGGCGTGCATCACCTTGGGCACGCTGCCCGTGGCACTGCCGGTGGTCTGCAGCAGGATGTCGCGCTCTTCCTGCTCGGTGGGGTAGTCCACCCGCACGTGCAGCAGGAAACGGTCCAGCTGCGCTTCGGGCAGCGGGTAGGTGCCCGCCTGTTCGATCGGGTTCTGCGTGGCCAGCACGAAGAACGGCGCGGGCAGCGCATAGGTGGTGCCGGCGTAGCTGACGGTACGCTCCTGCATCGCTTCCAGCAGCGCGGCCTGGGTCTTGGGCGGCGTGCGGTTGAGCTCGTCGGCCAGCAGCAGGTGGGTGAAGATCGGGCCCTTCTGGAAGCGGAAGTGACGGTGGCCGGTGCCGTGGTCTTCCTCCAGCAGCTCGGTGCCAAGGATGTCGCTGGGCATCAGGTCCGGGGTGAACTGCACGCGCCGGAACTGCAGCTCCAGCGCCTGGCCGAGCGAGCGCACCAGCAGGGTCTTGCCCAGGCCCGGTGCGCCTTCCAGCAGGCAGTGGCCGCCAGCCAGCAGGCCGATCAGCAGCTGCTCGACCACGGCGTGCTGGCCGACCACGGCCTGGCCCAGCGCGCTGCGCAGGTGATCCAGTCGGGGCAGGAGGACATCAAGGCTGTCGGTCGTCATAAGGCACTCGCAGAAGATCGGTGTAGAGCCACGCCACGCGTGGCTGAAAAAGCATGAAGAAACCTAATTGTTCAACGCATACATGATGATGTTGACCGCGAAGCGGGTGTTGTCTTCGGCCAGGAAACGCTTGTTGCGCCAGTCGTAGTCCCACTCGCAGCCGTAGTCCTTGTTGCTGTAGAGCACGCCGAGCCGGCCATCGATCTCGATGCCCTTGAGGTAATCGTGGACGAGGTCGTCGCCCCAGCCATTGAGCTCGAACCCCGTGGCGGGCGGGCCCTCGGGAAAGCGGAAGAAGCTGCGGTACAGCGCGTGGTTGTTCGGCAGCTTGTTCAACGCCTTCGGCCCGAACAGCTTGGCCATCTGTGCTTCGAAGGACTTGGCGAACAGGCCGTCGATGTCGTGGTTGCAGTCATCGACGAACACGAAGCCGCCGTTGCGCACGTAACGCACGAAGTTCTGCCGCTCGGCGGCATTGAACTCGACCAGCTTGTGCCCGGCCAGATAGCAGAACGGCGCCTCCAGCATGCGCGGATCGGACAGGGCGATCACGTGCTCGGTCGGGTCCACGCGCAGGGAGGTGTAATCGATCAGCGAGGTGATCACGTTGGACGGCATGCGCGCATCCACGTCCCAGTCGCCGGAGTCGTACCTGAGGCGGGTGAACCAGACGTCATAGCGCCCGGCCTGGGCACGCGCCGGCGCGGGCAATGCCGCGAAGGCGGCACTGCCCAGCATCAGGCGCAGGAACTGTGCGCGGTTCATCGCCACGCACGTTCCCGGGGGCAACCGGCCAGACGGAGAGACGGCCAGCGGCCGTCACGACCGTGCATCAGACCGCGTCGGACAACGAAGTGAAGGTGAAATCGCGCAGTTTCATCGGCGGGATCATCATCACCAGGCTGGATTCGTCACCGGCCACACGCACCGGCTTGCCCAGTTCTTCGATGTTGTTGAGCATGATCACCGGCGATTCGTTGAAGCGGAAGTTCTTCACCGGGTGCTTGATCTGGCCGTTCTCGATGTAGAAGGTGCCATCGCGGGTCAGGCCGGTCAGCAGCACGGTCTGCGGATCGACCATGCGGATGTACCAGGTGCGGGTGACCAGGATGCCCTTCTGGGTGCCACGCACCAGCTCGGCGGTGCTCTTGTCGCCACCGGCCATCAGCAGGTTGCCGGGCCGCGCGTTGGCGGTCTTGCCCTGCTTCTGCGCCCAGAAGCGCGAGTAGTTGAGGTTGGCGATCTTGCCGTTCTTGATGATGTCCAGCTTCTCGCGCGGCTGGCCTTCGTTGTCCCACGGCAGCACGGCGGCCTCGGGGTGCCACGGGTCGGCCACCATGTTCACGCGCGGGTCGTAGACCTGTTCGCCGAGCTTGTTGCCGCCGCCCTTCCTGGACAGGAAGCTGCGGCCTTCATCGGCCGAGCGCGCATCGAAGAAGTTCATCATGAAGCTGATCAGGCCCGCCGCGGCGGCCGGCTCCAGGATCACCGTGTACTTGCCCGGCTCCAGCGCCTTGGCTTCGGCCGATTCGGTGGCCTTGCGCATGGCGATGCGGATGTCCTGGTCGGCCTTGAAGTCAGCGGCCTCCTTGAGGTTGCGGCCGACCCAGCCCGAGCCGCGGCCGTCTTCGGTGCGCACCGTGCAGGTGTAATCGAAGTTGGTGCCGCGCTGGTAACCGAAGTTGCCGTTGCTGTTGGCGGTGGCCTGGAAGCTCTGGCCATCTTCGAGGAAGCCGGCCGCGATCAGGCCGTTGCCACGGCACGGCGCGATCGAGTCGGCGGCGACCTTGGCGCGGAACGCCGGGTCGATCGCCGCGGTGGATGCGCTGAAGGTCGGGCTGGGCCGGTAGGTCTGCTTGCCGATCGCCGGCAGGAATTCCGGGTTTTCCGGGGCCAGGCGGGCCAGATCCTCGGCGCGGCGCACCACGCGTTCCAGCGCGGCGTCGTCGAACTCGTTGATCGAGGCGGTGCCGACCCGCTTGCCGAAGGCGACCGTGACGGCCAGTTCGGTGTTGTCGACGATGCCGCTGGTGGAGACGTTGTTCAGTGCGAAACGGATGTTGCCGTCGATCGAGCCGGCCAGCACGGCGGTGCACTCATCGGCCTTGGAGAGCGCGATGACCTTGTCGAGGATGGCCTTGGCCTGGGCTTCGGTGAAGATACTCATGGATTGGGGCTCCTGACCGGTCAGCCGAGGCTGCGCGCGGTGTTGATGACGTTGATGCCGTTGAAGCGCGCGGTGGACGAACCGTGCGAGACCGCCGAGACCTGGCCCGGCTGGCCCTTGCCGTCGAAGAACGAACCGCCCAGGCGGTAGTCGCTTTCATCGGCCACGGCGGTGCAGGCGTTCCAGAACTCCGGCGTGCGGATCTGGTAGGCCACGTCCTCGAGCATGCGGGTGATCTGGCCGTTCTTGATTTCATAGAACAGCTGGCCACCGAACTGCGCGTTGTAGCGCTGCTGATCGATGGAGAACGAGCCGTCGCCGATGATGTAGATGCCGTTCTCGACGTCCTTGACCATGTCGGCCACGCTCAGCTTGGTCTTGCCCGGCGCCAGGGACACGTTGGCCATGCGCTGGAACTGCACGCTGGACCACGAATCGGCGTAGCAGCAGCCGTCGGACTCGGTCTTGCCCAGGATGTGGGCCTGGTCGCGGATGGTCTGGTAATCGACCAGCTTGCCTTCGCTGATCAGGTCCCAGCGCTTGGTCTTGACGCCTTCATCGTCGTAACCGACCGCGCCGAGGCTGCCCGGCTGGGTCTTGTCGGCGAAGATGTTGACCTTGTCGCTGCCGTACTGGAAATGCTGCTCGCGCTTGTCCAGCGTGGCGAAGCTGGTGCCGGCATAGTTGGCTTCGTAGCCGAGCACGCGGTCCAGTTCCAGCGGGTGGCCGACCGACTCGTGGATGGTCAGCCAGGTATGCGACGGATCCAGGATCAGGTCGTACTTGCCGGGCTTCACCGACGGTGCCTTGAGCTTCTCCTGCGCCTGCTTGGCCGCGGCGATCGCATCGGCCTTCATGTCGTACGAGTTGCGGTAGTTGACCACGCCGTTGGGCGAGACCGCCTTGCCGGTGCCGACGCCATCCAGGTACTCGTAGCCCAGGCCCATCGGCGAGGACAGCCCGGAGCGGGTGCGGAACTTGCCGGTGCTCTTGTCGATGGCGGTGACCGTCATCGGCGCCCAGATGCGGTGCACGTCCTGGTCGATGTAGGAGCCATCGGTGGAGGCGAAGTACTTCTGCTCGTTGACCAGGAACAGCATCGAGTTGACGAAACTGGCACCGGCGCCCATCGCGCCTGCGTTGACGTCCAGCAGCAGCTCGACCTTCTCCTTGATCGGCACGTCCATCGCGTTCTTGCGGATCGGCGTGCGCCAGGACACTTCGCCCACGCCGGGTGCGGCCGCCAGCTGCACCGGGGCGGTCTGCACCCCGGCGTTGGCCTTGGCGATCGCGGCGGCCTGCTGCGCGGCACGGGCCACATCGGTGGTGCCGAGCTGGTTGGTGGCGGCAAAGCCCCAGGCGCCGTTGACGATCACGCGGATGCCCACGCCGGTCGATTCGGTGTTCACCACGTTCTGGACCTTGTCCTCGCGGGTGATCACGTACTGGCGCAGGTAACGGCCGATGCGCACGTCGCAGTAGGTTGCGCCGGCCTGGCGGGCGGCGGCCAGCGCGGCATCGGCCAGGCGCTTCTTCAGGGCCGGATCGAGCGCGCTCTGCAGCTGTTCGGCGGCAATGACCTTGCCGAAGAACGACGGCACGATCAGTCCGCCGGCGGTAAGCCCGGTCAGGGCGAGGAAGTCACGTCTTTGCAAGGCAGCTCTCCACGTCGGTGTGGGGGTGGCAGGGAAACAGCGACATCAGGGCGACCGCCGCGGCGGCACAGCCGATTCTTGCGGCCATGCGGGCGCCGCGGTAGTGACATTCGGCACGGAGCGGGGACAGGCTCATCCCAGGCTGCGTGCGGTGTTGATGATGTTGATGCCATCGAAGCGCGTGGTCGACGAGCCGTGCGAGACCGCCGAGACCTGGCCCGGCTGTCCCTTGCCATCGAAGAACGAACCGCCGAAGCGGAAATCGCGCTCGTCGCAGATCGCGCTGCAGGCATTCCAGAACTCCGGCGTGCGGATCTGGTAGGCGGCGTCCTCGACCATGCCGGTGATCTCACCGTTCTTGATCTGGTAGTACAGCTGGCCGCCGAACTGCGCGTTGAAGCGCTGCTGGTCGATCGAGTACGAGCCACGGCCGTGGATGTAGATCCCGTTCTCCACGTTCCTGATCATGTCGGCCACGCTGAGCGGGGTCCTGCCCGGCGCCAGCGAGACGTTGGCCATGCGCTGGAACTGCACGCTGGACCACGAATCGGCGTAGCTGCAGCCGTGGCTCTCCTTCTCGCCAAGGATATGTACCTCGTCGCGGGTGGCCTGGTAGTTGACCAGGATGCCGTCCTTGACCAGGTCCCAGCGCTTGGTTTTCACGCCTTCATCGTCGTAGCCCACCGCGCCCAGGCTGCCCGGCGCGGTCTTGTCGGCGAAGAAGTTGACGATGTCGCTGCCCCAGCGGAAGCCCGCATCGCGCTTGTCCAGCGTGGCGAAGCTGGTGCCGGCGTAGTTGGCCTCGTAGCCGAGCACGCGGTCCAGCTCCAGCGGGTGGCCGACGTTCTCGTGGATGGTCAGGAACAGGTTGGACGGGTCCAGCACCAGGTCGTACTTGCCCGGCTTGACCGACGGCGCCTTGAGTTTTTCGCGGGCCTGGCGGGCCGCGGCGATGGCATCTTCGACCGGGTCGTAGGAATCGCGGTAAGCGACCACGCCGCCCGGCAGCGCGATCTTGCCGCGCGCGTCGCCGTCGAGGAATTCGTAGCCCATGCCCATCGGCGAGGACAGCCCGGCGCGGGTGCGGAACTTGCCGCTGGCCTTGTCGATCGCGGTAGCGGTGAACGGCAGCCAGATCCGGTGCACGTCCTGGTCGATGAAAGAACCGTCGCTGGAGGCGAAGAACTTCTGCTCATTGACCAGGAACAGCGTGGAGTTGATGAAGTCGGCACCGGCATTGAGCGCGGCCGCGTTCAGCGACAACAGCATGTCGACCTTGTCCTTGATCGGCACCGCCATCGCGTTCGTGCGGATCGGCGTCTTCCAGCTCACATCACCGACCCCGGTGACCGGGGCCAGCTGCACCGGGCGGGTCTGGATGCCGGCGTTGGCGCGGGCAATCGCCGCGGCCTGTTCCACCGTGGCCAGCACTGCGGCCGGCGTCTGCTGGTGCGTGGCCGCGAAGCCCCAGGCACCGTTGACGATCACGCGGATGCCGATGCCCGAGGATTCGCTGTTGGTGACGTTCTGGACGTTGCTCTCGCGGGTGATGATCGCCTGGTTGAGGTAACGCCCGATGCGCACGTCGCAGTAACTGGCGCCGGCCCGTTTGGCGGCGGCGAGCGCGGCCTCGGCCAGTGCCTTGCGCCGGCCGACATCGCCCGGTTCGAGCAGCTGCTCGGCGGCGATCAGCCGGCCGTGCGGCAGTACCAGGCCAGCCAGGCCCATTCCAGACAGCGCTAGGAACTCACGACGTTGCACAGCTCACATCCCCCAAGGACGGCCGACGGCACGGAGGCGGCCGGCGTTGGACAAGTCTTCGACTTTCGGTGCCAGCGCACAGTGGCACAAGTGACTGCGGTCATGGTTGGATGGAGATCGATTCCCTGCCGGTGTGACATCCCGATGAGCCAGATACGCTGGTCCGAGGCCTGCGAGCGCAACCGCGCGCCGATCCTGGCGGTGCTGCAGCGCCACTTCGCCGACCGCCGCCGGGTGCTGGAGATCGGCAGCGGCACCGGACAGCATGCCGAACACTTCGCCGGCGCGCTGCCGCACCTGCAGTGGCAGGCCAGCGACCATCCGGATCATCTGCCCGGGATCGCCGCGCGGCTGCAGGCCGCCGGCCTGTCCAACACGCCCGCCCCGTGGCCGCTGCAGGCGGTGCTGTCGCCCGCGCCCGGGCTCGGCCCGCTGCCGGCCGTCGCGCTGGCGTTCGATGCGGTGTTCAGCGCCAACACCCTGCACATCATGAGCTGGGCGCATGTCCAGGCGCTGTTCGCCGGACTGCCCGCGGTCATGGCCGATGACGCCGTGCTGGCGGTCTACGGGCCCTTCAATCACCACGGCGCCTTCAGCAGCGACAGCAACCGCCAGTTCGATGCGTGGCTGAAGGCGCGGGATCCGGCCTCGGGCATCCGCGACGCCGAGGCGGTGGATGCGCTGGCGGCCGGGGTGGGCCTGGTGTTGGTCGAGGACGTGGCGATGCCGGCCAACAACCGCCTGCGGGTCTGGCACCGCGGCCGGTAGCGCCGACCGCCGGTCGGCGGCGCTTGGTGCCGGGCCCGCGCTGCGGTTAGGATCAGGAGGGGAGGTTGTTGTGACAACCTGGGGGAGTTTGCATGGCAGTTGCAAGACAGATGCTGGCCGGCGTGATGCTGGCCATGGGGGCTTGTGTGTTCAACGTGTCGGCGCAATCGCTGCCGGCCGTGCAGGAGTTCTACTTCGACAACGACGCGGCCGCCACGCCGATGGTGGCGGTGACGGGCAGCAGTGCCGACCTGGTCGACCAGTTGATGAAGCAGCGCGAACGCGGCCGCAAGACGCTGGAGGCGACCGTGCAGCTGGCCGGCGTGGCGATCGCGCAGGGGCGGCCGGAACTGGGGCGCAGCCTGTACGAACAGGCCACCTCGACCACCGCCGTCAGCTCGATGCAGGCGCGTTCGGTGCGCTGGAACTACGGCTGGGACCTGTTCCGCCTGGGCGATACCGAGGCCGCGCTGGCGCAGTGGACCGCGGCCCAGAACGGGCTGCGCGGCAATCCGTCGTGGGTGCCGCCCACGTACGCGCTCGCCCTGTGGACACTGGGCCGCAAAAACGAGGCGGTGCAGTGGTATGCCGCCGCGGTGCGCACCGAGCCGCAGCAGTGGAGCGGGACGGACCGCTACGCCGCCCTGCTGCCGGGCTGGCGCGACAGCGAACGCAGCACGCTGGCCGAAATCCAGCAGGCGTGGGCCGAGAAACCGCCGGCCTGGCCGTGATCGGGCGTCCCTGCCCGCGCGGGCGGGCAGGGACTGTCGGTCGCGCGGGGCGCCGGCACGTCGACCAAGGTCGGGGCGTAGACCGCAGGCGCGTGGGCTAGGCTGTCGCGATGGCTTTCGATGCATTCGCGCTCATCCTGACCATGCTCGGCCTGGGCATGGCGTTCTCGCGCCTGCGCGCGCTGCCGGACAACACCGCCGATGTGCTCAACCGCATCGTGCTGTACGTGTGCCTGCCGGCGGCGGTACTGATCTACGTCCCGCGGCTGCACCTGGATGCCAGCCTGATCGGACTGGTGGCGACACCGTGGCTGCTCATGCTCGCCACCCTGGTCCTGGTCAGCCTGGCCACGCGCGCGTTCGGCTTCGCCCGCGACGTGCACGCGGTGCTGCTGATCTGCGTGGCGCTGGCCAATTCCAGTTTCATCGGCTACCCGATGGTGCGCGCGCTGCTCGGCGACCACGCCCTGCCGTATGCGGTGGTCTACGACCAGTTCGGCACCTTCGTACTGCTGTCGACCTTCGGCCTGTACGTGATCGCACGCTACAGCGGCGATACCCCGCCCACCGCCGCGCAGATCCTGCTGCGGATCGCGAAGTTCCCCCCGCTGTGGGCGCTGCTGTTCGCGTTGACCCTGATGCCCGAGCAGCCACCGGCCTGGATCGGCACCGGGCTGAAGCAGTTGGCCGATGCGATGCTGCCGCTGGTGATGCTGGCGGTGGGCTTCTCGATCCAGCTGCGGCTGCCCCTGGATGAACTCAAACCGCTGGGCATCGGCCTGCTGCTCAAGCTGCTGGTGATGCCGGCGCTGGCGCTGCCGATTTCCTGGGCCTTCGGCCTGCAGGGCACGATGCTGCAGGCCAATGTGCTTGAATCGGCGATGCCGACCATGATCACCGCCGCGGCGCTGGCGATGTCGCACCGGCTGGCCCCGCGCCTGGCCGCCGCGCTGGTCGGCTACGGCATCCTGCTGTCGCTGGTGACGCTGCCGGCGTGGGTATGGGTGCTGCACCGCCTGGCGGGATGACGCGCGGGCGTCACTCGTCCGCGCTGACCGTGCGCCCCCGGGCCCAGTCGCGCAGGGCGGTGACCTGTTCGGCCATCAACACCGACAACGGCCGGCTGCCGCGGATCTCCTGCATCAGCAGCCCGGTATCCAGCGCCCGGGATTCGGCATGCGCGGCGTACAGCCCGGAGACCACCGCCTGTTCGATCTCCGCGCCGGAGAAGCCCTCCGCCGCGGCCGCCAGCGCCGGCAGCGCGAAGTCGTCGGCGTTGAGCTGGCGCTTGCCCAGGTGCAGCCGCAGCAGCTCGATCCGGGTGTTGGGATCGGGCAGGTCGACGAAGAAGATTTCATCGAAGCGGCCCTTGCGCAGCAGCTCGGCCGGCAGCTCGTGCACCTGGTTGGCGGTGGCGACGATGAACACCGTGCTCTTGCGCTCGGCCAGCCAGGTCAGCAGGTGGCCGAGCACGCGGCGCGAGACGCCGCCGTCCTCGCCGCCACTGGCCAGGCCCTTCTCGATCTCGTCGATCCACAGCACGCAGGGCGCCAGCTGCTCGGCCGAGGCCAGCGCCTCGCGCAGGTTCTTCTCGGTCTCGCCGTGGAACTTGTCGTACAGGCTGCCGAAGTCCAGCCGCAGCAGCGGCACGCCGAAACCGGCGGCGGTCGCCTTGGCCAGCATCGACTTGCCACAGCCCTGCACGCCGAGCAGGAGCATGCCCTTGGGCGGATCCAGCCCGGCCGGGCCGGCACCGCCGAGGAACACCGGGCGGCGCTGGTTGACCCAGCGCTTGAGCCGGTTGGCGCCGGCCACGTCGGCAAAGCGGGTGGTGTCGTATTCGTAGTGCAGGTGCCCGGCGCGGTTGAGCAGCTCGAACTTGAGCCGGGCCAGCTGCGGCAGGTCGTCCTGGCTGAGCGCGCCGTCGGCGAAGATCAGCTGCCGGGCGATCCGCCGGGCATCGACCAGGCTCAGCCCGCGCAGGTTGTGCAGGATTTTCTGGACCGCCTCGTTGTCCACCTCCACGCGCCGTCCGCCGTTCTCGCGGGCATAGGCTTCGGCTTCCTCGCGCAGCATCTTCAGCAGCGCGTTGAGGTCGGGCAGGCGCGGGTTGAAGCGGGTGGCCAGCGCTTCCAGCTCGGCCGGGAGCTCGACCTTGGCCCCGATCAGCACCAGCACGTGCGCCTCGCAGTGCCGCCGCTGGATCAGGTCGCGCAGCGCGCGCTGATGGCTGGCATACCCCAGGTAGGGATGGAAATCGAGCAGCAGGTAGATGCCGCGCTGCTCGGCCTGCCGGATCATCTGCAGCGCCGCGCTGGCATCCGGCGGGCCGACCGGGTCGTCCTCGCGGTCCATGTCGATCCGGCGCAGGCCTTCGGTGATCGACCAGCGGTGCAGGGCACGCCAGACATGCATGAGGGTCTGCCGGAACAGCTCCACCACCCGGCCCTCATCCTGGGTCTCGATGATGATCAGCGGGGTGTTGGCGCGGATCAGCGCGCTGAGGTCCTGTAGTTCGCTCATGCTGGCGGTCAGTCCATTGGAACCATCCACGATAGCAAAGCCACGGCCGTCGGTTCGGGTTCAGCGCTGCGACTATCTCCGTCACAGGCGCCGGTGTAGGCTGCGGAAACGTTCCCCGGAAGCGAGGCTTGCATGAAGACGATCCTGGTGGCCGGTTCCAAGGGCGGGGTGGGCAAGACCACCGTTGCCACCCACCTGGCCGCGCATTCGGCATTGCAGGGCAGACCGACCGTGCTGGCCGATGCCGATCCACAGGGCTCCAGTACCCGTTGGGCACAACGGCGCTCGGTCCTGGAAAGCGCGGTGCTGCCGATCGACGTGTACCGCAAAAAGAGCTGGGAACGACTGATTCCCGACGGCACCGAGGAGGTCATCATCGATGCCCCGGCCGGTGCGATGGCCGACGATATTCCGCATTTCCTTGACGTTGCCGATGCCGTGGTGGTGCCGGTATTGCCTTCGGCGCTGGACATCGAGGCCATCGTCGGCTTCCTCAACAGCCTGTCGCGCGTCCCCCGCGTGCACAACCGCAGCCTGCCGGTCGGCCTGGTGCTCAACCGCACCAAACCCTGGACGCAGACCTCGCAACAGGCGATACAGATGTTGGCCGATTGGCCGTATGAGGTCGTCGCGCAGTTGCGCGACAGCCAGAGCTATGTGGTGATGGTCGGGCTGGGACGGAGTCTGTTCGACTACCGCTCGGCCCAGGTGCGCGAGCACCAGAGTGACTGGGAGCCGCTGTTGAAGTGGCTGAAGAAAGCCTGACACGAGAGATCCCATGCGAGAACTGATACTGCTGCGTCACGCCCATGCCGAAACCGCCAGCACCGGCCAGGCCGATCTGGACCGCCCGCTGTCGCCGGTCGGTCTGGCCGAAGCCGAGGCCGCCGGCCGCTGGCTCAAGGAAAACAACCTGCTGCCCGACTGCGTGCTCTGCTCGCCGTCACGGCGGACCCGCGAAACCCTGGAGGCCGTACTGGGCATCACCGGCTTCGTCGAGAAGCGGCTGGAGGATGCCGTCTACGACGCCACCCCGGGCACCCTGATGGGGTTGATCGATGCACGCCGCGACGTGGACCGCCTGCTGGTGGTGGGCCACAACCCCGGCCTGGAACAACTGGTGGCCCTGATGAGCGAGGGCACCAGCAGCGACTACCGCGGCATGCCGCCGGGCGGGATCGCGGTGCTGGCATTTGATCGTGATGCTGCCATCGAGCCGGGTGTCGCCAGCTTGACCGCCTTCTGGTGGCCATAACCCGTGTGGGCAGTCCGCGCGGCCTGGGTCGGGCTATTGCTGATGGCAGGGGCGGCGCATGCCGCCCCGCCGTCCTCCGTACCGGCACCGACCAGCCATGCGCTGGCCTTCGACACGGCCAAGTCGCGCTTCGGGTTTGAGATCAGGACCCGGCTGGGGCAGCGCATGGAGGGGGTATTCCCCCGCTTCGAAGGCAATATCGAGGTGCTCTCCGACGGTCGCCACCAGGTGCACCTGCGGATGTTCACCCGCTATGTCGAGATCCCCGGCAAGCCGCGCTACACCGGCTGGATGCGGGGCGAGGAGTTCTTCGACTCGGCCCGCTACCCGGTGGTCGAGTTCGACTCGCTGCCCTACTGGCCCGAGGTGGTCGACAAGGGCGGCAGCATCGAGGGCCGCCTGATCCTGCGCGGGGTCAGCCACCCGGAGACCCTGCGGGTCGAACCGCCGACGTGTGCCCGGGCCGGGTATGATTGCGATGTGGTCAGCCGCGGTACCGTCCAGCGTGGCCGGTATGGGATGGACAGCTGGCAGCTTGCCCTGAGTGATCGAGTGACCTTTGTATTGCGTGCGCGTCTGAGCGAGGCGCCGAAACCGTGAATCCATTGCTGCGTCTGTTGGTGCTGGCAACGCTGTTGCTGGGCAGCGGCTGTGCCTCGCTGTCCAACGCCGAGCGCGACCGCGCGGCCGGCATCGCCGTGCAGGCGCGCTCGACCGTGGTCGACTGCGACCAGCCGGACCGCTGCGCGCTGGATTCACCGCTGCGCGCCCTGGGCGGCCGCGCGTTCGCCGAATCCCGGCCGGACCAGCCGCGGCATTACGCCACCATCCTGGACGAGGGCGAGGTCTCCCTGGTCGCGCGGCTGAACCTGATCCGCAGCGCCACCCGCAGCATCGACCTGCAGACCTACATCTTCGACAAGGACGACAGCGCCCGGCTGGTGCTGGACGAACTGCAGGCGGCCGCCCGCCGCGGGGTCAAGGTACGGGTGCTGATCGACCAGCTCTCGGCGATCTCCGATCTGGAGATCCTCGGCGCCCTGTCCGGCAGCCATGCCAACTTCGCGCTGCGGGTCTACAACCCGACCTTCGGCAAGGCCCGCCTGAACTACTTCGATTACGCCGCCAGCGTGGTGTGCTGCTTCCGCCGCTTCAACCAGCGCATGCACAACAAGCTGCTGGTGGTGGACGACGCACTCGGCGTGGTCGGCGGACGCAACTACCAGGACGACTATTACGACTGGGACAGCGAATACAACTTCCGCGACCGCGATGTGATCGTGGCCGGCCCGGAAGTGCGCGAGATGGCCGCCAACTTCGATGCGTTCTGGCGCGCCCCACGCAGCGTGCCGGCCGAGCGTCTCAACGATGTCGGGCGCACGCTGCTCCGCCAGGGCGTCCCGACGATGCCGCCGGCCGACTTCCGGCGGCCGGAGCGGGTCGAGCGGGTCAGCGAAGAGGCCGACGATCCCGATTTCGTGCGCCGCACGTTCGTGGATACCGCCCTGCCGGTGGCCTCGGTGCAGTACGTCGCCGATCTGCCGCGCAAGCATCGCCGCGAACGCGCCAGCCAGCCGGCCAACGGCCAGCACGTGACCGAGCCGCAGCTGGACGCGCTGATCGCCAGCGCGCAGTCCGAAGTGCTGCTGCAGACGCCGTATCTGGTGTTGTCCAAGCCGGCGCAGCGCCTGTTCCGCGACCTGCGCAAGCGCGAGCACGCACCGCGCGTGGTGGTGTCGACCAACAGCCTGGCCGCCACCGACAACCCGATCGTCTACGCGCTGTCCTACAAGTACAAACGCCGCAACCTGCGCGAGCTGGCCTTCAACATCTACGAGTTCAAGCCGTTCCCGCTGGACGCGCCGGTGGATTACCGCAACCTGCTGCCCGCCCCGCTGGGAACCGAGGTGCCGCCGTCGCAGGGCAAGCGCAGCAGCCTGCTCGGCGGCAGCGCGGCCGGCAGCAATGCGCGCGGCAGCGGTAGTGCCGATGGTCGCCGCGGCCGCGATGCCGGCAGCGATGCGGACAGTGCCAGCGAGGCCCGCGCCACGCGCCAGCCCACGCCGGGTCCGTCCGCGCGCCGGCGCACCGATGGCAGCGTGGTCGAGCGCCGCGTGCTGCGTGCCGAAACCCGGCCCTCGTTCCTGGGCACCAAGGCGGTCAACAAGCCGCTGCCGGTCACCCGCAAGGGCGCGCGCATGGGCCTGCATGCCAAGTCGATGGTGGTGGATCGCCGCATCGGCGTGATCGGCACGCACAACTTCGATCCGCGCAGCGAGAACTACAACACCGAAGGCGCGGTGATCATCGATGACCCCGTGTTCGCCGAAGCGCTGGCGCAGAGCATCCTGCGTGACATCCATCCGCAGAACTCCTGGGTGGTCGCGCCGCGGGCCAAGCCGCCGGTGCTGTCCGGCCTGAACTACAGTGTCGGCAAGGCCTCCGAAGCGCTGCCGGTGCTCGATTTCTGGCCGTGGCGCTACGCCACCGACTACGAATTCCAGCCGGGGCCCGAGTGCCCGGACCCGCTCAAGCGGCAGGACCCGGCCTTCCACACCTGCTATGTGGCGGTCGGGGACTTCCCCGAGGTCAACGTCGGGCCGAAGTGGCTGCTGGTGCGCATGCTCACCGCCTTCGGCGCCGGGCTGGTCCCGATTCTGTAAGTCTGCAACCCCCACGGAGAAGCTGCATGTCCCAGGTATTCCGCGATGCGGTGTCGATCGAAGCCCTCAACGATCTCGGCCGCAACACGCTCATCGAGCATCTGGGCATCACGTTCACCGCCGCCGGCGAGGACTGGATCAGCGCGACCATGCCGGTCGACCCGCGGACCCGCCAGCCGTACGGCATCCTGCACGGTGGCGCCTCGGTGGTGCTGGCGGAAACCCTCGGCAGCAGCGCCGGCAATCTGTGCGTGGATACGACGCAGCAGGTCTGCGTGGGGCTGGAGATCAACGCCAACCACATCCGCGCCGTGCGCGCCGGCACCGTCACCGGCACCGCGCGTGCGGTGCATGTCGGGCGCAGCACCCAGGTCTGGGACATCCGCATCGAGGACGAGGCCGGCAAGCTGGTCTGCACCTCGCGGCTGACCCTGGCGGTGGTACCGGCCGTGCGCCCGGGCTGATCGCGCACATGGCACGGATGCTGTGTTGCGCGACCCACGACAGTGCGCCGGCGCATGTCGGACGGCCGTTGTGCCGTCGCTGGCCGTTGGCTTGATCGCTTGCGGCGGCTGGCGTGCGCACGCCATCGATTTGTCCGGATTCCGCTGGCAGAGCCTGCGGCGCTCGGGTATCGTTCGCGGATGAATTCCCCCACTCCGGCCTCACGTGGCGGCGTGGCGCGTGTGTGCCGTTACCTGTACCGCGTACCGCTGCTGCTGGTCCACCTGTTGCTGTTCCTGCCGATGCTGCTGATCGCCATGCTGCCGCTGTGGGCGCGCGTGCGCGTGGGCGAGCGCACGCTCGAGCATGCGGCGGTGAACGTCTGGTCGGCCGGCCTGATGTGGATCTTCGGGTTCCGCCTGCACCGGATCGGCACGCCGCTGCCGGGTGCGGTGCTGTTCGTGGCCAACCATGTCAGCTGGGTCGACATCTCGATGCTGCACAGCCAGCGCATGATGGGCTTCGTGGCCAAGCAGGAGATCGCCGGCTGGCCGGTGGTCGGGTGGCTGGCCGCGCGCGGGCAGACCATTTTCCACCAGCGCGGCAGCACCGAATCGCTGGGCGGCGTGATGCAGGAAATGGTCGTGCGCCTGCGCGAAGGCAAGGCAGTGGGTGTGTTCCCGGAAGGGCGTACCCGTGGCGGCCATGACGTGGGCCCGTTCCATGCGCGTATTTTCCAGGCCGCGGTCGAGACCCAGGTGCCGATCCAGCCGGTGGCGTTGCGCTATGGCTGGCGCGGTGATGCGCAGACCATTGTCGCCTTCGGCCCGAAAGAGAGCTTTTTCGCCAACTTCCTGCGTCTGCTGGGAGAGCCGGCACGGCGGGCCGAGGTGCACTTCCTCGCGCCCATTGATACCCATGATCTGGAAGGCCGTCGCCGCATCGCGGAAACCTCGCGCGCGCGCATCCTGGCGGCCATGTCCGCCGAGTAAGCCGGCGGTGTTCCTTCACGCGCCAGCGTCGCAGCCGGGAGCAGGCTCGCGCCCATGTTGACCGCTGCCGACTATCAACCGCCGCGTTGGCTGCGCAATCCGCACCTGCAGTCGATGCTCAGCTCCAGCCGGATGCGCATGCAGCGCGGCCTGGTACTGCTTGCGGCCACCGGCGCGCACACCGACGAACTCCTCCTCGATGGTGGCGAAGGCGTCCGCCTGCAGGGCTGGCACAGCTATATCCCGGGGCGCCAGCCGATCGGCATGGCGCTGCTGCTGCATGGCTGGGAAGGCAGCGCCGAATCCAGCTACATGCGCATGACCGCCGCGCGGCTGCTGGAAGAGGGTTACGACGTGGTCCGGCTGAACTTCCGCGACCACGGCAACACCCATCACCTCAATCCCGGCATCTTCCACTCCAACCGCATCGATGAAGTGGTGCAGGCCGCCGGCGACATCGCCCGCCGCTGGCCGGAGCTGCCGCTGGTCGCGGCCGGCTACTCGCTGGGTGGCAACTTCGTGCTGCGCCTGGCACTGCGCGCGCCCTCGGCCGGCGTGCCGCTGCGCCGCGTGGCCTCGGTCTGCCCGGTGCTGGACCCGGCGATCACGATGGAGAGCATCGAGAACGGCCCGGCGATGTACGACTGGTACTTCCGGCGCAAGTGGGCCGGCTCGCTGCGCCGCAAGCGCGATCTGTTCCCCGAGCTGAGCGACTGGGACGACCGCGTGCTGAAGCTGGACATCCGTGCGCTGACCGCCTGGCTGGTCGAGCACCACACCGAGTTCGGCTCGCTGCAGGCCTACTTCGACGGGTACTCGATCGCCGGCGACCGGCTGGCCGGGCTGCAGGTGCCGGCCGACATCCTGATGGCGCAGGACGACCCGGTCATCCCTTTCGCCACCTTCAACGGCTGGCGCCTGCCGGCCCACGCCCACCTGGAAATCGCCCCCTGGGGCGGCCACTGCGGCTTCCTGGAGAACTGGCGCGGCGATGGCTTCTCCGAGCGCTGGGTGGCCCAGCGACTGCGGATCGAGGCGAATACGCCGGCCTGAGCGGCCGCCCAAGCTGGCCGGCCCCGCTACAATCGGGGTTTGCCCTCGAGTTCGGACCGTCATGCAAGACCAGATTCTCCAAGCCCTGCGCCGCAATGCGGTGGACGATGCCGTGCAGCTGGCGCGCGAGTGGACCACGGCCGAGCCGGAGCAGCCACAGGCGCACCGCTGGCTGTCGCTGTCGCTGCAGCAGCAGGGCCAGTTCGATGACGCGCTGGTCAGCCTGCAGCAGGCGCTGACGCTGGCCCCGGACAATGCGGATCTGCACCTGCAGCAGGCCGGCCTGCTGCTGGCCCTGCGCCAGTTCGATGCGGCCGGCTCGGCACTGGACCGCACCGCCGAACTCAATCCCAATGAACTTTCCGCCTACGTGATGCAGGCGCATCTGGCGCTGGCCCGCAACGATGTGGACGAAGCCGAGCGGCTGACCCGCATGGCCACCCGCGTGGATGAAGAGCACCCGGAACTGGCCGCGCTTTCGGGCATGGTCGCGCTGCGCCGGGGCGAGGTGGATCGCGCGCTGGCCCTGCTGTCGGCCGCCAACGAAGCCCTGCCCGGCGATTCGCGGGTGCTGTACGCGCTCGGCTTCGCCTACCTGGGCAAGGACATGCTGGCCTTCGCCGAGCAGGCCTTCCGCCGCGTGCTGGAGGTGAACCCGAGCGTCACCTCGCTGCAGGGCCTGATCGTGCAGCTGGCGCTGCGCCAGGGCCATGTGGATGTGGCTGCGGAGATGATGCGCCAGGTGCTGGCCACGCCGGCCGGTGACACCCCGGCGATGCGTCGCCTGGCCGGCGAGCTGGAGCTGCAGGCCGGGCAGCCGTTGCAGGCGCTGGAGCATCTGCTGCCGGTGCTGAGCCAATGGCCGTCCGATCGCCACACGCTGCAGCTGCTGCTGATGGCCTGGCAGCGCCTGGGTCGCGAAGAGCAGGCCCGCGAGACGCTCGATGCGACCCTGGCCGATCACCCCGAGGTGCACGACCTGTGGATGGCGCGCCTGACCGTCGAGCCGGTGGGGGGCCCGGAAGCGGTGTCCGTCGGCGAGCGCTGGCTGCAGGCCATGCCCGAGCACCTGCCGGCGCTGGAAACGCGCCTGCGCCTGCACGACATGAACAATGAAGAAGACGCGGCCGAAGCGATCGCCGAGCGGATCGTCACCCTGGAGCCGGGCCGCGTCAGTGGCGAAGCGCGCCTGGTCGAAGGCCTGCTGAAGCGGGATCCATCCGCGGCGATCGCGCGCGTGCAGGCCCTGCACGATGGCGCGCCCGAGGCGGCCAGGCCATCGCTGCGCGCGTGGCTGGGCGCGATCCAGGACCGTGCCGGCCAGTACCGCGATGCCGTCCGGACGTGGGTCGATCTGCACGCCGCCGAAGCGCCCCAGCGCCTGCCGCTGCCGCCGCAGGCGAAGGCGCCGCTGAGCTGGCCGGAGCTGGCACCGGTGCCGGAGGACAATGCCATCGCGCCGATCTTCGTCTGGGGCGCCCCGGGCTCGGGCGTGGAGCGCGTGATCGCCGCCCTGGCCGCCGCCAGCCCGGTGGTCCGCGGCGATCGCTTCGGTGCGACGCCGCCCAACGATGCCTTCCAGAGCTATCACACGCTGCAGGACCTTTCGACCGGCACGCTGACGCCCGAGGCGCTGGTCGCAGGGTGGCGCGAACAGCTGCCCGCGCGCGGGCTCAACAGTGGCGCGGTGATCGACTGGTTGCTGTGGTGGGACAACGCATTGTTGTGGGCGCTGCGTCCGCAGCTGCCGGAAGGCCGCCTGATCGTCGCCCTGCGCGATCCGCGTGACATGCTGCTGGAATGGATCGCCTTCGGTGCGCCGGCGCCGTTCGCGGTGAACTCGGTGCACGAAGCCGCCGAGTGGCTGGCACGCTCGCTGGCCCAGATCGCGACGCTGCACGAGCAGGATCTGTACCCGAACGCGCTGGTGCGCATCGATGACATCGGGCACGACGCGCAGGCGATGGCCCAGTACCTGGGCAGTCTGTTCGGCATGCGCTTCCCGCCGGCGGCGACGCTGGGCCCGGCCCGGATGGCGCCCGGTCATTGGCGCGATTACCGCGATGAGATGGGCCCCGCGTTCGCATTGCTGACCTCGGTCGCGGTGCGCCTGGGCTATCCGGAAGAGTGAGGAGAGGCACATGCACCTGAGCAGTGACAGCATCACCAACGGCCAGCCGATCCCCGCCACGTTCGCGGCCGGCAATGCCGAGGGCTTCGCACCCAACCGCAATCCGCAGCTGGCCTGGCACGACGTGCCGGCCGGCACCCGGTCGTTCGCGCTGCTGTGCATCGATCCGGACGTGCCGACCGTGCCGGACACGGTCGGCCGCGAGGATTGCACGGTGCCGCGCGACCAGCCGCGCGCGCACTTCACCCATTGGGCGATGGCCGATATTCCGGCCGACGTGCACGCGTTGGCCGCCGGCAGCTGCAGCGACGGTTTCACGGTGCGCGGCAAGACCCAGCCGGCGGGCCCGGCGGGCAGCCGCCAGGGAGTGAATGATTTCACCGGCTGGTTTGCCGGAAACCCGGACATGGCCGGCCAGTACCTGGGCTATGACGGCCCGTATCCGCCGTTCAACGACGAGCGCGTGCACCGTTATTTCTTCCGCGTATTCGCGCTGAACGTGGCGCAGCTGGCGCTGCCGACCCCGTTCACCGGGGCGGACGTGCTGCGCGCGATGCAGGGGCACGTGCTGGCCGAAGCATCGCTGCATGGCACCTACACGTTGAACCCGGCGTTGGCGTGATTCCCCGGGGGGGCCGACCGTTGGTCGGCGCTATATCCGGTAGGTACCGGCCGCTGGCCGGTACTGCGCTATCGGGAGCTGGCCAGCGGCCGGCACTACAGAATGGAGAAGGGCGGCCGGTGGCCGCCCTTCTGCTTTCTTATTTCTTCTCGTTCGCGGACTCGACCACCATGTCCAGCACATACGCGTTGGACGAGGCATCGGCCGGCGGGTTGGCGATTTTGTAGCGCTTCACGCGCACCACGTTGCGCACGCCGTCTTCGTGGGTATAGCCCTCGATGACATCGTAGAAGTTCTCCCACTCGCCCGGCTCGCCCTGCTTGATGCCGTTGGCGTCGTAGCGGATTTCGCGGGTCTGCAGGCACTGCTTGTCGCGGATCATCGGGTGCGGGCACGGCTTGGTCTGCGCGGCCACTTCCAGGAACACGGTCTCGCCTTCGCCGCCGTAGCGGGTATCCGCGGTCGGCTCCGGGGTGAACACCAGCACATCGCCCTTGGCGGTGCGCAGGGTCAGCCGGCCGGCATCGCCCAGTTCAGTCTTCAGCGCGCCTTCCAGACGGCTGCCGACGGCCTGGTCCAGCGCCATCAGGTTCTTGTCGGTGCAGGCCATCATGGTCGACGCCATCGGAGAGATGGTCAGCGAACCATCGGCCAGCGTGTAGCCGCCGCCCATGCGGTTGCAGGTATTGCTGATCGCGATGCGGTCATCCTGGAAGTCCAGCGTGACCGGCTTGTCGGCGCGGGCGAACAGCGCATCGATGCGCTTGCCGCTGGCATCGGTGGCCGACTCCAGGCGCCAATGGCTGCCCTGCAGGCGCTGCACGTCCAGACGGGCCACGGCGGCCTGGTCGGCGGCGGCGGTCGGCGCCGGGGCGAGGTCATCGCGGCCGGCCGGGGCGGTCGAGGGGTTGCTGCAGGCGGCCATCAGGGCCAGCGGCAGGATCAGCATCAGGGTGCGTTTCATGTACATCTCCTTGGGAACCTGGGGAAAAACGCCGGTGCCACCACAACGGGGTTACGCCGGCGCCGGGCTGTTCAGTTGCCAGCCGGCAACCAGAGCAGCAATGCCGCGCCCAGTGCGATGCGGTAAACCGCGAACGCAGTGAACCGGTGCGACTTGATGTAGCCCAGCAACCACTTCACTACGACGAAGCCGGTGACGACCGCGGCAAGGAAGGCCACGCCGACATCGGTCCAGTTCTCGCTGGCGAGCTTGCCGTCCTTGGCCAGTTCCAGGAAGGCATAGCCGCTGGCGGCGAACATGGTCGGGATACCCACCAGGAACACGAACTCGGTGGCTTTCGCGCGTCGGCTCAGGCCGAACAGCATCGCGATGAAGATCGCCGCCGCCGAACGCGAGGTGCCGGGAAACACGCCCGCCACCACCTGCGCCACACCCACCAGGACCGCGACCTTCCAGGTCACTTCATCGCGTTCGGGAAGACGCGCGGTGTAGGCCTCCACCAGGATCATCCAGAGGCCGCCGATGATCAGTGCCCAGGCTACCGGGGTGACCGTCTCGGGCAGTTCCCAGCCGGCCAGGCGGACCGGCAGGCCGACCACGGCCGTCACCAGGAACGCGGTGCCGAGCTTGAGCACGTAGTCGCGGTTGGCGCGCTCATGCAGGCCGGTCGCCAGGGTCCACAGCCGCTGCCGGAACACCAGCGTGATCGCCAGGATCGCGCCGGCCTGGATGATGATGTTGAAGAAGTCCGAGCGTGCGCCCAACCAGTGCTGGGCGATCAGCAGGTGGCCCGTGCTGGAGATCGGCAGGAATTCGGTGAGGCCTTCGAGGATGCCCAGCAGAAGGGCGGAGAGCAGGTCGGACATCGGGGACGGTGGCTCGGCAGGAGGGAAATCAGGGAGGAGCATAAAACATCAAACGCCGCACCAAATGTGTGCACGATGCGGTCTTTGCACCGTTATGGTGCGGCGCGCCTCGCGCTAAGCCAGGGCAGCGTCTTCAAAATCAACGACTTGTGAAGCCCGAAAAGTTGGCACGGCGATTGCTCTATCCACTCAGGCAATCACCCATCTGAGGTTTCACCGATGTCCGTGGAAAATGTTGAGAAGCTGATCAAGGACAACCAGATCGAGTTCATCGACCTGCGTTTCGTCGATATGCGCGGTATCGAACAGCACGTCACCTTCCCGGTGAGCATCGTGGAGCCGTCGTTGTTCGAAGAAGGCAAGATGTTCGATGGCAGCTCGATCGCCGGCTGGAAGGGCATCAACGAATCGGACATGGTCCTGCTGCCGGACCCGTCCAGCGCCTACATCGACCCGTTCTACGCCGATCCGACCCTGGTCATCAGCTGCGACATCCTCGATCCGGCCACCATGCAGCCGTACGGCCGCTGCCCGCGCGGCATCGCCAAGCGCGCCGAGGCCTACCTGAAGTCCTCCGGCATCGCCGAGCAGGCCTTCTTCGGCCCGGAGCCGGAATTCTTCATCTTCGATTCGGTCCGCTTCGCCAACGACATGGGCCACACCTTCTTCAAGATCGATTCCGAAGAAGCGGCCTGGAGCACCGGTGACAAGTACGACGGCGCCAACAGCGGCTACCGTCCCGCGGTGAAGGGCGGCTACTTCCCGGTCCCGCCGACCGATTCGCTGCACGACCTGCGCGCGGAAATGTGCAAGACGCTGGAACAGGTCGGCATCGAAGTGGAAGTGCAGCACCACGAAGTGGCCACCGCCGGCCAGTGCGAGATCGGCACCAAGTTCAGCACCCTGGTGCAGAAGGCCGACGAACTGCTGCGCATGAAGCACGTCATCAAGAACGTCGCCCACCGCAACGGCAAGACCGCCACCTTCATGCCCAAGCCGCTGGTCGGCGACAACGGCAGCGGCATGCACGTGCACCAGTCGCTCTCCAAGGGCGGCACCAACCTGTTCTCCGGTGACGGCTACGGCGGCCTGAGCCAGCTGGCGCTGTGGTACATCGGCGGCATCTTCAAGCACGCCAAGGCCATCAACGCCTTCGCCAACTCCGGCACCAACAGCTACAAGCGCCTGGTCCCGGGCTTCGAAGCGCCGGTGATGCTGGCCTACTCGGCCCGCAACCGCTCCGCCTCGTGCCGCATTCCGTGGGTGTCCAACCCGAAGGCGCGCCGCATCGAAATGCGCTTCCCCGATCCGATCCAGTCCGGCTACCTGACCTTCACCGTGCTGATGATGGCCGGCCTGGACGGCATCAAGAACCAGATCGATCCGGGCGCGCCGAGCGACAAGGATCTGTACGACCTGCCGCCGGAAGAAGAGAAGCTGATCCCGCAGGTCTGCTCCTCGCTGGACCAGGCCCTGGAAGCGCTGGACAAGGACCGCGAGTTCCTCAAGGCCGGTGGCGTGATGAGCGACGACTTCATCGACGGCTACATCGCGCTGAAGATGCAGGAAGTCACCAGGTTCCGCGCGGCGACCCACCCGCTCGAGTACCAGATGTACTACGCGAACTGAGCAATGGGTGACGATGACGAAGGATTTCCCTCCCACCCTTCGTCATCGTCGCCACCTTTTGCAACCGGGGCCGGGGCGGCCTGCAACGCGCCCCGCACCGCGGTTCAACGGGACCGTGGTAGATGCGCTGCGGCTGGGGAGCCGCGACGCAGGCAGTACGCACCACCAGGGGCAAGAGAGACCGGACGCGTGTCATGGGCCCTTCCTCCCTCCCGCGTCACCGCTGGCGTCGCCCTCCGGGCGTCGGCAACGGCGTGGCCCATGCAACGTTCGGCGCAACGACCGGCGGCCATGTGCAAGTGGCCGCCGGTTGACCTGACATCGGCCCCACGCGGGCCGGTTCCATCCACCATCGGGATATGCGCATGAAACTGATCTCCGCCATCATCCGGCCGTTCAAGCTCGACGAGGTCCGTGAGGCCCTCTCCGACGCTGGCGTGTCGGGCATCACCGTGACCGAAGTCAAAGGCTTCGGCCGCCAGAAGGGCCACACCGAGTTGTATCGCGGCGCGGAGTACGTCGTGGATTTCCTGCCGAAGATCAAGATCGAGACCGTCGTGACCGACGATCGCCTGGAGGCCGTGGTCGAGGCCATCCAGTCCGCGGCCGGCACCGGCAAGATCGGCGACGGCAAGATCTTTGTCACCGCGGTCGAACAGGTCGTCCGCATCCGCACCGGCGAAATCGGCGCTGACGCGCTCTAACCCCACTCGGAGCCCACAATGAAGACCTCTTTGTTCACCGGGTGGCAAGCCCGGTTCCATGCCGTGTGCCTGATGATGCTGCTCAGCGCGCTGGCCGTTGGTGCCTTCTCCAGCAGTGCGCATGCCCAGGCCCAGATCACCCCCGTGCCGTCTGAAACGGTCGCGGTCGAGCCGCTGCCGGCCACGCCGGAGGCCACGGCTGCCCCGGTCGCCGACGCCGCCGCTGCACCTGCCTTCGACCGCGGCGACGTGGCCTGGATGCTCACCTCCACCCTGCTGGTGCTGTTGATGGTGGTGCCGGGCCTGGCGCTGTTCTATGGCGGCCTGGTGCGCTCCAAGAACGTGCTGTCGATCCTCAGCCAGATCCTGGTGGTGTTCTCGCTGGTGCTGATGCTGTGGGTGGCCTATGGCTACAGCGCGGTGTTCAGCGAAGGCAACGCCTTCTTCGGCTCGTTCACCCAGTTCGCCTTCCTCAAGGGCTTCGGGCCGGACAGCGTCGGCAACACGCCGATCGCCGGCCTGCCGGACTATCTGTTCGTCGCCTTCCAGTCGACCTTCGCCGGCATCACCACCGCACTGATCGTCGGTGCGTTCGCCGAGCGCATCAAGTTCAAGGCCGTCCTGCTGTTCTCGGCCCTGTGGTTCACCCTGAGCTACATCCCGATGGCGCACATCGTGTGGGGCGGCGGTTACCTGGCCGAGCTCGGCGCGATCGATTTCGCCGGTGGCACCGTGGTCCACATCAATGCCGGCGTGGCCGGCCTGGTGGGCGCGTACTTCGTCGGCAAGCGCATCGGCTACGGCCAGACCGCACTGAAGCCGCACAACGTGCCGTTCACCTATATCGGCGCGATGCTGCTGTGGGTGGGCTGGTTCGGCTTCAACGCCGGCTCGGCCGCCGCCGCCGACACCGTCGCCTCGCTGGCCTTCATCAACACCCTCCTTGCCACCGCCGCCGCGGTGCTGGGCTGGACCCTGGTTGAAGCGGTCAGCAAGGGCAAGCCGTCCGCGCTGGGCGCTGCTTCCGGCGCCGTGGCCGGGCTGGTCGGCATCACCCCGGCCTGCGGCACCGTGGGCCCGCTGGGCGCGATCGTGATCGGCCTGGTCGCCGGCGTGGTCTGCGTCTGGGGCGTCACCGGCCTCAAGCGCCTGCTCAAGGTCGATGACACCGCCGACGTCTTCGGTGTGCACGGCATCGGCGGCATCGTCGGTGCGCTGCTCACCGGTGTGTTCAGCGCGCAATCGCTGGGCGGCACCAAGGCCGACCTGGACATCGGCCACCAGGTCTGGGTGCAGCTGGTCAGCGTCGGCTTCACCATCGTCTGGTGCGCCGTGGCCACCGTGCTGATCCTGCTGGTGGTGCGCATGGTGTTCGGCCTGCGCGTCACCGAAGAAGCAGAGCGCACCGGCCTGGATGTCACCTCGCACGGCGAGTCGGCCTACGAGGCCTGATCCGCGCGATATCGCATTAGAAACGAGAGAGAGATGCTTCACCTTCGCCGGCGGCCTTCGGGTCGCCGGCTTTTTCTATCGGGCTGCTTTCAACGACGACCGCGCGATTCACGCCGCGCCAGGCAACCGCGCGCCAGATCACGCACAATGCGGTCATGCGCCAGATCCGCTTCCTGCTTCCGCTGCTCGCCTGCCTGCTGTTCGCTGCCTGCGCCAGTACCGGGGTCCGCAGCCCGCTCGCCACCTGGGTGCCGTCGCCGAACCACAACGCGCGCGCGCCGGTCGTGATCGTCCTGCACCACACCGATCAGCATTCCGTGCAGGAGAGCCTGGATACGCTGCGTAGCGCCAACAGCGGCGGCAAGGTCAGCTCGCACTATCTGGTCGGCGCCGACGGCCACCTCTACCAGCTGGTGGGCGATGACCGCCGCGCCTGGCATGCCGGTCCCGGGCGCTGGGGCACGATCACCGATCTCAACTCGGCCTCGATCGGCATCGAGATCGACAACGACGGCGACACGCCGTTCGCACCGGCGCAGATCGCCGCCCTGATCCGCCTGCTCGAGGACCTGTGCACGCGCCTGCGCATTCCACCCAGCCAGATCATCGCGCATGCCGACCTGGCGCCGTCGCGCAAGCAGGATCCCAGCCGTTTCTTCCCGTGGCAGACCCTGGCCGAGGCCGGCTTCGGCGTATGGCCGCGCGCCGCCGATGGCCCGGCCCCGCCCGGCTTCGATGCCTGGCTGGCGCTGCACGCGTTCGGCTATCCGATGGACGACCGGGCTGCCGCGGTCGGTGCCTTCCATCGCCGCTTCCGCGGTCGTGACGATCTCCCCGCAGATCTCGATGCCGAAGACGCCCGCATCCTGCACTCGCTGCTGTTGCAACAGGAACGCCGCCCATGAAGTTCACGCCCCTCCTCCCCGCACTCAAGCACGCCGCGTTGATGGGCATCGCGTCGGCGCTGCTGAGTGCGTGTGCGGTCGCGCCGCAGCGCCCCGCATCACAAGCGCCTGTGCAAACCAGCACTTACGCGAAGGCGAATTGGAACGCATTGCCTGCCGTCGCAGACGCCGATCTGCAGGCTGGCTTCGCGGCCTGGCGCAGTGCCTGCCCGCGCCTGAAGACGGAGGTCAGCTGGGCGTCCACCTGCGCTGCAGCGGCCAATGTCGCCACCACGCCGGCCGCCATCCGCCAGTTCCTGCAGGCGAATCTCGACGTCTATGCGCTGCGCGCCGCCAACAACCGGGCCGACGGCCTGATCACCGGCTACTACGAGCCGATCTATGCCGGCAGCCTCACCCGTACCGCCAAGGCATCCGTGCCGGTGTACGGCGTGCCGGGCGACATGGTCAGCGTCCAGCTCGACAGCCTCTACCCCGAACTCAAGGGCAAGCGCCTGCGCGGCCGCGTGGAGGGGCGCGTGCTCAAGCCCTATGACGATGCCGCGCGGATCGCCGCGAACGGCGTCAAAGCACCGGTGCTGGCCTGGCTGACCAGCCCGATGGACCTGCAGTTCCTGCAGATCCAGGGCTCGGGGCGCGTGCAGCTGGCCGACGGCCGCCAGCTTCGGATCGCCTACGCCGACCAGAACGGTCATCCCTACCGCCCGATCGGCCGCTGGCTGGTGGAGCAGGGCGAGCTGAAGCAGACCGACGTGAGCATGGCCGCCATCCGCGCCTGGGCCGATGCCCACCCGACGCGCGTGCCCGAGCTGCTGGCCAGCAACCCCAGCTATGTGTTCTTCACCCGCGGCCCCGATAGCGACGACGGCCCGCGCGGCTCGTTGAACGTGCCGCTGACCGCCGGCTACAGCGTCGCCGTGGACCGCAACGTGGTGCCGTTGGGCAGCCTGCTGTGGCTGTCCACCACGCGCCCGGACGGCACCGCGCTGGTGCGCCCGGTCGCCGCGCAGGATACCGGCGGTGCCATCACCGGCGAGGTCCGCGCGGACCTGTTCTGGGGCACCGGGGATGCGGCCGGCGAACTGGCGGGGCACATGAAGCAGAAGGGCACGATCTGGATGCTGTGGCCGAAGGGTGTGGCGCTGCCCGCAGGGCAGTAAGCATTCCGTTTCCGGCAAACACGTTGCTTGGTAGGAGCGCCAAGGGCGGCCGGCTGCGCCCCGCAGCGGCCACATCACAGCAGATCGCGGTCGTGCCACAATTGAGCCTCGCAACAGGGGAAGCTCATGGACTTCGGACTGATTGCACCGCTGATTGCCTTGGGGTTGTTCGCCGCGATTCTGATCGCCGCCGAACTCGGCCGGCGGCTGGGCCTGGCGCGGCTGCGGCGCGACCCGGATGATCCGACCAAGGGCGCGGCCGCCGCCGAAGCGGCGGTATTCGGGCTGCTCGGTCTGTTGATTGCATTCACCTTCTCCGGGGCGGCGTCACGTTTCGAGGATCGTCGCCACCTGATCACCGCCGAAGCCAATGCCATCGGAACCGCCTATCTGCGCATCGACCTGGTGCCCATAGAAGAACAACCGCCGATGCGCGTTCTGTTCCGCCAGTATGTCGATCTGCGCGCGCACGCCTACCAGGACGCCGCCAGTACCGCCGTCGTCGAGCAGCGGCTGGCGGCCACCACGGCGCTGCAGCAGCAGATATGGGCGCGCGCCGTTACCGCGACCCGGCAACCCGGCGCCGGGTCGCATGTGGCCATGCTGCTGCTGCCCGCGTTGAACGACATGATCGACATCACGACAACCCGGGCGATGGCCACGCGCAACCATCCGCCGGCCGTGGTGTTTCTGCTGCTCGGTGGGCTGAGTCTGATCGGCGCACTGCTGGTGGGCTACGGCACGGCCATGCGTCGCGAACGAAGCTGGCTCCATACGGTGACCTTCGGCGCGATCCTGGCCCTGACGGTTTACGTGATCTTCGATCTTGAATTCCCGCGCCTGGGGTTCATCCGGGTGGATGCTGCCGACCAGGTGCTGCTGGAGCTGCGCAGGAGCATGGAGTGACGGCGCTTCTGCTGACGCCACGCCGCCATCCGCATCTCCCACGTTTTGCACTACATTGGTGCAATGACCACCGCGCTATCGCCCCCCGCCCTCGACGCCCTCGGCACCCCGGTCGCCTGGGCCGATGCCAGTGGCCGCCTGGTGGGCTGCAATCCCGCCTTCGCGCGCTGGCTGGGCGTGAGCGTGCGGCGCCTGCTGGGCCAGCCGCTGGCCTCGCTGGAGGCACAGGGCGACGCGTTGGCCCACTTTCTGGCCCGTGACGAGCGCGACACCCTGCGCCTGCACCGGCTGGCCCTGGCGCTGCCGGGCGATGCGCCGCGCTTTGCCGAGGGCTGGCTGAGCCGCTGGGACGAGGGTGGCTGGTTGCTGGAGGCGCATCCGGTCGATGAATTCCCGGGGCTGGATCCCACCCAGGCGCTGCCCAGCGCGCTCAGTGCCGCGCTCAAGGGCTTGGCGCATGAGCTGCGCAACCCGCTGGCCGGGTTGAAGGGCGCGGCCCAGCTGCTGGCACGCCGCAACGCGCAACGCGATCCGGACGAGCGTGAACTGATCGAGCTGATCGGCTCGGAGATCGAACGCCTCAACGGCCTGCTCGAGCAGCTGCTGTCGCCGGCGCCGGCCGCGCCGCACGCAGCGCTCAACATCCATGCCTCGCTGGAGCGCGTGCTGCGCCTGGCCGAGAGCGAGGGTGGCTGGGCCGTCCGGATGCAGCGCGATTATGACCCCAGCATTCCCGAGTTCGATGGCGATGCCGACCGCCTCACCCAGGCCGTGTGGAACCTGGTCCGCAATGCGATCCAGGCCGGTGCCGGCACGGTGACCCTGCGCACGCGGGTGGAGCACGGTGTGCGCATCACGGATCAACTGCACCCGCTGGCGCTGCGGCTGGAAATCGCCGATGACGGCCGTGGCGTGCCCGAAGACCTGGCCGAGCATCTGTTCCTGCCGCTGGTCAGTGGCCGCGCCGAGGGCACCGGGCTGGGCCTCGCGCTGGCCCAGCAGGTGGCGCGCGAGCATCGCGGCACCCTGACCTACCGCTCGCGCCCGGGCCATACCGTATTCACCGTGCTGCTGCCGATCGGGCAGGGCAGCCCCGCCGAGGACACCGCCGCCCATGGCTGACCAGGTCGATACCACTGCCCAGCGCGTCTGGGTGGTCGACGATGACCGCGCGGTGCGCTTCGTGCTGTGCACCGCGCTGCGCGAGGCCGGCTACCGTGTCGAAGGCTTCGACGGCGCAGCTGCGGCGCTGGCGATGCTGGCCGATCAGCCGCCACCGGACCTGCTGTTCACCGATGTGCGCATGCCCGGCGATGATGGGCTGGTGCTGCTGGACAAGCTCAAGGCCGCGCATCCACAGCTGCCGGTGATCGTGATGTCGGCCTACACCGACGTGGCCAGCACGGCCGGTGCCTTCCGCGGCGGTGCGCAGGAGTTCCTGTCCAAGCCCTTCGATCTGGACGATGCGGTCGCCCTGGCGCAGCGCGTGCTGCCGGCCCCGGATGTGCCCCTGGCCGAGCCGAGCGAGACCGCCAGCGCCACGCCGCCGGACCAGCGCCCGCAGCTGGTCGGCGATACGCCGGCGATGCGTGCGCTGTTCCGCGCGATCGGGCGCTTGGCGCAGGCGCCGCTGTCGGTGTTGATCAATGGCGAGACCGGCACCGGCAAAGAGCTGGTCGCGCATGCGCTGCACCACGAATCGCCGCGCGTGCAGGGGCCGTTCGTCGCACTCAATACCGCGGCCATTCCGTCCGAACTGCTGGAAAGCGAACTGTTCGGCCACGAAGCCGGCGCGTTCACCGGGGCGCAGCGTCGCCATATCGGCCGCTTCGAGCAGGCCAATGGCGGCACGCTGTTCCTCGATGAAATCGGCGACATGCCGTTGCCGCTGCAGACGCGCCTGCTGCGCGTGCTGGCCGAGGGTGAGTTCTTCCGCGTTGGCGGCCGCGAACTGATCCGCGTCGATGTGCGCGTGATCGCCGCAACCCACCAGGACCTGGAAAGCCTGGTCGCGCAGGGGCGCTTCCGCGCTGACCTGCTGCATCGGCTGGATGTCGTTCGGCTGCGGCTGCCGCCACTGCGCGAGCGTCGCGACGATATCGCCCAGCTCGCCGAGACCTTCCTTGCGGCTGCCTCACACAAACTGGACACGTCCCCCAAGCGGCTGACCGCGGCGGCGCTGCAGGCACTGCGCGAACACGATTGGCCGGGCAACGTGCGGGAGCTGGAGAATGTGTGCTGGCGCATGGCCGCGCTCGCTGCAGCCGACAGCATCGGTGTGGCCGACGTGGACAGCGCGCTGCATCGGGGCGCGGGTGCGCCGCGCTCGCGCAGCGCCGGCGATCCGGGCCAGTGGGAAACGCTGCTGTCGGCGTGGGCGCGCCAGCGGCTGGCCGAAGGCGCCGAAGGCCTGCACGCACAGGTGCGTGAACGCGTCGACCACGCACTGCTTGAGGCCGCGCTGCAGATCACCCACGGCCGCCGTGCCGAGGCCGCCGCGCGGCTGGGCATGGGCCGCAACACCCTCACCCGCAAGCTCGGCGCCGGTCGCCGCCGCGGCGGATGAACCGCATGTCCACACCGCGTGTGCGCCGTGTCCCGGCCGCTTTCATGGCCTGTGGACGAGCGCACCGTTAGTTTGCAACCAAGGAGTCTTCCCATGCGCAGTTCCCCTGTCGTCCTCGCTGCGGTGATCGCGGTCGGTCTGGCCGCCTGCGGCAGCACGCCGCCGCCGCGCCCCGTGGCACCCGTCGTGCCGGTGGTCAGCACCGCGCAGATGGCCGAAGCCAATCTGTCGCCGGCCTCGGCCAGCCTGGTCAGCGGGCGCCTTGCGCTGGTCCCGGACACGCGCGGCGTGCATATCACCGGCGTCATCGGCGGCCTGCAGCCCCTGCAGGTGGCCGGGTTCCATGTCCATGAGCGCGGTGACTGCAGTGCGGTCGATGCGAGCAGCGCCGGTGCGCATTTCAATCCAGCCGGCCAGCCGCACGGCCGCAACAGTGCCGGTGCGCATCACGCCGGTGACATGGACAACCTGCGTGCCGACGCACAGGGTCGCGTCAACGTCGACATCCGCCTGCCAGCGGTTACCCTTGGCGGCGGCGCAGCCACCGATATCGCAGGACGTGCACTGATCGTGCATGCCAACGCCGACGATTACCGCAGCCAACCCGCCGGCAACGCCGGCGCCAGAATCGCCTGCGGCGTCATCCGGGTCGTGCGCTGATCGCGCAGGCCCCCCGACGTCGCTTCTTCCAACGCTACCCGCAAGGAGATCCACATGCGCCTGATCCACACCACGCTGTTCGCTGCCATCGCAGCGCTCGGCCTGACCGCCTGCAACAAGCCGGCCGACACCACGCCGGAAGCCACCCCGGCCGCAGAAGCCACCGCGGCCCAGCCGACCGCCGAAGCGACCCCGGAAGCCCCGCCGGCCATGACCAGCGAAGCCCATGCCAACCACACCGCCAGTGCCGATCTCGCCGCCACCCAGGGCAACGACGTCAAGGGCAACGTGACCTTCAGCATCGTCGACGGCAAGGTCCACGTGAAGGGCCAGGTCAGCGGCCTGAAGCCCAACAGCGAGCATGGCTTCCACATCCATGAGAAGGGCGACTGCAGCGCGCCGGACGGCGCCAGCACCGGCGGCCACTTCAACCCGGGCAAGGAAGACCACGGCAGCGTTGCCACCGCTCCGCACCACGGCGGTGACATGCCCAACATCAAGGCCGACGCCCAGGGCAATGCCGTGGTCGACGCTCCGGTCTCGACCAACGTCAACATCGGCAAGGGCGATGACTTCGACATCATCGGCCGCGGGCTGATCGTCCACGCCGACGCGGACGACTACAAGACCCAGCCGACCGGCAACGCCGGCGCACGCCTGGCCTGCGCGGCGATCAAAGCGGCCCCGTAAACCGGGCCGTGGTTGACGAAACCACGCCGGCATTCGCCGGCGTATTTTTTTAAATAACGGGGACGGAGGTAGTTAAGCCGCCGGCTTAACTACCTCCGTCCCTATTAGCGCGCCAGCAATTCGCGCGCGTCCTGCCCTGCTTCGCAATGCACGAACAGCACCGGCAGTCCGTGGGCTTCCAGCACGGCGGCCATCTGCCGCTGGCGGATCAGGTACTGGTCGTAGATGGCCTGCAGGCGATCGCAGTCACCGGTGCCGTGGTTGTAGTACGCACACCAGCCGGCAGGGTCGAACAGCGCCATACGCACTTCGCCGTCAGCGTATCGAAGCAGCGGCTCCGGCGCGGCATCCAGCCACTCTTCCACGTGTGGTGCCATCAGCGCGGTCTCGATCAGCGGCCACAGGATCGCCAGGCCCTGGTTGTCGTACTGCATCGACATCATCGCGGCGAGATCATTCACCGTGAAATAGCGGGCATGCTCGATCTGCGCGCCGAATGCGTTCTGCGCCTGCAGGGCGGTATCGGGCTGGGCCATGCCCTGGGCCAGCAGCACCTCTTCCAGTGCTTCGGCCACGGCCTGGGTCTGGGCGACTTCGGTGCCGGTCAGCAGGAACGGCACCACCCGCAGGCCGCCACCGGTGAGGGTGGCATCGGCCTGGAACGGCAGCGGCACATCGCCGTCGGCGCCGGCACCAAAGGCCAGCACGCGCGGGCCCTGGCTGCGGCCCGGGGCACGCATCTGCAGCTCTTCCAGGCGCCGGTGTACCGGCCAGCCCGGACGCAGCACTTCGGCCGGATCGAAATGGGCGCCGGCGAACACGAAATCCAGCCCGCTGACGCCGGGCACCAGCTTGGCCAGATCGCGGCCGACACGTTCGGCCAGTTCACCAGCCTGTTCAGAGGACAGCGCGGCATGGCGCGGGGCGTCGCCGCCGGCCAGTTCCAATGCCAGTACGCCAATGGCATTCATGCCGTGGTCGGGTTTGCTCATGGTTTCACGGTTGGCCCATCACAGGGCGGCAGCTACACTTGGCCCCATTATGCCTGCTCCTTCGTGCAGGCCATGTTGCAGACACCCCTCCCATGCCAGGTATCTCCATGCCCAACGCCCGTCCCGTCGCCATCCTCGGCGGCGTCCGCATCCCGTTCTGTCGCCAGAACACGGCTTATTCGGACGTCGGCAACCTCGGTATGTCGGTACGCACGCTCGGGGCGCTGGTGGAGCGCTTCGGCCTGCACGGCCAGCAGCTGGGCGAAGTGGCGATGGGCGCGGTGATCAAGCACTCCAGCGACTGGAACCTGGGCCGCGAAGCGACGCTGTCCTCGGGCCTGTCCCCGCTGACCCCGGGCATCACCATGCAGCGTGCCTGCGGCACCTCGCTGGACACCATCATCGCGGTGGCCAACAAGATCGCGCTGGGCCAGATCGACTCGGGCATCGGCGGCGGCTCGGATACCACGTCCGACGTGCCGATCGTCTACGGCAAGAAGCTGCGCGCACGCCTGCTGGCCGCCAACCGCGCCAAGAGCACCGGCGACAAGCTCAAGGCGCTGACCCGGGGTTTCAAGCTGAGCGAACTCAAGCCGGAATTCCCGGGCGTGGCCGAGCCGCGCACCGGCAAGAGCATGGGTGATCACTGCGAAGACATGGCCAAGGAGTGGAACATCTCCCGCGATTCGCAGGACGAGTGGGCGGTGTCCTCGCACAAGAAGCTCGCCGCTGCTTACGAGCGCGGGTTCTTCAACGAGCTGATCGCCCCGTTCCGTGGCGTGGAGCGCGACAACATTTTGCGTGCCGATACCTCGCTGGAAAAGCTGGCCACGCTGAAGCCGGCGTTCGACAAGGTCTCCGGCCGCGGCACGCTGACCGCCGCCAACTCGACCCCGCTCACCGATGGTGCCTCGGCGGTGCTGCTGGCCAGTGAAGAATGGGCGCGCGCGCACGGCCATGAGCCGCTGGCGTATCTGCGTGATTCGCAGGTGGCCGCGGTTGATTTCGTGCACGGCGAAGGCCTGCTGATGGCGCCGACGATCGCCGTGCCGGAGATGCTCAAGCGCAACGGCCTGACCCTGCAGGATTTCGACATCTACGAAATCCACGAAGCGTTCGCCGCCCAGGTGCTGTGCACGCTGCGCGCGTGGGAAAGCGAAGACTACTGCCGCAACCGCCTCGGCCTGGATGCGCCGCTCGGCAGGATCGACCCGGCCAGGATCAACCCGCTGGGTTCGTCGCTGGCCACCGGCCACCCGTTCGCCGCCACCGGTGCCCGCGTAATCGCCACGGCGGCCAAGCAGCTGGCCGAGCGCGGCGGTGGCCGCGCGCTGGTCTCGATCTGCACCGCCGGCGGCATGGGCGTGGTGGCGATCGTCGAGCGCTGATCGCCGACGCAGGAAATGAAGAAGGCCGCCCAAGGGCGGCCTTCTTCGTTTCCGGGTAGATCCACGCCATGCGTGGATGTCCCAAATCCCGCGCCGCCTGTTACGGCAGGCGCGGATTGCCGAACTCGTCGCGTTCCACGTGCAGGCGATCTTCTTCGACGTGCACGCGGCCCGGCTCCCCGTGCAGGCGATCCTGCAGCGGCGCCGGTTCGCCCATCAGCGACTGCTCTTCGATGGTCGCGCGCTCGGGCACGATCGGGTCCAGTGGCGTCGCGGTCGAGGCACGGGCCAGCGCCACGCTGTCATCGCCGCGCTGCTGGCGCAGCGCATTGGCGAAGCACTGCGAGGCCAGCGCGGTCTCGCCACGGTCGAGGAACACTTCGCCCAACGCTTCCCATGCGGCCGGGCCGGCACCGGCGGCGATCGCGCGATGCAGGTAATCCTCGGCCAGCGTGTGCTGACGCTGACGGGCGGCGATGCGACCCAGCGCCAGCAGCAATGCCGGGCTGGAAGGCTGCGTGGTCAACCAGCGCTGCAGGTTGGCCTGGCGGGTGGCCAGTTTCTCTACGGGCATCTGGCCGTAGAGGGTCACCACCGATTCGTCCCAGCGCGTGTCCAGTGCCTGTTCGAGGTTGAGCAGGGCCGGTTCGTCCCAGTCCAGGGCCACTGCGCGCAGCGCATAGGCGGAGACGACATCGGGATCGCTGCGCAATGCCTTCGGCGTGGCTTCCCACTGGGCGGCCAGCGCGTTCACGTCACCGGCTTCGAGCAGCGACTGCGCGGCCAGGCGGATTTCCAGTTCGGCCACGGCGGCATCGGGCAGCACTTTCTGCTTGCGCAGCGCGCCCAGCTGGCCATACGCCTCGTGCGCGCGATCGGCACGGGCCAGTGCTTCGGTCCGCAGCCACAGGCCGCGCGGCGGCAGCGGCTGGATCGCGGCCACGTCGAGCACGTTGATCGCATCGACCGGGCGTTCCTGGGCCAGCAGGCGTTCGGCCAGCAGCAGGGCATGGCTGGTGGCATCTTCGGTGGCCAGGCGCTGCAGGTACTGATTGACCGCAGCATCGTCATCGCGCGCCTGCGCACTGCGCACCGCGGTCACCATGGCGACAGCGCTCACTTCCTTGTCTTCAGCAGCACTGGTCAGCAGCTTTTCCGCACGCTGCCAGTGGCCGTGTTCGTGCGCCTGCAGGCCTTCGGTCAGGCGGGCGCGGCCCTGCTTGCGGCGGTAGCGGCCCCAGGCGCGGAACGGCGAGGCCAGCAGGCTCCACAGCAGCCACAGCACCAGCAGCCCGACCAGCACCATCAGGGCGACCTGCGGCACGGTGGAGCGGTAGTCGGTACCGCCGTAGCGATAGATCACTTCACCGAACTGGCGCAGCTGCTCGGTGCCGAGCCACTGCGAGGCGATCACGCCCAGGGCCACGGCCAGCAGCAGGACCACTAGAGATTGAAACGGCTTCATCGATTAACTCCCAGTACGCATCGTGCGCAGTTGCTGCAGGGTGCTGCCCAGTTCGGGCAACGATGGACGCAGCTCACGGGCGCGTAGTTGGTGCAGTTCAGCACGACGCTCGCGCAGAGCAGGTGAATCCGGCCACAGCCGCGGCAGCCACAGCGCCACCCGGTCCAGCGCCTGGACGTAGCCGGCCTGGTCGCCGCGCTCCACGGCGGCGCGCGCCAGGGTCAGCTCCAGCTGCATCGAATCCCAGGCGGCCACACGCTCGGCCTCGGTCAACGGGCCCTGCAGGCGGGTGGGGGTGATGGTCACGAACGGGGCGAGCAACTGGTGCCACCACGGCGCCACCGCGGTGGCGTCGACCGCTGCGTCGATCTGCTCGGGCAGCCCGGTCAGCGCAGCGGCAAACTGCGCCAGCGCGGCCTGCGCCTGGGCACGCGCGCCGGGGCCGAGGGCATCCACCGCGTTGCGCTCCTGCATCAGCGCCTGCCGCAGGTTCAGATATTCATTGCCCTGTACATCGTCCAACGAGGTGGCCGCCAACGCGTACAAGCGCTTGGCCCCCTCGACGTCATCGGCATAGGCCAGCCGTTGCCCGGCCTGGCTCAGCAGCAGCTCGGCCTCTTCCAGCTGCAGCGCCTGGGCGCCGTGGCGGGTGCTGTCGGCGAGCTTGGCCAGGTTCTCTTCGAGCAGGGCGTTGCGTTGGCTCAGGCCCAGCATTTCATCGCGCAATACGCGGTTGGTCGCGGCGGCATCCTGCACGCGCTGGGACGTCGAACGCTGGTCACGGCGCAGTGCCTCGACGCTGTCCAGCAGGCCCTGCACCTGCAGCTGGGCGTTCTCCAGCCGCAACTGCTCCTGGGCCTGCCGCGCCTGCCACTGCGTCCAGCCCCATGCCCCGGCCCCGACCAATACGGTCAACGCCGCGATCGGCACGATCCAGCGCAGGGGGCGGTTCGAAGAGGGGGGCGAAACCGGGTCGTTCATACGGGCATCCTTGTCGCGCGCGCCGGGCAGTCCGCTGGCTGGCGAGCGACGTGGCGCACAGCATCGCCCGTCGCCCGAGCCCCCTGCAAGGCCGCGCGCCCTCCCTGTTCAGGAAGACGCCGGGTGCATGAGCGCGGCGTGTGCAGCGCTGACCAGCTGCGCCGGCAACGGGCCGGCGGCCAGGGTCACGTTGAGGAAGCCGGCAGCCCGTGCCTGCATTGCCAGCCGCTCGCTGGCCGCCGCCACGGAAGCGGTGCGCAGGCGAACCTGCAGGTCCGCAGGGAGCTGCTCCAACAGCAGTGACAGGGCCTCGCCACTGCTCAAGGCCAGCGCCCACGGGGCGGCCGACCGCCGCAGCCGTTGCAGCGTGCGCGCTGCCAGCGGCAGGGGCTGGCGCGCATACACGTTGGCCCGCAGCAGCTGGGCGCCGCGCTGCTGGAGGGTGTCGGCGATCACGCCACGGCCGCCGGGTGCCGTCACCAACCCCGCACGCAGACCCCGCAGGTCCGCCAGCGCAGGCAGCGCCAGCAGGCCTTCGCTGTCCATCCGCCCCGGGGCGAGCACATCGCGCGCGCCATGCCGCGCCAGGGCGGCGGCCGTCCCTGCGCCGACCGCCAGCCACTGGCCGGCGTGCGGGGCATCCAGCGCGGTCAGCCGCGCGGCGGCATGGACGGCGGCCGGACTGCTGAAGACCACCCGCTCGGCCGCCAGCGCAGCGGCGAGGTCGACGCAGGTGGCCGCATTCCTGCGCGCCTGCAGCGCCCACGGCGACAACGCGATGACGGTTGCGCCGGTGGCCTTGGCCGCGCGCCGCAGCGGCGCATGCTGGCCACGCGGGCGCAGCGAGATCAGGGTCCAGCGCGCGACTTTCGTTTCGGTGTTCATTGCGGGCATTATGCGAGCCCTTCGATGTGACGTGACCAGCCAGATGTCCGCAACCGATTCCCTGCCGGCGCAGCTGTCCGCGCTGCAGCATGTCCTGGATGCCATGCCGCCGGTGGCGGCCATGCAGATCCGTGTCCACGATTATCGCGACTGCGTCCTGCACATTCATGCCCCGCTGGCCGCCAACGTCAACGACAAGGGCAACGCCTTCGGCGGCAGCCTGGCCTCGGCCCTGACCCTGTCCGGCTGGGCCCTGGTGACGCTGCGGCTGCGCCTGGCCGGGTTCGATGCGGATGTCTACGTGGCCGACAGCCACATCCGCTACCTCGCGCCGGTGTACGGCGATCTGCACGCGCAGGCCCAGGCCGATGCGGAAACCGACTGGGACAGCTTCCTGGCCACCTTCGCCCAGCGCGGCAAGGCGCGCATCAGCCTCACCGCCCGCCAGCCGGGCGAGGGCGACAAGGCGGCCGCTGAACTGAGCGGCCGTTTCGTGGCCTTCGCCAGGCGGTAGGATGGGCGCCTTGCCTAGTGGGGAATTCGCATGCGCCGTACGCTTCAGATCCTGCTGATCGCCCTGTTCGCGCTGACCAGCGTGACCGCGCTGGCCGCCGAGCAGAAGACCACCAGGAAACAGCGCAAGGCGCTGGAGGAAACCCAGGTCAAGTACGACGCCACGATGCGCTGGGGCACCGTCGAGGATGCCTTGCCGTACCTGGATCCGGAATACGCCAAGGCCCACCCGATGACCGATCTGGAGCTGCGCCGCTTCGAGCAGGTCAAAATCTCCAGCTATCGCGCCAGCGACAACGTGCCCATGCCCGACGGCCGGGTCGGGCGCACGGCCGAGGTGCGGGTGATCAACAACAACACCCAGTCCGAGCGGACGGTGCGGGTGCGGGAGATCTGGCGCTGGGACGCCGAGGACAAGCGCTGGCTCCAGGCCAACGGCCTGCCGGACCTCTGGCAGGACCGCTGAGGCCCGCCCGCACGGGGCTGGACGCCGATTCGCCCGCATGTGCGACAATCGGCGCCCGCTTATCGACCCGTGATCTTAGTGAATTACGAAGAGTTGCTGGCCTTTGCCGGCCGAAACCCGATGTTGTCGATGGCCCTGGTCGGCCTGACCGTGGCCATCATCGTGACCGAAGTCCGCCGCCTGTTCCGTGGCTTCAAGTCGCTCAAGCCGGCTGAACTGACCCAGCTGATGAATGCCGGTGGCGCCATCGTGGTCGACCTGTCCTCGAGCAGCGATTTCGAGAAGGGCCACATCGCCGGCAGCCGCAACGTGCAGCCGGCCCAGTTCGGTCCGGAGCACAAGCTGGTGGCCAAGGCGCAGCAGAGCCCGGTGGTGCTGGTCTGCCGCAGCGGCAATGCCTCCGAGACCGCGGCCAAGGCACTGAAGAAGGCCGGTTTCACCCAGGTCAGCGTGCTCGACGGTGGCATCCCGGCGTGGCAGCAGGCCGAGCTGCCGCTGGTCAAGGGCCGCAACTGATTCCCCTCGGAGTGAAGCGCACGCCTTGTGCGCGGCGCACAGCGCCCCCATCGCAGGGCATGTAACAATCCGTTTTTACAGCATTCATTTTTGGAGCAACAGGAAATGTCCGAAGAGAACACCAACGGCGCCGTCGCGCCGGTCGACGCCGCTACCGGTCCCTCGTTCACCGTCGAGAAGATCTACGTCAAGGACGTTTCGTTCGAATCGCCGAACGCTCCGGCCGTCTTCAATGACGCCGTGCAGCCGGAACTGCAGCTCAACCTGAACCAGCGCGTGCAGCGCCTGGGCGAGAGCGCCTTCGAAGTCGTGCTGGCCGTGACCCTGACCTGCAAGGCCGGCGAGAAGACCGCCTATGTGGCCGAAGTGCAGCAGGCCGGCGTGTTCGGCCTGGTCGGCCTGGACCCGCAGTCGATCGATGTGCTGCTCGGCACCCAGTGCCCGAACATCCTGTTCCCGTACGTGCGTTCGCTGGTGAGCGAGCTGATCCAGGCCGGCGGCTTCCCGCCGTTCTTCCTGCAGCCGATCAACTTCGAAGGCCTGTACGCCGAAACCCTGCGCCAGCGCCAGGAACAGGGCGAGACCTCGCTCGCCGATTCCGAGCCGGCCGGCAACGCCTGATCGGCGCTGCGGTCGTACGGATGAGCAACCACGCAGACAAAATCGCGGTTCTCGGCGCCGGCTCCTGGGGCACCGCCCTGGCGAGCCTGCTCGCGCGGCACGGTCACCCGACCGTGCTGTGGGGGCGCGATGCGGCGATGGTCGAGGCCATCGACCAGCGCCACGAGAACACCCGTTATCTGCCGGGCATCCCGCTGCCCGAGTCGCTGCGCGCGACCACCGACCTCGCCGCTGCCGTCAAGGACGCGGCCTGGGTGCTGGTGGTGGTGCCGTCGCACGCTTTCGGTGAAACCGTGCGTGCGCTGGCACCGCTGCGGCCGGCCGATGCCGGCGTGGCGTGGGCGACCAAGGGCTTCGAACCCGGCTCCGGTCGGTTCCTGCACGAAGTAGCACGTGAGGTCCTCGGGCCGGACGTGCCGCTGGCGGTGGTGACCGGCCCGTCGTTCGCCAAGGAAGTCACCCAGGGCCTGCCGACCGCGATCACCGTGCACGGTGACGCGCCGGACTTCGCCCAGCAGGTGGCCGATGCGATGCACGGCCCAGCGTTCCGCGCCTATACCGGCGATGACATGGTCGGTGCCGAGCTCGGCGGTGCGATGAAGAACGTACTGGCGGTGGCCACCGGCGTCGCCGATGGCATGCAGCTGGGCCTCAACGCCCGTGCCGGCCTGATCACCCGTGGCCTCAATGAAATGCTGCGGCTGGCCGCCGCGATCGGCGCCAAGCCGGAAACCCTGATGGGGTTGGCCGGCCTGGGCGATCTGGTGCTGACCTGCACCGGCGATCTTTCGCGCAACCGTCGGCTGGGCCTGGCCCTGGGCCGCGGGCAATCGTTGAACGATGCCGTGCGCGAGATCGGCCAGGTGGTGGAGTCGGTGCAGACCGCCGATGAAGTGATGCGCCAGGCGCGGCGTCACGGCATCGACCTGCCCATCTCCGACCGGGTGCGCGCCGTGCTGCACGGTGAGCAGACCCCGGAAGAAGGATTGCGTGCGCTGTTGGCACGCGAACAGAAGCCGGAGTATCCGGACACGCTGTTCAAGTGACGCATGAAAAACCCCGGCAAGCGCCGGGGTTTTTTTTCAGCGCCAGAACGAAAAAACCCGGCACGTGGCCGGGTTGTTTCGTGGCGTACCGACGAGGGTGTCGCCAGGTGCTGCATAAAAGAAGCCCGGCGTGAGCCGGGCTTCATGGCGCAGGGGAGAGAGACCGCGCCATCCAACAACGTACCGCGGTGTTGCGTATCGCGTATTACCAGGTGAAGCGCGGACCGACGAACCATTCCTTGTCGCCGCCCTTGGCCAGCTTCACTTCGCCAGCCAGGCCCCAGTTCTGGTTGAGCTTGGCCTGGGCGCCGACGCGGCCGTAGAACTCGCCGTCCGGGTTGATGCCGTGCTTCTTGCTGTAATCCTCGTAACCGGCCATCACGTAGCCTTCGAAGTTCGGGGTGAACGCGCTGCGCACGCCGACTTCGGTCGAGTAGCCGTTGAAGTCCAGGCCGTGCTTCGGATCGAACTTCTGGTAAGCAACGCGGGCGACCAGATCGGTGGTCGGGGCGATGCCGTAGTTGTAGCCGACACCGACCTTCCACTGGTCCACATCATTGCTGCCGCGCTTGGTTTCCTGCGCGTTGTAATCACCGAAGACGTGGAAGTTCGGCGCCACGGCGACCGAGCCCTTCACCGCCCAGCCATCGGCGTCGCCGCCCTTGGCATCGGTGTTCACGTAGCCGCCTTCAACATAGTTGTACGACAGGCCGTCGGTTGCCGAAGCAGCGAACGGCAGTGCAGCGAGCAGACCCAGGGCAAGCAGGGAAGTCTTCATCATCGGGGACACCTTTTTATTTTTTGGTTTTGTCCGCCAGCAGAGGGGAGGGGAAATCGCTGCTGGCGACAGGTGTGAATTATCCGTTAGTCACCCCAATTAGCCCTGAATATCAAACTGAGCAGTACATAAATACAAGCGTATTTCAAGGAACTTTATCCGCCGTATCTGCTACGCACACGCGCACGGCATCGCTGCGATGAGCGTGCATCGCGGTGGCTGGAAATGCGGTTGAGCGGCCGTCAGCGGACGGCGGCGATCAGCGTTCGCCGTCGCGCAGGTAATCGAACAGCTCGGCGTCGCCCTTCAGGCCGAGCTTCAACATCGCATCGCCCTTCTGGCGACTGATGGTGCTCACGCTCTTGTGCAGATGCATGGCGATCTCCTTGACCGTCATGCCGCTGCCGAGCAGGCGCAGCACTTCCACCTCGCGCGGCGACAGCGGTTTGGCTTCGCCTTCTTCCACGCTGTTCGTGCCGATCGCGTCAATGCGCTCTTTCAGGGTCTGGCTGACGTAGGGCATGCCACGCTGCACGGTCTGGATCGCGGTGGGCAGTTCGTCCATCGAGGAGGTCTTGTCGACCAGGCCCAGCACACCGGTGGCGACCACCATGCGCAGGATCGCCAGGTTGTTGGACACACTGAGCATCAGCACCGGCAACGTGGGAAAGCGCCGGCGGATCATCGCGATCATCGTAAAGCCATCGGCCTGCTGGCCGCCGGGCATGGAGTAATCGGTGACCAGGACATCGCAAGGATGTTCGGACAGCGCGGTCATCAGCTCGGCCACGGTACTGGCTTCGGCCACCACCTGGCCAACGCCACTGGATTCGATCACGGCCTTCGTGCCGATCCGTACGACCGGATGGTCATCGGCAATGATAATGCGCAGGGTCATGGACTAGTATTGCCTGTAAGGCAGCCGTCGGGCCGTGCCGGGATGGGGATATCATTCTACGGAGATCAGGCAGCATGCGTATCCACGTCGTTCGCTGGCTGGTGCTGGTCGTGCTGGCAATGGCCTGGGCCGTGTCGGCCTCCGCCGCCAACCCTCCCGCCCTGTCGCCCCGGCAGAGCGAGTGGCTTGGCAGGCACCCTACCATCATCCTGGGCATGTACGACAGCGGGTGGCCGCCGTTCGAATCCCTGCGCGACGGTAAACCTGCCGGTCTGGGATTCGACTATCTGAGCCTGCTCGCACAGCAGCTGGGCGTGCAGGTAAAGGTACGCATGTACCGCGACTGGACCGAAGTGCTGGATGCGGCGTGCCGCGGTGAAGTCGACGTGGTGATGAACATCACCCTCACCGCCGACCGCACCCGTTGCATGGTCTATACGCGTCCTTATGCCAGTGCGCCCCTGGCCCTGGTCGGTCGCCCCGGCGATACGCGGGCATCGGCCGATCCCGATCTGCGCGGCCTGCGCGTGGTCACCGAGCGCGAGTTCGTCACCAGCGAAGATGTACGCGCGCGCTTTCCTGCTGCCCGTCGCGTGGTGGCCAACGACACCACCGCCGCGCTCGCCATGGTGGGAAAAGGCGAGGCCGATGTGTACATCGGCAATGCCTACGTCGCCACCGCGCTGATCGCCGAGCGGCGGCTGACCGATGTCGCGCTGCTGCGCCCCAGTGACCTGGCCCCGGAACGCCTGCACTTCGGAGTGCCCAATGCCAAGCAGCCGTTGGCCGAGGCGCTGGACATGGGACTGGCCGCACTGGCCGAGCCCGAGCGGGAACGGCTGCGGCAGCGCTGGCTGCAGACGCCGGAGTGGTCGGCGCAGTCGCAGATGATCCTCGGCAATGCCGAGAAGCGCGTGCTGGCCACGCCGCTGCGCCTCGCCTTCGAGCCGAACGCGGCGCCGCTGGCGTTCATCGACGGCGCCCAGCAGCCCAGTGGTGTGTCGGCCGAATACCTGCGCCTGCTGCGCACCTTCGGCGCGCAGCTCACCCGGGTCCCCGCCCACGACTGGTTCGACGTGCGCGAACAACTGCGGCGCGGTGACGTCGACGCGATCATGGGCATCCCCAACGATTCCAGCTACCTGGGCGACGACTGGGTGTTCAGCCAGCCCTTCATCACCGTCCCGAACGTCGTGGTTACCGCCACGGGCAGTCCGTCGGTACTGGGCGTGCGCGACCTGGACGGGCGCAGCATCCTGCTGACCGATCCGGACCGCCTGCGCGGCTACATCCTGCAGCAGGCGCCCAATGCGCGCATCGTGCCGGCGCGCAGTGCCGAACTGGCGCTGGCACGGTTGGCCCATGGCGACGCCGATGCGTACATCGGCAACCTGGCGGTCGTCGACCGGATCGTACGCGAACGCTATCCGGCGCAGCTGCACGTGGCCGCGCCGGCCGGCTTCAGCGATCGCCTGTCGCTGGCCGTCAAACGCCAGTACGCGCCGCTGGCCACCACCTTCGACCGCATGCTGGTCAACATGAGCGCCCGCGAGCACGAGGCGATCCGCAGCGACTGGCTCACGGCCGAGTACCGCAGCAACCTCGACTGGCGCGTGATCGCGCGCTGGGCGGTGCCGTTGGCGCTGGTGCTGCTGACCGCGCTGCTGGTGCATGGCTGGGGCCATTGGCGGCTGCGCGGGGAAGTGGCGATGCGCCGGCGTGCCGAACAGCGCCTGGCCGAGGTTACCGACAACCTGCCGGCGATCGTCTATCAGGGCCGGCGCGAGCGCGATGGCCGATTGTCGCTGCCGTACATCGCCGGTGACATCGAGGCGTTGTTCGGGGTCACCGCGGCCGAAGCCATGGCCGACGAAAGCGCCTTGCTGGACCGCATCGACGAGCGCGACCGCGCCAGTGTCCGTCAGGCCATCGAGCGCGCCGCGCGTGACTTCACGCCCCTGGACGTCGAGTTCCGTACTTCGGCACGGGGCACGCTGCGCTGGGTGCGTTCGCGCGCGTTGCCCTATGACGCCGACGACGGTGCGCTGCTGTGGAGTGGTTACTGGGTGGACGTCACCGAGGCGCGCGCGCAGGCCGATGCGCTGGCGTTGGCCAAGGCGGCCGCGGAGCGCGCCACGGCGGCCAAATCCGAGTTCCTGGCCACCATGAGCCATGAGATCCGCACGCCGATGTCCGGCGTGCTGGGCATGGTGGAGGTGCTCTCGCATACCGCGCTGGATGGGGAGCAGCGCCGCATCATCGGCGTGATCGAAGACTCGGCGCAGTTGCTGCGGCAGATTCTCGATGATCTTCTGGACTACTCACGGATCGAGGCCGGCGCGTTGTCGCTGCAGCCGCATCCGGTCGCGCTGCGCGCGCTGCTCGGCAATGTGCAGCAGCTGCTCGCGCCGCAGGCGGTGGCCAAGGGACTGGACCTGCATATCCAGATCGACGACGACGTCGCGGCCCTGCATCTGGCTGACGGCATGCGCCTGCGCCAGATCGCCTTCAACCTGTTGAGCAACGCCATCAAGTTCACCCACGTCGGTGAAGTCGGCATCGCCCTCGCGGTGCTCGACACCGATGCCGCCGGCACGCAACGGCTGCGCCTGACCGTGCGCGATACCGGCATCGGCATTTCAGCGGAGCAGCGTGAGCGTCTGTTCGCCCCCTTCGCGCAGGCCGATGCGACGATCAGCCGGCAGTACGGCGGCACCGGCCTGGGGCTGAGCATCTGCCAGCGGCTGGTCGCGCTGATGCACGGTGCGCTGACGCTGCGCAGCGTGCCCGGTGAAGGCACCTGCGTGGAGGTGCAGTTGAGCCTGCCCACGCTGCCGATCGACGAGCAGCCGGGCGTCGCCGAAGCACAGGCGCAGGTACTGCCGTTGCCGGCCGCGCTGCTGCAGCGGCGGGTATTGATCGTCGAGGACCATCCGACCAACCAGGCACTGATGGGCTGGCGCATGCAGCAGCTCGGCCTGCCGCACGTGATGGCCGAGAATGGCGAGCAGGGGCTGGCACTGTTGGCGCGCACCCACTTCGATCTGGTCCTTACCGATTGCCGCATGCCGGTCATGGACGGCTACGCGATGACCCGGCGCATCCGTGACCAGGAGCGTGACCGCGGCAGCGCCCGGATGCCGGTGATCGCGCTGACCGCCAGCGCGATGGAGGATGATCTGCAACGCTGCCGGGAGGCGGGCATGGACGCTATGTTGGCCAAGCCGGTGGCGTTGGCCGCGTTGCGTCAGGCACTGCTGCAGTGGCTGCCCGAGGTACCGTCGAGCGCGTCAGCCGCAGCGGATGCGCTGGGCGTCATCGACGCGCCGCCCGACCGGGCCGCGCTCGTGCGCCGGTTCGGGTCGGCGCATGTGGCGGGGGTGTTGATCGAGAGCCTGTGCACGGCCTCCGCGCTCGATCTGGTGACGCTGCAGGCCGCGCTGAACGAGCGTGCGGGGCCGGCGCTGGTGGAGGTGCTGCACCGGCTGGTGGGCGGGTTGGCGACGCTGGGAGCGGAGACCCTGGCGCTGCAGGCGCGCAATCTGATGGACAGCGTCGACACAGACGGCGTCGCGGCACACGCCGAGGCGATCAGTGCGTTCGATGCGGCGCTGCGCGATTATCTGGTACAGCTTCAGGCATCCTGAGCGCCGCGATGGCGATCACCGCTGCTGCTGCAGGTATTCGACCACCTGGCGCCGACGCTCGGGGTCGACGGTGGCGTTGACCATGCGGGTACCCGGCACCACCTGCGCAGGCGAGCGCAGGAAGGCATCCAGGGTCTGTTCGTTCCAGGTCAGCCCGGCCTCGCGCATCGCGTTGGAGTAGGGGTAGCCCGCGACGCTGCCGGCGCGGCGGCCGATCACGCCATGCAGGTTCGGGCCGAAGCGGTGCACGCCACCGGCGCTGACCGTGTGGCAGCCGGCGCAGATCGCGAACGCGCGCTGCAGATCCTGCTGGCGGATCTGTTCCGGCGTCTGCGGGGTGCGCGAGCACGCGCTCAGCACCAGGCAGACCAGCAGCGGCAGGGGGGATCGGAACGCGGGGGGCATGGCGCAGCGCAGATGTCCGGCAGGACGATCAGGATAGCCAGTACGGCCGTGCCTGCCGCGCCCGATGGCCTGCGACCGGTGGTCGCAGGCCATGCCGGTCACATGCCCGAGTAGTTCGGGCCGCCGCCGCCCTGCGGTGTGACCCACACGATGTTCTGGGTCGGGTCCTTGATGTCGCAGGTCTTGCAGTGCACGCAGTTCTGCGCGTTGATCTGCAGCTGCTCATGCCCCTCGCTGCCGACGAATTCGTACACACCGGCCGGGCAGTAGCGTGCTTCCGGCCCGGCGTACTCGGCCAGGTTGATGCGCACCGGCACGCTGGCGTCCTTGAGCGTGAGGTGGCCGGGCTGGTCTTCGGCGTGGTTGGTGCTGCTCAGGAACACCGAACTGAGCCGGTCGAAGGTGAGCACGCCATCCGGCTTGGGATAGGTGATCTTCGCGTGCTTCGACGCGGGCTCCAGGCAGGCGTGGTCCGGCGTGCTGTGGCGCAGCGTCCACGGCGGGTTGCGGATGCCGAGCTTGGGCAGCAGCCACTGTTCGACACCGGTCATCAGCGCGGCCACGGTCTGGCCCTTCTTGAACCACTGCTTGAAGTTCTTGGACTGCAGCAGCTCGGCACGCAGCCAGCTGGCCTCGAACGCCTGCGGGTAGGCGCTCAGCTCATCGTGCTGGCGATCGGCGACCAGCGCATCGAAGGCGGCATCCGCGGCGAGCATGCCGGTCTTGAGCGCGGCATGGCTGCCCTTGATCCGGCTGACATTGAGGTAGCCGGCCTCGCAGCCGACCAGCGCGCCACCCGGGAACACGGTCTTGGGCAGCGACATCAGGCCACCGGCGGTGATCGCGCGGGCGCCATAGCCGATGCGCTTGCCCCCTTCCAGGTGCTTGCGGATGTCCGGGTGCGTCTTGAAGCGCTGGAACTCTTCGAACGGGCTCAGCCACGGGTTCTTGTAGTCCAGGCCGACCACATAGCCGATCGAGACCTTGCCGCCTTCGGCGTGGTACAGGAACGCGCCACCGTAGGTGTCATTGTCCAGCGGCCAGCCGGCGGCATGCACCACCAGGCCCGGTTCGTGCTTGGCCGGATCGATCTGCCACAGTTCCTTGATGCCGATGCCGTAGGCCTGCGGATCCTTGCCGGCATCGAGCTGGAAGCGCGCGATCAGCTGGCGGCCGAGATGGCCGCGCGAGCCTTCGGCGAAGACCGTGTACTTGGCCTGCAGTGCCATGCCGCGCTCGAACGCGGGGCCGGGCTGGCCGTTCTTCTCGATGCCCATGTCGCCGGTGGCCACGCCGATCACGGCGCCGTCGTCGCTGTACAGCACTTCCGCCGCCGGGAAGCCGGGGAAGATCGCGACTTCCAGCGCCTCGGCCTGCTGCGCCAGCCAGCGGGTGACTTCGCCCAGGCTGACGATGTAGTTGCCCTCGTTGTGGAAGCACTCCGGCAGCAGCGCGTTGGGCGTGCTGCGCGAGCCCGTCTCATTGAGGAACAGGAATTCGTCGCGGGTCACTTTCTGCTTCAGCGGCGCGCCGCGCTCGGCCCAGTCCGGGAACAGTTCGGTCAGCGCGCGCGGGTCCATCACCGCACCGGACAGGATGTGCGCGCCGGGTTCGGAGCCCTTTTCCAGGATGCACACCGACAGCTCGCGGCTGGCCTCGATGGCGCGCTGGCGCAGCCGGATCGCGGTGGCCAGGCCGGCAGGGCCACCACCCACGATCACCACATCGAATTCCATCACTTCACGCGGGGGCAGGACGTTGATTTCTTCGCTCATGGGGCTGCGTAACTCTTGGGTAGTGCCGCGGTTGAACGGGCGGCGGTTGCCTGGGAATCGCGCGTGTCACACCACGGCGAAACGGTTGGATCAGTGCGCCAGAGTACCGGCCCGGCGCATTTAAGCCTAGATCGCCGACGATGACAGCGGTGTCGCCGCGTGTTCGGTGCGCGGATGCTGCGGTGCAGCACGTCGCGCGCGTGCCGGCGATTGCCGCTTCCCTTGGCCCATTCCACGACAACGACCACAATGGGGGCCTGTTCCACCGCCACCTGCCGGGATGCCATGTCACTGAATCCGTTCGATCTGTTCGATATCCGTTCGCTGCTCAGCGAGGAGGAGCGCGCGGTGCAGGCAACGGTGGCGCGCTTCACCGATACGCGGGTGCTGCCGATCATCGGCGATGCCTTCGACGACGGACGTTTCCCGGACGAGTTGATCCCGGAAATCGCCTCGCTCGGCCTGCTCGGCTCCAGCCTGCCCGAGCAGTACGGCGGCGGCGGACTGAACGCGGTGAGCTACGGTTTGATCTGCCAGGAACTGGAGCGCGGCGATTCGGGCCTGCGCAGTTTCGTCTCGGTGCAGAGCTCGCTGTGCATGTATCCGATCTACGCCTACGGCAGCGAAGAACAGCGCGTGCGCTGGTTGCCGGACATGGCCACCGGCACGGTGATCGGCTGCTTCGGCCTGACCGAGGCGCACGGCGGCTCCGATCCGGCGGCGATGAAGACCCGCGCGGTGCGCGACGGCAGTGACTGGGTGGTCAACGGCAGCAAGATGTGGATCACCAGCGGGCCGGTGGCGGACATCGCGATCATCTGGGCGCATACCGAGGATGGCATCCAGGGCTTCGTGCTGGAAAAGGGCATGGCCGGGTTCACCACGCAGGAGATCAAGCACAAGATGAGCCTGCGCGCCTCGCTCACCGGTGCGCTGTTCTTCGACAACGTGCGCGTGCCCGACCGCAACCGGCTGCCGAACGTGCAGGGGCTTAAAGGTCCGCTGGGCTGCTTGAACCAGGCCCGATACGGGATCAGCTGGGGCCCGATCGGCGCCGCGGTGGCCTGTCTGGATGAAGCGCTGGCCTACACCAAGCAGCGCGTGCTGTTCGGCCGGCCGGTGGCCGCCACGCAGAGCGCGCAGATCAAGCTGGCCGACATGGCGCGGCGGATCACCACCGCGCAGTTGCTGGCATTGCAGCTGGGGCGCCTGAAGGACGCCGGCCAGCTGCAGCCGCAGCAGGTCAGCCTGGCCAAGTGGAACAACTGCCGCATGGCCATCGACATCGCGCGCGAGTGCCGCGACCTGCTCGGCGGCGCCGGCATCACCACCGAGCACGTCGCGATCCGGCACGCGCTCAATCTGGAATCGGTGATCACCTACGAGGGCACCGAGACCGTGCACCAACTGGTGATCGGGCGCGAGCTGACCGGGATCAACGCGTTCTGAGAGGGTAGGTGCTGACCGTTGGTCGGCACGCGATCACGCACTGTCACACCCCGCCGGCAAACCCGTGCTGGCGCCACGCCTCGTACATCACCACGGCCACGGTATTGGAGAGGTTGAGGCTGCGGTTGTCCGGTTGCATCGGCAGGCGCAGGCGTCGGCCGTGGGGCAGGCTGTCGAGCAGGTCCTGGGGCAGGCCGCGGGTTTCCGGGCCGAACAGGAAGGCATCGCCATCGTCGAATTGCGGGGTGTCGTAACGCACGCTGCCGCGGGTACTCAGCGCGAACAGGCGCTTGGGCGCAATCACCTGCAGGGCGGTCTCAAGGTCTGGATGGACCTGCAGTCGGGCGTACTCGTGATAGTCCAGGCCGGCGCGCTTGAGCTGCTTGTCGCTCAGGTCGAAACCGAGCGGCTCGATCAGGTGCAGCCGCGCGCCGGTATTGGCGCAGAGGCGGATCACATTGCCGGTGTTCGGCGGGATTTCGGGTTGGAACAGGACGACATGGAACGTGGGCGTGGCAGTCATCGGCGAAGTGTACGCCGAGGCTGCGGGGGACCGCAGCTACGGCTTACTGGCGGATCAGGGTCGAGGCGGCGGCAGCAGCGGTTTCCAGCGCCAGGGCCTGCAGATCGGCGGCCGACGGACGCACCTGCAGGGTCGGCAGGTTGATGATCACTTCGTTGGCGACGGCGGTCGCAACTGCAGTGAAGGTAGCGGCGTAACCGCGGTCCTTGCTCTGTTCGGCAGCCAGGGCCTGGCGCTGTTCGGCGGTCGGGCGCACTTCGACGGCGGCCAGCGTGGTGACGCGGCGGGTGGCAGCCAGTTCGGCGCGGTAATCGGCGATCAGGCCGGCGGTCGGGCGGACTTCAACGACGGCCAGGGTCGGGATGCTGCTGGTGCGCTCGACCTCGGCCTGGGCGATCTGGTCGGCCGACGGGCGGACCTGCACGGTCTCCAGGGTGACGATGGCGGGGGCGGCCTGCACCGACGAAGCAAACGCGGAACCGGCGGCGAGGGCGATGGCGATGGCGAGAGTCTTGGTGTTCATGGCGAGGTCCTGTTTAGTGTTGGTGAGCAGTGGTGTGGTAGTAAGGTAGTACACCGATTCGGGGCTTGCAAGAACAATTTCAACTTTCTTGTTTTTGTTCAGCATCCAGTCAGTTTCGGTTTGATCCTTGCTTCCCTTGCCCAGTACCAAGCAGGCCGCGTGCCAACTTTTCGCCGTTGATTTAAAAGGGTTTTCCCCGGTATGACGGTGTCCGCTGTCCGGACAGTTGTCCGCCGCAGGGCCCGCAGGCTGTCCGTTTCGACCCCAATGACTGTTGGCCGATGCCTTTTGCCTGGGCGGCGCGCTAGCATCCGGCTTCACTTTCATGACCAAGGAACCGGAATGACCGTCCAACTTCGACCGCGTGCTGCGCTGCTGGCTGTCGCGCTCTCCGCCGCGCTGGGCTCACTGGCGCCCGCACCGGTCCTCGCCAAGCCGGCCACGGTGGCCAAGGTCGACATTCCGTTCGAGCAGTTCACCCTGCCCAATGGCCTGCGCGTGGTGGTGCACACCGACCGCAAGGCGCCGATCGTGGCCGTCAACATCTGGTACCACGTCGGCAGCAAGGACGAGCCGGCCGGCCGCACCGGCTTCGCGCACCTGTTCGAACACCTGATGTTCCAGGGCAGCGAGAACCACGACGGCGAGTACTTCGAGCCCTTCAAGCAGGTCGGTGTGACCGGCCAGAACGGCACCACCAATACCGACCGCACCAATTACTTCGAGAACGTGCCGACCACCGCGCTGGACATGGCGCTGTGGATGGAGTCCGACCGCATGGGCCATCTGCTCGGCGCGATCGACCAGGCCGCGCTCGACGAACAGCGCGGCGTGGTCCAGAACGAAAAGCGCCAGGGCGAGAACCAGCCGTATGGCCAGGTCTGGGAAAAGCTGACGCGCGCGATGTATCCGGCCGGCCACCCGTACCACCACAGCGTGATCGGCTCGATGAACGATCTCAACGCCGCCTCGCTGGATGACGTGAAGACCTGGTTCCGCACCTGGTACGGCCCGAACAATGCGGTGCTGGTGCTGGCCGGCGACATCGACGTGGCCACCGCGAAGGAAAAGGTCGCCAAGTACTTCGGCGACATCCCGGCCGGCCCGAGCATGGCCCAGCCCAGGGTGGACGTGGCCAAGCGCGAGAAGAGCACGCGCGAAGTGATGACCGACAAGGTGCCGCAGGCGCGCATCTACCGCGCCTGGAACGTGGCGCAGGTCGGCACCACCGACATCGACCAGCTGCAGCTGTTCGCGCAGGTCCTCGGCGGTGCCAAGTCTTCGCGCCTCGATCAGCGCCTGCTGCACCAGGACAAGCTGGTCGACAACATCAGCGCCGGTGCCTACAGCTCGCAGCTGGGCTCCAACTTCGTGATCATGGCCAGCGTCAAGCAGGGCGTTGACCCGGCCAAGGTCGAGGCGATCATCGATGAAGAAGTGAAGCGCCTGGCCAAGGACGGTCCGACCGCCGATGAGCTCAGCCGTGGCAAGACCGCGTTCCGCGCCGGCTTCATCCGCGGCATCGAGCGTATCGGTGGTTTCGGCGGCAAGGCCGATGCGCTGGCCGAGTGCACCGTGTACGAAGGTGACCCGGGCTGCTTCCGCAAATCGCTGGCGACCATCGATGCGGCCACTGCCGCGCAGGTGCGTGATGTCGGTGCCAAGTGGCTGGGCATCGGCGACCACACCATCGTGGTCGAGCCGGGTGCGCGCGTTGCCCTGGCCGAACTGCCGTCGGAAACGCCCAAGCCGTTCACCGTGCCCGCCGTGGACCCCAGCTTCACGACGCTGGCCAAGCAGGTCGACCGCAGCACCGGCGTGCCGCAGACCAAGACTTTCCCGGATCTGAAATTCCCGGCGCTGCACCGCGCCACGTTGAAGAACGGCACCCAGGTGATCCTGGCCGAGCGTCACGACATCCCGGTCGTGCAGTTCAGCTATGAATTCCCGGGCGGCTTCACCGCCGACCAGGGCCGCAAGTCCGGCACGGCCAACTTCACCATGGGCCTGCTGACCGAAGGTGCCGGCAAGCTCGGCGCGCTGCCGTTCGCCGATGCGGCCGATGCGCTGGGCGCCAAGCTCGATGCCTCCGCCTCGCTGGACAGCACCAGCGTGTACCTGTCCGCGCTGAAGGAAAACCTGGCGCCGTCGCTGGCCCTGTATGCCGACATGCTGCGCCAGCCGCGTTTCGACCAAGCCGAGATCGACCGCATCAAGGCCACCTGGATCGCCGGCATCCAGCAGGAAAAGGTGAACCCGAGCGCGGTGGCGATGCGGGTCCTGCCGACGCTGCTGTACGGCGCGGGCCACCCGTATGCGATTCCGTTCACCGGCAGCGGCAATGAAGTGGACATCCAGTCGATGACCCGCGACGACCTGGTCGGCTTCCATCGCGACTGGCTGCGTCCCGAGCAGGGCACGTTGATCGTGGTCGGCGATACCACGCTGAAGGAAATCGTGCCGCTGCTGGAACGCCAGCTGGGTACGTGGAAGGCCGAAGGCCCGGCGCCGCAGGTCAAGGCTCCGGTCGCCGTGGCACGGCCTGCGCAGTCGCGCGTGTACCTGATCGACCAGCCGGGCGCGGTGCAGGCCAACCTGTTCGCCAGCCAGGTGGTGCCGTCGACCATGGACCCGGGTGCAACCCGCTTCGATATCGCCAATGGCGTGCTGGGCGGTGACTTCACGTCGCGCCTCAACATGAACCTGCGTGAGGACAAGCACTGGTCCTACGGCGCCCGCACCTCCGCCAGCAGCACCCTGGGCCAGCGCCCGTGGATGGCCGTGGCGCCGGTGCAGATCGACAAGACCGCCGAGGCGATGAAGGAGATGCGCAAGGAAATCGCGGAATTCGCCGACGGCACCGAGCCGGCGACCGCCGCGGAAGTCACCCGCATCCGCAACATCCAGAACCTGAGCCTGCCCGGTGCCTATGAAACCGCCAGTGCGGTGATGGGCACCATCAGCGGGATCGTGCGCTACCAGCGTCCGGACGACTATGTGGTCCGGCGCAAGGCCGAGGTCGAAGCGATGACCCCGGCCCAGGTGCAGCAGGCCGCGGCCACGCTGGACCCGAACGCACTGACCTGGGTGGTGGTCGGTGACCTCAAGCAGACCGAGGCGCCGGTGCGTGCGCTCAACCTCGGCAAGGTGCAGGTGATCGATGCGGAAGGGAACGCCGTCCAGGCCCCGGCCGCTGCGGTCGCTCCGGCGGCTGCGAAGCCCAAGGCCCGGTGATGCCGACCGCTGGCCGGCCATCGCGCCGGCCAGCACATCGGGTGCCGGGCACTGTCCCGGCACCTGATCACCCCCGATTCAGATGTTTCCCGCACACTCCCTCATGTATTCCAGCCAGGCCTTGTCCATGCGCATTCTGCTTCTGTCCGCCCTGATCCTCAGCGTTTCCGCCTGCACCTGGGTGCCGATCGAGTCGTCCGGGAAGACGGTCCGCGTGCTGCCGGCCGGCCCTGCGCCCAGCGGCTGCCAGAGCAAGGGCGAGGTGGTGGTGACCGTGAAGAGCAAGGTCGCCTTCTACAACCGCAACCCGCTGCGCGTGCAGGAAGAGCTGGAAACCCTGGCCCGCAACGAGGCACCCAGTGCCGGTGCCAATGCCGTGCAGGCCTCGGGCCTGCCTGCCGATGGCAGCCAACGCTTCCTGGCCTTCCAGTGCCCGCCACGCTGAACCCTTCACACCGCGCCCGGACCATACGCCCGGGCGTGAATTCGTAAAGGTGCGGTGAAAGCCGTGCCGGCTTACAATAACGCCCCCTTTGCCTGAGCCTTGGCGCTAACTGATGCTCTTCAAGAATGTCTCGATCGCCGGCTTGGCGCACATCGACGCGCCGCACACGCTGACGTCCAAGGAAATCAACGAACGGCTGAAGCCGACGCTGGATCGCCTTGGCATCCGTACCGATGTGCTCGGCGACATCGCGGGCATCCACGCCCGTCGCCTGTGGGATGCCGACATGCTGGCCTCCGACGCCGCCACGCTGGCCGCCCGCAAGGCACTGGAAGACGCCGGGATCGGCGCCGACAAGATCGGCCTGCTGGTCAACACCTCGGTCAGCCGCGATTACCTGGAGCCGTCCACGGCCAGCATCGTCTCGGGCAACCTGGGCGTCGGCGACGAGTGCATGACCTTCGACGTCGCCAATGCCTGCCTGGCCTTCATCAACGGCATGGACATCGCCGCCCGCATGCTGGAACGCGGCGAGATCGACTATGCGCTGATCGTCGACGGTGAAACCGCCAATCTGGTGTACGAGAAGACCCTCGAGCGCATGGCCCTGCCGGGCGTGACCGCCGATGACTTCCGCAACGAGATGGCCGCCCTGACCCTGGGCTGCGGTGCCGCGGCGATGGTCATGGCGCGCACCGAGCTGGTGCCCGATGCCCCGCGTTACCGCGGTGGCGTGACCCGCTCGGCCACCGAGTGGAACCAGCTGTGCCGCGGCAACCTGGACCGCATGGTCACCGACACCCGCATGCTGCTGATCGAAGGCATCAAGCTGGCACAGAAGACCTTTGTCGCCGCCCGCGAAGCGCTGGGCTGGGCCGTGGAGGAACTGGACCAGTTCGTGATCCACCAGGTCAGCCAGCCGCACACCGCCGCCTTCATCAAGAACTTCGGCATCGACCCGAAGAAGGTGATGACGATCTTCGGCGAGCACGGCAACATCGGCCCGGCCTCGGTGCCGATCGTGCTGAGCAAGCTCAAGCAGCTGGGCAAGCTGAAGAAGGGCGATCGCATCGCGCTGCTCGGCATCGGCTCGGGCCTGAACTGCTCGATGGCCGAAGTGGTCTGGTAAACCACTCGCCGCAGCCTGCTGCGGCGTTGGAATTGAACATCAAGGGCCGGTTCTGCCGGCCCTTTTCACAGGTGCGTTTGCATGCCCCAGCTGCCCGGTTACCCCGCCCATCCGCACCGCTTCGAGGTGCGTCCCGGTCTGTCGATGAACTATCTCGACGAAGGCCCGCGCGATGGCGAGGTGGTGGTGATGGTCCACGGCAACCCGTCGTGGAGCTATTACTGGCGCACCCTGGTGGCCGGGTTGTCGGACAGCTACCGCTGCATCGTGCCGGACCATATCGGCATGGGCCTGTCGGACAAGCCCGATGACGCGCACTACGAGTACACCCTGCAGTCGCGCGTGGACGACCTGGATGCGCTGCTCGCGCACCTGGGCATCACCGGCCCGGTGACCCTGGCCGTGCACGACTGGGGCGGCATGATCGGCTTCGGCTGGGCGCTCTCGCACCATGCCCAGGTCAAGCGCCTGGTGGTGCTCAACACCGCCGCCTTCCCGATGCCGGCCGCAAAGACGATGCCGTGGCAGATCGCGCTGGGCCGCCACTGGAAGGTGGGCGAGTGGATCATCCGCACCTTCAACGCCTTCTCGTCCGGTGCCTCGTGGCTGGGCGTGGAACGGAAGATGCCGGCGGACGTGCGCCGCGCGTACGTGTCGCCGTACAACAGCTATGCCAACCGCATCAGCACCATCCGCTTCATGCAGGACATCCCGCTGTCGCCGGCCGACAAGGCCTGGTCGCTGCTGGAGCGGTCCGGCCAGACGCTGCCCAGCTACGCCGATCGACCGGCCTTCATCGGCTGGGGCCTGCGCGATTTCGTGTTCGACCACCACTTCCTGAAGGGCTTCCAGGCCGCGCTGCCGCAGGCCGAAGTGCATGCCTTCGAGGATGCCGGGCATTACGTGCTGGAAGACAAGCACGAGGTGCTGGTGCCGAAGATCCGCGCGTTCCTGGATCGCAATCCGATCTGATCGGCGTGACGACCAACGGTCGTCACCTACCCATCGTCGATCCGGTAGGTACCGACCGTTGGTCGGTACGCATCTCACGCCGCGATCGGTGCCTGCGGCGGCGCCGGGGAATTCCCGTTGTCATCGGGATGATCATCGTCATTATCCGCCTCGTCCCGCCAGCGCCAGTCGGCCAGGGTCAGCGCCGGCATGCCGTGCGCCACGCGCGCCTTGTCGCACTGCGGGCTGGCCTTGCCGTACTCCCACGAGGCATCCACCTCACGGCAGACGCTGGGGCGGTTGGGATGGATGCTGCAGCGCGAATACACCCCGATCTCCGCATCCAGCGCCACGCAGTACACCGGCTTGGACAGAGTGCCGCGCATGCACAGCCGGTGCGGGTCCAGCACCTGGGTGAGCTCGTGCGGGACGCCACCGGGGGTGACCTCGTCGGATTCCATCCAATGGAAGGCCACACGGTATTGGGTGCAGCAGGCGCCGCAGGTGAGGCAGGGATGGGGCATGGGGGCACCGGCTGGAGACGCGTAGAACCACGCCATGCGTGGATGGGTGGGAAGGCCGCGAATTTTCCACGCCAACGGCCGGCGCGCAAGAATTTTCTGCAGCGGCGACAATGAACGGATGAACAGCGCCATCAATATCGCCGCGCGCCTGCCCGAGCTGGCCCGTGAACGCCCCGACCAGATCGCCATCCGCTGCCCCGGCAAGCCCGGGCCCGGCGGCATGGCGCGTTATGACGTCACCCTGGATTACCGCACCCTCAACGCCCGCAGCGACGCGATGGCGGCCGGCCTGGCGGCCCACGGCATCGGCCGCGGCGTGCGCGCGGTGGTGATGGTGCGGCCCTCGCCGGAGTTCTTCCTGCTGATGTTCGCGCTGTTCAAGAACGGTGCGGTCCCGGTGCTGGTCGACCCCGGCATCGACAAGCGCGCGCTGAAACAGTGCCTGGACGAGGCCCAGCCGGAGGCCTTCATCGGCATCGGCCTGGCCCACGTGGCGCGCCTGGTGCTGCGCTGGTGCCGCTCCGCGCGCTTGCTGGTGACCGTCGGCCGCCGCTGGGGCTGGGGTGGCACCACCCTGGCCCGGCTGGAAGCCCAGGGCGCCACGGCGCCCCCTGCGCTGGCCCCGACCGATGGCGAGGATGTCGCCGCGATCCTGTTCACCAGCGGCTCCACCGGCGTGCCCAAGGGCGTGGTCTACCGCCACCGTCATTTCGTCGGCCAGGTCGAGCTGCTGCGCGCCGCCTTCGGGATGGAGCCGGGTGGGGTGGACCTGCCGACCTTCCCGCCATTCGCACTGTTCGATCCGGCGCTGGGGCTGACCTCGGTGATCCCGGACATGGACCCGACCCGTCCGGCCCAGGCCGATCCGCGCAAGCTGCATGACGCGATCACCCGTTTCGGCGTCACCCAGCTGTTCGGTTCGCCGGCGCTGATGCGGGTGCTGGCCGACCATGGCCAGCCGCTGCCCGGCGTGCGCCGGGTCACCTCGGCCGGCGCGCCGGTGCCGCCCGACGTGGTCGCGCGGATCCGCCGCCTGCTGCCCGACGACGCCCAGTTCTGGACACCCTATGGCGCCACCGAGTGCCTGCCCGTCGCGGTGATCGAAGGCCGTGAGCTGGAGAACACCCGCCAGGCCACCGAGGCCGGCGCCGGCACCTGCGTCGGCCGCGTGGTCGCACCCAACGAAGTGCGCATCATCGCCATCGACGACGCACCGCTGCCGGCTTGGTCGCAGGCCCGCGTGCTGGGTACCGGCGAGGTCGGCGAAATCACCGTGGCCGGCCCGACCGCCACCGACAGCTACTTCAACCGCCCGCAGGCCACCGCCGCGGCGAAGATCACCGAGACCCTGGCCGAGGGCAGCACGCGGGTCGTGCACCGGATGGGCGATGTCGGCTACTTCGATGCGCAGGGCCGGCTGTGGTTCTGTGGCCGCAAGACCCAGCGCGTGGAAACCGCGCAGGGCCCGCTCTACACCGAGCAGGTCGAGCCGGTGTTCAACGCGCTCGATGGCATCGCCCGCACGGCGCTGGTCGGCGTGGGTGCGCCGGGCCGGCAGGTGCCGGTGCTGTGCTACGAGCTGCTGCCCGGTACCGTCGATTCCCCCGCGCTGGTCGAGCGGCTGCGCCGCGAGGCCGCCGCGCACGCGCATACCGCGCGCATCGAGCGCTTCCTGCCCCACCCGGGCTTCCCGGTCGACATCCGCCACAACGCCAAGATCGGCCGCGAGAAGCTCGCGGTCTGGGCCACCACGCAACTGGAGCAGCGCGCATGAAGATCCTCGTGACCGGCGGCGGTGGATTCCTCGGCCAGGCCCTGTGCAAGGGGCTGATCGAGCGCGGCCACCAGGTGCTGGCGTTCAACCGGGGCCACTATCCCGCGCTGCAGGCGATGGGGGTGGGCCAGATCCGCGGTGACCTGGCCGATGCGCAGGCGGTGATGCACGCGGTGGCCGGGGTCGATGCGGTCTTCCACAACGGGGCCAAGGCCGGTGCCTGGGGCAGCTATGACAGCTACCACCAGGCCAACGTGGTCGGCACCGACAACGTCATCGCGGCCTGCCGTGCCCACGGCGTCGGCAAGCTGGTCTACACCTCCACGCCCAGCGTGACCCACCGCGCCACCCACCCGGTCGAAGGGCTGGGCGCGGAAGAGGTGCCTTACGGCGAGAACTTCCAGGCACCGTACGCGGCCACCAAGGCCATCGCCGAACAGCGCGTGCTGGCGGCCAACGATGCACGCCTGGCCACCATCGCGCTGCGCCCCCGGCTGATCTGGGGCCCGGGCGACCAGCAGCTGGTGCCACGCCTGGCCGAGCGTGCCCGCGCCGGCCGCCTGCGCTTCGTCGGTGACGGCCAGAACAAGGTCGACACCACCTACATCGACAACGCCGCGCTCGCCCACTTCCTGGCCCTGGAGCACCTCGCGCCGGGGGCGGCCTGCGCCGGCAAGGCCTACTTCATTTCCAACGGCGAGCCGCTGCCGATGCGCGAGCTGCTCAACAGGCTGCTGGCCGCGGTGGATGCGCCGCCGGTGACGAAGTCGATCAGCTTCAAGGCGGCCTACCGGATCGGCGCGGTCTGCGAGCGGTTGTGGCCGCTGCTGCGCCTGCGTGGCGAACCGCCCATGACCCGCTTCCTGGCCGAGCAGCTGTGCACCCCGCACTGGTACAGCATGGAGCCGGCGCGCCGCGACTTCGGCTATGTGCCCCGGGTCAGCATCGAAGAAGGGCTGGCCCGGCTGGCATCTTCATCGAACGCACAGGAATCCATCACTCCCTGAACACCGCAGGTTGGTGAACATGGCCCCACGCCAACTCCGGCACGCATCAACGCGAGGGTCGACATGCTGCATTACGCCGTCATCTTTTTTGTCATCGCCATCATCGCGGCGGTACTTGGTTTCTCGGGCATTGCCGGCGCCGCCAGCAACGTCGCCTGGATCCTGTTCGTCGTCTTCCTGATCCTGGCGGTGGTGTCGATGTTCCGCAAGCGGACCTAGTGTCCCGCGCGTCCCACGCCACCTCTCTCCGGCGTGGGACGCGCAGCGGAAACCATGACGGCCTGACATCGGCAACGATGCTCAGGCCGTCGTTGCGATGGAGCTCTGCAGATCGCGTTCGTGCGCATGCCGGGCCATCGCCAGCTCCAGCAGCCGCGTGATCAGCGCGGTGTAATCCAGGCCGCTGGCCGCCCACAGCTTCGGGTACATGCTGATGCGGGTGAAGCCGGGCAGCGTGTTGAGCTCATTGATCACCACCTCACCGGCCGGCGTCAGGAACACATCCACCCGGGCCAGGCCGGCACAGTCCAGCGCCTGGTAGGCCTGCACCGCGATGCCCCGGATACGGGCCTGCTCCGCCGCCGTGATCGCCGCCGGCACCACGATGTCCGCACCGTTTTCGCTGATGTACTTGGTGTCGTAGGAATAGAAATCATCGTGCACGACCACCTCGCCACAGACGCTGGCTTCGGGGTGCTCGTTGCCCAGCACCGCGCATTCGATCTCGCGGCCGTCGATCGCCGATTCCACCAGCGCCTTGTGATCGAACGAGAGTGCCAGCGCGAGCGCGGCATGGAATTCCGCTTCGGTGCGCACCTTGCTCACGCCCACCGAGGAGCCCTGGTTGGCCGGCTTCACGAACAGCGGCGTACCCAGCTCGGCAACCAGCGCGGTGTAATCGGCGCGGGCCGCAGTGACCCGGTTGAAGCAGGCGAACGGCGCTACCGCCAGCCCGGCATCGCGCAGCAGGCGCTTGGCCACGTCCTTGTCCATCGCCACCGCCGAGCCCAGCACGCCGGAGCCGACGAAGGGCAGGTTGGCCATGCGCAGCAGGCCCTGCAGCGAGCCATCCTCGCCCAGTGTGCCGTGCACGATCGGGAACACCACGTCGATCTGCTCCAGCGCGGTGGCCGGGTCGGTCGGGACCAGCTGCTGGCGCTCCAGGCCCGGCCGCACCGCCACCGCATTGCCCGAGCGGTGCAATGCGATCCGTGCTGGATCGCCCGCGTTGAGCAGGAAGTCATGCGGGTCGCTGACGTGCCACTGGCCCTGCTTGTCGATGCCGATCAGGCTGACCTCGAAACGCTCCTTGTCCAAGGCATCGAGAATGTTCTTCGCCGACTGCAGCGAAACCTCGTGTTCGGCCGACCGGCCGCCGAAGATGATGCCTACCCGGGTCTTGCCCATGCCTGTTGCCGCTCCTGCCGCTGTGTTGGGCGCCATAGCATGAACCAAGTCGGTGCCCGGCAAACACCCTCTGCTGTGTCGTCGCGCTCGCCGCCCGTCGTTCAAGGGGGCGCGGTAGAATGCGCTGATGGCCCGTTCCCTGCTCTCTTCCCTCAAACCGCTGGCCGGCAATGCGCTGCAGCTCACGCTCAACCGCGCGCTGGCGCTGGACCCGGACACCCGCAGCGCGCTGGCCGCGCTGGATGGCCGCCACATCGCCCTGACCCTGGAATCGCCCGCGCTGGCGATGCGGATCGGGGTGGACGGTGAACGCCTCACGGTCGGTCCGGTCGATCCGCAGCAGGAGCCGGACCTGGCCGTGCGCAGCACGCTGGGCGGGGTGCTGGCCCAGTTGCCGTTCCTGGCCAACGCACGCCGTGGCGGTGATGCGCCGGCCGGGCGGGTCAAGGTCTCCGGCGATGCCGAGCTGGCCCGCCGCCTGCAGCAGCTGGCGACGCGTTTCGATCCGGACTGGCAGCAGCCGTTCGTGCGCGTGTTCGGCGAGGTGATGGGCGTGCAGATCGCCAACGCCCTGCGCTCGGCCCTGCAGCACGCCCGCCGCGGCGCGTCCGACCTGGCGCACAGCGCCGCTGAATTTGTCACCGAGGAGTCGCGCGACGTGGTACCGCGAGCAGAACTGGATGCCTTCCACGACGATGTGGATGTGATGCGTGATGACGTCGAACGCTTGGCCGTGCGCGTGCAGCGCCTGCGGCAGGTGGGCGCATGAAGGCGATCTTCCGGGCCAGCCGCATCGGCCGCATCATCCTGCGCTACCGCCTCGACGATCTGCTCCAGGGCACCCCGGCCGAGCGCTGGCTGCGCCTGGCCAAGCCGTTCGTGCCGCGTGCCTCGGCCGACATCGCCGCACAGTCGCGCGGGGCCCGCCTGCGCCTGGCGCTGCAGGACCTCGGCCCGATCTTCGTCAAGTTCGGGCAGATCCTCTCCACCCGCCGTGACCTGATCCCGGCCGATGTGGCCAACGAACTCACCCTGCTGCAGGACCGGGTCAAGCCGTTCGACGGCGCCACCGCGCAGGCCATCGTCGAGCGCGCGCTCGGCCGCCCGGTCAGCGAAGCGTTCGCCAGCTTCGACCTGCAGCCGCTCGCCTCGGCCTCGATCGCACAGGTGCACGCGGCCACGCTCGCCGACGGCCGCCAGGTGGTGGTCAAGGTGCTGCGCCCGGACATCGAAAAACAGATCGACGCGGACATCGCGCTGCTGAAGTCGGCCGCCGCGCTGATCGAGCGCGCGCACCCGCGCGCCGACAAGATCCGCCCGCGCGAAGTGGTCGCCGAGGTCGAGAACACCCTGGCCGCCGAACTGGACCTGCAGCGCGAAGGCGCCAATGCCAGCGTGCTGCGCCGCAACTGGATCGACTCGGACGATCTGTACGTACCGGAAGTGATCTGGAGCCACACCGCCGAGCGCGCGCTGACCCTGGAACGCGTGTGGGGCATTCCGTCGGATGACATCGTCGCGCTGGACAAGGCCGGCATCGACCGCAAGGCGCTGGCCGCCAAGGGCGTGCGGGTGTTCTACACCCAGGTGTTCCGCGACAATTTCTTCCACGCCGATGCGCACGCCGGCAACATCTGGGTCGACACCGATCCGGCGCGGCGCGACAACCCGCGCTTCATCGCGCTGGACTTCGGCATCATGGGCCAGCTCTCCGAAGAAGATCAGTACTACCTGGCCGAGAACTTCATGGCCATCTTCAACAAGGATTACCGGCGCATGGCCGCGCTCCATGTCGAAGCCGGCTGGATGCCCAACAACGTGCGCATCGATGAACTCGAAGCGGCCGCGCGTTCGGTGTGCGAACCCTATTTCACCCGCCCGCTGTCGCAGATCTCGCTGGCCGAGGTGCTGATCAAGCTGTTCCGGGTGGCCCAGCGCTACGAGCTCACGTTGCAGCCGCAGCTGATCCTGCTGCAGAAGACCCTGCTCAACATCGAAGGCGTCGGCCGTCAGCTCGATCCCGAGCTGGACATCTGGGCGGTCGCGCGGCCGGTGCTGGAACGCATCCTGCGCGAGCGCTACAGCCCGCGCCGCGTGCTCAAGGAAGTGCGCAAGCGCCTGCCCGAGATCATGACGCATACGCCGGACATGCCGCGCCTGGTCCACGCCTGGCTGCGCCAGCAGGTGGAAGGCGACCACGAACTGTCGATGCGCTCGCGCGATCTGGCGGCGCTGAATGTCAGCGTGCAGAAACTGCAGAAGCGCGCGGTGGCCGCGATCGCCGGCGTCGGCCTGATGATCGTCGCCGCGGTGCTGTATGGCCTGCAGCCGGGCGGCTGGTACTTCGGCGATGCTCCGGTGTGGAGCTGGGTGACCGGCGCGGCGGGCGTGTTCTCGCTGGCCAGTGCCTGGTGGCGCCGATGAGCGCCCTCGAGCTGCAGGCAGAGGCCCTCGCCGAGCCGCCCGCGGCGCTTCCTCCCCTGCAGCTGCTGTACCTGGACGACCAGCTTGCCGTGGTCAACAAGCCCGCCGGGCTGATGGTCCACGACAGCAAGCTCGCCCGGGGCGAAGACGACTTCCTCGCCGACCGCCTGCGCGAACAGCTTGGCAAGCCGATCTTCCTCGTCCACCGCCTGGACCGCGCCACCAGCGGCTGCCTGCTGCTCGCCTTCGATCGCGAAAGCGCCAGCGTGCTCGGCAAATCGCTGATGGGCGGCGACGTCACCAAGGATTACCTCGCGATCTGCCGCGGCTGGCCGGCCGAAGACGCCTTCACCGTCGACCACGACCTCGATGGCGGCCCCGGCAAACCGGTCAAGAAGCAGGCGATCACCCACTTCCAGCGCGTCGCCGTGGGCGAGATCGCCATACCGATCGGCGAGTTCGAGACCTCACGCTACGCCCTGCTGCGCTGCCAGCCGCAGACCGGCCGCTTCCGCCAGATCCGTCGCCACCTCAAGCACCTCTCGCATCACCTGATCGGCGACACCAGCCACGGCGATGGCCGCCACAACCGCAGCTTCCGCATGCAGGGCATCCACCGCATGCTCCTGCACGCCGAGCGCCTGCGCTTCCCGCATCCGGATGGCACGCCGATGGACATCAGCGCGCCGGTGGACGGCGAGTTCCGCAAGGCGATGGATCTGTTTGGCTGGGAACTCGCCTGACGCCTGATGCCGCGCGATAGCCGACCAGCGGTCGGCCCTACCGGTTACTTCCTGGCGGGCGCGGCCGCCGGCGCCGGCTCATTCACGATCGCCTCCAGGTCCTTCTGCAGATCCACGAACAGCGGCTGCATCTTGGCCTGGATCGCCACCATCACGTTCTGCATCAGCGCCGGCGTCTTGTCCAACAGACTCTGCCCGGCCGAGCTCTCGTAGAACTCGGCCATCGCCAGCACGTCTTCCTTGCTGAAGGTCTGCTTGTACAGATCCACGTACATCGGCCGCAGCTCCTTCCAGGACAGCGCCTGGCGCACCGTCTGGCTGGTCCGCTGCTCGATCCGCTGCAGCTGCGCCTGCTGCGTCGCGTCCAGCTGACGCTGCTGCGCCACCTGCTGGAACTGCTGGCGCTGCATCGCCTCGATCTGCGGCAGCATCGTATCGAGCATGCTCTGCGCCCGCGACGCGGCCAGCAGCCGGTTGATGTCGGCATCCGAGGGCGGTGCGGCCAGGGCCGGCGCGATCGCGGCCAGGCCCAGGACCAGGGCCAAAGTGAGGCGGCTCAGGCCGCGGCGGGCCATCGGGCGGATCAGGGACATGGCGGAGCATCCTGCGTTGCGTGGACTGCGGAGAATACCTGCGATGGCGTCATCAGGCCGTAATTGAGGACGTTATCGACGATATCCACGCACGTTGCAGTCCCCCGGCCGGCGGGTCCTCCCCTTACAATGCCGCCCATGGGCAACGGGCCAGTCACCATCAGCGCGCACCTGACGATTCCGGACACGGAACTCGTCGAGCGGTTCGTGCGCGCCAGTGGCGCCGGTGGCCAGAACGTCAACAAGGTCTCCACCGCCGTCGAACTGCGCTTCGACGTCGCCGGCTCGCCTTCGTTGCCCGAGCCGTTGCGCGCGCGCCTGCTGGCCCGCCGCGACCGGCGCATGACCGGCGAAGGCGTGCTGGTCATCGATGCACAGCGTTTCCGAACCCAGGACCGTAACCGCGAGGACGCGCGCGATCGACTGGCCGCCTTCATCCAGGCGGGGCTGAGCGTGCCCAAGGCACGCGTGGCCACCAAACCGACCTACGGGTCGAAACTGCGTCGTCTGGACGCCAAAAAGGGGCGCGCGCAGATCAAGCGCGGGCGCACCACACGCAATTGGGAGTGATTGCTTGAACAACCGAAGTCCGTTGTTGCCGGTGGTTCCGCCGAACATGCCGCAGGTCAAACCGAACCGCTTCCTCCGCTGGCTGGCCCGCTGCACGCTTCGCCTGGGCGGCTGGAAAGTGACCGGGACCCTGCCCGATGTACCCAAAGTGGTGTTCATCATCGCCCCGCACTCGTCCAACTGGGACGGTTTCTGGGGCATGGCGGCCAAGATCGCGCTGGGCATGCAGGTCAAGGTGCTGGGCAAGGCCTCGCTGTTCTGGTGGCCGCTGGGCCCGCTGCTGCGCAGGCTCGGCGTCATCCCGCTGGACCGCAGTTCGCCGCAGGGCACCGTCGAGCAGGCGGTCAGCCTGATCCGCGGCTCGGACCGCCTGTGGTACGCGATCACCCCGGAGGGCACGCGCAAGGCCGTGCAGCACTGGAAGGCCGGGTTCCTCAAGATCGCGCGCATGGCCGACGTGCCGGTGCTGGCTGCCTATTTCCACTACCCGGAAAAGACCATCGGCATCGGCCCGCTGTTCCATCCCACCGGCAACGACGTGGCCGACATGGCCGCGATCCGCGCGTACTACCGCCCCTGGCAGGGCAAGACCCGCGGCACCGTCTGAGCGCCGCCGGGCGGGCCGGACGGGGTAGCCCCCACGGCCCGCACAGCCACGCGCCACGACCGGCACATGCCGCCTGCGGGCTTTGGGAGTAGGGTGATCGGCTGCGGGATTTTCCGTCCCGCGCCCTCATCCAAGGAGCCCGTTTCATGTCGCGTACCGTAGTTTTGGCCGCTGCCATCAGCCTGGCGCTGGCGGCCTGTTCCGGCAAGGAGTCCACCCCCGTGACCGATACCCAGCCCGCCCCGACCCAGCAGCCGGCCGATGCCTCCGCCAACCCGCTGTTGAGCGCCAGCACGCTGCCGTTCCAGGCGCCGCCGTTCGACAGGATCAAGGACAGCGACTACCTGCCGGCCTTCAACGAAGGCATGAAGCAGCACCTGGCTGAAGTCCGCAAGATCGCCGACAACCCGGAGCCGGCCACCTTCGACAACACCATCGAAGCGCTGGAGCGCAGCGGCGAGACCCTGACCCGCGTGTCGCGCATCTTCTTCGGCCTGGTCCAGGCCGACACCAACGATGCACGCCAGAAGGTGCAGGAAGAAGTCGCCCCGAAGCTGGCCGAGCACCAGGACGAGATCAACCTCGACCCGAAGCTGTTCGCCCGCATCAAGACCATCTACGACCAGCGCGACGCGCTGGGCCTGGACCCGGTGCAGAAGCGCCTGGTCGAGCGTGATTATCAGGAGTTCGTGCGCGCCGGCGCGCAGTTGAACGATGCCGACAAGGCCTCACTGCGCAAGCTCAACGTGGAAGAAACCACGCTGGCCACGCAGTTCCACACCCGCCTGGTCGCCGCGACCGCCGCCGGTGCCGTGGTCGTCGATGACAAGGCCAAGCTGGCCGGCCTGGACGAGGATGCGATCAACACCGCCGCCGCCGATGCCAAGGCCCGCAACCTCGAGGGCAAGTACCTGCTGCCGCTGCAGAACACCACCCAGCAGCCGGTGCTCGGCTCGCTGAGCGACCGCGAGCAGCGCGCTGCCGTGCTCAAGGCCTCGGAAACCCGTGCCGAGAAGGGCGACGCCAACGACACCCGCGAAACCATCCAGCGCCTGGCCCAGCTGCGCGCGCAGAAGGCCAAGCTGCTTGGCTTCGAGAACTACGCCGCCTACAGCCTGGCCGACCAGATGGCCAAGACCCCGGCCGCCGCGCTCAAGCTGCTGACCGACACCGTGCCGGCCGCGACCGCCAAGGCGCGTGGTGAGATCAGCGAAATGCAGAAGGTGATCGACGCGCAGAAGGGCGGCTTCAAGCTGGCCGCCTCCGATTGGGACTTCTACGCCGAACAGGTGCGCAAGGCGCAGTACGACCTGGACGAATCGCAGATCAAGCCGTACTTCGAGATGGACAACGTGCTGCAGAACGGCGTCTTCTACGCCGCCACGCAGCTGTACGGCATCACCTTCAAGCCGCGTACCGACATCCCGACCTACCACCCGGACATGAAGGTCTACGAAGTGTTCGACAAGGACGGCACCTCGCTGGCCCTGTTCTACACCGACTACTTCAAGCGTGACAGCAAGTCCGGTGGCGCCTGGATGGACGTGTTCGTCGAACAGGACGGCCTGACCGGTGCCAAGCCGGTGGTCTACAACGTGTGCAACTTCACCAAGCCCGCCGCCGGCCAGCCCGCGCTGCTGAGCTTCGATGACGTGACCACGATGTTCCATGAGTTCGGCCATGCGCTGCACGGCATGTTCTCGAAGGTGAAGTACCCGTCCATCGCCGGTACCAGCACCTCGCGCGACTTCGTCGAGTTCCCCTCGCAGTTCAACGAGCATTGGGCGCTGGACCCGAAGGTCTTCGCCAACTACGCCAAGAACTACAAGACCGGCGAGCCGATGCCGCAGGCGCTGGTCGACAAGATCCTCAAGGCGCGCACCTTCAACCAGGGCTATGCGACCACCGAGTACCTCTCGGCCGCACTGCTCGACCTGGCCTGGCACACCCAGCCGGCCGACGCCAAGCTGCAGGACGTCGCTCCGTTTGAAGCGGCTGCGCTGAAGAAGTTCAAGGTCGACCTGCCGCAGGTGCCGCCGCGCTACCGCACCAGCTACTTCGATCACATCTGGGGTGGCGGGTATTCGTCCGGCTACTACGCCTACTTCTGGGCCGAAGTGCTCGACCATGACGCCTTCGAGTGGTTCAAGGAGAACGGCGGCCTGACCCCGGAGAACGGCCAGGTGTTCCGCGACAAGATCCTCTCGCGCGGCAACAGCGTGGAGCTGGCCGATCTGTACCGCGAGTTCCGCGGCAAGGATCCGTCGGTGGAACCGCTGCTGGTCAATCGCGGCCTGAAATAATCGCGGCATCCCGGTAGGTACCGACCGTTGGTCGGTACGCCTGCCACCGGTACACGCTGAAACGGAAACGGCAGGGGAAACCCTGCCGTTTTTTTGGGTTGCGGCAGCACCATCACGTCCCTACGTGCACGCCTTCGGCGATCTCACTGCACCCCAGGTGATCCAGCGCGATCTCCAGCGCGTGCATGTAGCTCTGCGCGCAGTACCCGCGCGCCACGCCGATGCGCTGGCCCACATCCGCCGGCAGGCACGCCTCGGGGGCGCGCGCATCGTCGTCGTGCACTTCCACGTAGGCGTTGTGCAGATGCGGTAGCAGACGCTGCAGGCGCGCGCTGTCCACGCACGCACCGGGATCGAGCAGGGTGACTTCGCCGCGGCTGTGATCGGCCACGCGCAGCGCATCCAGCAGCTCCTGCTCCGAGCCGCAGGCGCGGATCGCCACCGTGGTGCCCGCATCGATCGCGCGATGCACCAGGGATTTCAGGACGAGTGCCGGCAGCGGCTGCGCGGTACGGATCAGCTGCCCGGCCGCTTCCGGCCCACGGATGATGAAGATCGACATGGCTCAGCCCTCCACGGCCTGCAGGCGATGGGCGGCGATCGCCAACGACAGGCGACACGCATCCTGGCGGCCGCTGCTGCACACCACCCGCGCAGCGGGGGCATGCTGCGGATGCAGGTGCTCGTCCAGCGCGTCGTCGTCGTTGCTGGCCATCTCGATGTACGGCGCCGGCAGGTCCTCCAGCGCGGTGCGCAGCGCTTGGCCATAACGGGCCCATTGCGGTGCGTCGACCGCCGCGGTGGCGATCAGGACCAGCGCCGGACGGCTGCGCTGGGCACGCTGCAGGCAGCGCACCAGGGCCGGCAGGGAGTCGCAGTCGCGGCAGGCCAGGCGATGCCCGGCGACCCGCGCAGGCAGCGGCGACGCGTCCGGCACGGCGTTCGACGGTGTATGCCGGATCAGCAGGATGGTCATGGAACGTCTCTTCGAAGCGCCCTTCGGCGCGGTGTCGCCACGATGCGGCTGCGCCCCGTAAAACCGCGATGCCGACCCTGCCTGCCCGGCGTAAACAGTGCGTAGCTTTTTCGGACCCGGCCAGGGAACTTGCCCGCCGCCCGTCCGGTCACAGCCACACACTCCCTGGAGCGCCCGCATGGACACCCCCGCCGCCGCCTCTGCCCCCGCCGACCACCGCCTGCTGCGCTGGCTCAAGAAAGAAGCACTGCCGCTGCTGGTGATGCTCGGCCTGCTCGCGGCGGCGCGCGACACCTTGGCCAACCACTACCAGGTGCCCAGCGGCTCGATGCAGCACACGCTGATGCCCGGCGACCGGGTGGTGGTGGACATGCGCGCCTACGGCGTGCGCCTGCCGTTCACCTCGGTGGAGCTGCTGCACACCGGCCAGCCGCAGCGCGGTGACGTGGCGGTATTCGATTCGCCGCAGGACGGCACCCGCCTGATCAAGCGCATCGCGGCGGTCGGCGGGGATCGGGTCGAGCTGCACGACGGCCACTTGAGCATCAACGGCCATCCGCTGGCCCAGGCCGGCGTCGGCGAAATCGAAGACTTCGGCCAACATCTGGCGCAGCTGGATCTGGGCCAGGGCGGCGGGCCCGACATTACCGGGCTGACCGTCCCGGCGGGCGAGGTGCTGATGCTCGGCGACCACCGCGGCAACAGCGCCGACGGCCGCTTCTTCGGCCTGGTCCAGGCGAGCGCGCTGTATGGCAAGGCCTCGCACGTCTACTACCGCCGCGGCGAAGGCCTGACCTGGCAGGCGCTGTGATCCCGGCCACGATCTGAATCGATATCTGGATCGTCTCGATCCAGACCTATCAGGTTATGGATCGACCTGTCCGCGCTGCCTATCCTGAGCGCTGACTCCTCGCTCCGGCCCGTCCACGCGGGCCTTACCGGCATGAATGGCGACACCGCAGCGGTCCCCGACCGCAGCCCCCCGACCACCACCGCAGCGCCGGCCGGCGACCAGATCCATCAGGGCACCCCGGCCTTCCGGCGCACGGCGGCCGCGCTGTTCCTGGCCGGCTTCTCCACCTTCGGGCTGCTCTACACGGTGCAGCCGCTGCTGCCCGAATTCAGTCGCCACTTCGGTGTCTCCGCAGCCAACAGTGCGCTGACCCTGTCGCTGACCACCGGTCTGCTGGCGGTCTCCATGCTGATCGCGGGATGGATCTCCGACCGCATCGGGCGCCGCAGCGTGATGGTCGCGGCGCTGCTGGCGTCCAGCGTGTTGTCCGTCGCCACGGCGATGGTGGAGGACTGGACCACGCTGCTGGTGCTGCGCACGCTGCTCGGCATCGCGCTCAGTGGCGTACCGGCGGTGGGCATGACCTACCTCGCCGAAGAAATGGACAGCCGCGCGCTGGGCCTGGCGATGGGTCTGTACATCGGCGGCAATGCGATCGGCGGCATGAGCGGTCGTCTCATCGCGGGCATCGTGGCCGACCACTGGGGCTGGCGCTGGGGCATCGGCGTGGTGTCGCTGATCGCGCTGCTCAGTACCGTGCTGCTGTGGATCCAGCTGCCGCCGTCGCGCCACTTCCAGAGCCGCCGTGGTGGCCTCCGCGAACTTCCCGCGCGCTGGCGCAGTCTGTTCGGCGATCCCGGCCTGCCGTGGTTGTTCGCCACCGCCTTCGTGTTGATGGGCGTGTTCGTCACCCTCTACAACTATCTCGGTTTCCACCTGCTGGCGCCGCCCTACGGCCTCAGCCAGACCGTGGTCGGCCTGATCTTCAGCGTGTACCTGGTCGGCACCTTCAGCTCGGCCTGGATGGGGCAGCAGGCCAATCGCCATGGCCGCAGCCGCGTGCTGGCGATCTGCTACGGGCTGATCGCGCTGGGCATCGTGCTGCTGGCGATGCCGTGGCTGGGCTGCATGGCCGCCGGCATTGCCTTGGTGACGTTCGGCTTCTTCGGCGGTCACTCGGTGGCCAGCAGCTGGGTCGGCAGCCGCGCCGGTGCGATGCGGGCCGAAGCATCCGCTTTGTACTTGTTCGCCTACTACTTGGGTTCCAGCGTGGCCGGTGTGCTCGGCGGCGTGTTCTACACGCACTGGGATTGGCTGGGCGTGTGCGGCTTCGTCGGCGTACTGACCGTGGCCGGTGGCGTGATCGCCTGGCGCCTGGGGCAACGCGTGCAACCGGGCACCGCCGCGCTCGCGCTCAGCCGCTGACACCCTGCAGCAGACGGGTGAAGTGCCCGATCAACGGTGACGCCGCGCCCCGCCGGCAGGCGACGTGCACTTCCGAACTGGCGGCACGATCACTGAGCGCGACGAAGCGCGCCCCGTCCACCTGGATATGGCTGCACGAGGCGGGCAGTACCGTCACGCCCAGGCCTGAAGCCGCCAGGCTGATCAGCGTCGAGGCTTCCCCGGCTTCCTGCACGATGCGCGGCGTGAAGCCGGCGCTGCGGCACAACGCGATGAAATGATCGTGGATGCCCGCGCCGACCTCGCGCAGGAAACCGACGAACGGCTCATGCGCGAACAGCCGCAGCGCCACCGCCGCATCGGTGGGCAGATCACGCACCAGCGGATGCTGGTCGTGCACCACCAGCGCCAGCGGATCACTGAACAGTTTGCGTGACATCAGCGGCGCGGGCAGGGCACGTTTGCGGATCAACCCGACATCCAGTTCGCCGGCCATCAGCGCATCGATCTGCTGCAGGGTGTTCATTTCGCGCAGCTTCAACTGCACCTGCGGGAACTGCTGGCGGTAGGCGAAGATCGCACGCGGAATCTGCGTGGACAGTGGTGTCGCCCGGGTCAGCCCGATGCGCAGCTCACCGGTTTCCCCGCGCTGCGCGCGCTGGGTCAGATCGATCGCGGTCTCCACCCGCGCCAGCACGTCGCGCGCCTGTTCCTGCAGTACGCGCCCGGCATCGGTGAGTTCCACGCGGCGGTTCGCACGCAGGAACAACCGCGCGCCGAGCAGCGTTTCCAGCTGACGGATCTGCTGGCTGAGCGGTGGCTGCGACATCCCCAGCCGCTCGGCCGCGCGGCCGAAGTGCAGCGTCTCGGCGACGGCCAGGAAGTAGCGCAGGTGGCGGAGTTCGATGGACATGGGGTACCGGCAGGTGACGGACGCAGGCGACAGCCCTATCTTAGGTCAGCATGGCGCCGGTCAAGCTGGCAGGGACACGAGACATATGGACAGCACCCACATCGATCGGACACTCGATGCATTCGTCGCTTGGGCCAGCCGTCATGGTGCGGCCAAACTCGGTATGCAGACAGCCAATCCTACGGCTACGTTGGACATCGATAGCGCACGCTTCACCGCTACCATCACGTACTGGCGTTCGCGCCAGTGCGATGCCCTGATCATGGAGATCCAATCGGGGCAGCCGTGTTACCAGGAGTCCTGGGACGACCTGGCGCCGACTGACTTCGAGACGGCCTTCGAGCCCTTCTTGGCTATCGCCCACATGCAATAGCGATATCGGGCAACAGCCTCACCGCTCCGAATGTCCACTTTCATCATAGCTGCGCGGACTGAACAGGTCCGGCTGGATCAGCTCGATGAACGCCCGCGCCTGCGGTGACAGAAACCGCCCGCGCCGCACGATCACTCCATAACTGCGCTCCGGGAACCACGCACTCATCGAGCGCGTCACCAGCTTTTCGCGGTCGGCATCGTGGAGACAGAGCGCCGGCACGATCGAGATGCCCATGCCCATCGCGACGTACTGCTTGATCACTTCCCAGCCGCCGACCTCCAGCGCCACGGTGTAGGGCAGCCGATGCCGCTGGAACACCTGGTCCACCAACCGGTAGGTGATCTGGCGTTTGGGCGGCAGCACCAGCGGGTACTGCGAGATCGCCTCCAGGCTCAGTTCGCCATGCGCCAGCGGATGATCGGGCGGGGCGATCAGCACCTGCTCGAAGCGATAGGCCGGGGCGTAGCTGAGATCGGCCGGCACGTCGGTCATCGAGCCCACCGCCAGGTCCGCCGCATCGCTGCGCAGCAGGTCGGTGCCGTCGGCGCTGATCGCGTTGTGCAGGGTCAGGCGGACATCCGGGTGGCGCTGGCGGAAGCGCTCCACGATGCGCGGCAGCAGGTACAGGATGGTCGAGCTGTTGGCCGCGATGTTGAGCTCGCCGGCATCCAGCCCCTTCACCTTGTCGCGGAAGCTGGCCTCCAGCCCGTCCAGGTTTTCCACCAGCGGCAGCGCCATGTCATACAGCAGCTGGCCTTCGCGGCTGGGCACCAGGCGGCGGCCGCTGCGTTCGAACAGGTTGACCCCGAGTTCGCGCTCCAGGGCCTGCAACTGCTGGCTGACGGCTGGCTGGCTGACGAACAGCGCCTCAGCGGCCCGTGAGACTGAGCCAAGGCGGACCGTCTGGCAGAACGCCCGCAGCGGCTTGAGCCGGTCGGATTTGTAGGAAAACCGGGGGCTTGGCGTGCGCGGCGTGGTCATGGCGTCATGAGTATAAGCACATCTTATGTAAGCCATTGCAATAACTGCTTTGTCAAATATCGGCACGGCGGCGCACGGTGGAGCTCAACCGCACCGCAGGAGCCCGCCATGTCCGCCGTCGCTTACGCCACCGCCCAGCCCACCCCCGCCGATGCACCGGCCACTCCCGGCATTGCCCTCACCACCCAGCTGGCGGGCCAGTCCGCGCTGCTGCCGGCGGGGGTACTGGCGCTGCTGGTGTCGCTGCACCGGGCGGTGGAGCCGGAGCGTCATCGCCGGCTGCAGGCACGGGTGGCCCGCCAGGCCTTCTTCGATGGCGGCGGCCTGCCGGACTTCCGTGCTGATACCGCCGAAATCCGCAGCGGCGACTGGCAGGTCGCCCCGCTGCCGGAAGCGCTGCAGGACCGCCGGGTGGAGATCACCGGCCCGACCGACCCGAAGATGGTCATCAACGCGCTGAACTCCGGCGCCAAGGTGTTCATGGCCGACTTCGAGGATTCCACCGCCCCGGCCTGGCGTAACCTGCTGGCCGGCCAGCAGGCGCTGATCGGCGCGGTGCGTGGCGATCTGACCCACACCGGCCCGTCCGTCGATGGGAAGCCGGGCAAGCAGTACACCCTGCGCCCGTTCAACGAGCAGGCCGTGCTGATTGTCCGCCCGCGTGGCTGGCACCTGGATGAGAAGCACGTGCGCATCGATGGCCAACCGATCGCCGGTGGCCTGTTCGATGCCGCGGTGTTCGCCTTCCACAACGCCCGCACGCTGATGTGCAGGCAGCGTGGGCCGTACTTCTACCTGCCCAAGCTGCAGAGCATGGAAGAGGCGGCGCTGTGGGAGACCGCGCTGTCGCACATCGAGGGCATGCTCGGCCTGCCGCATGGGCAGATCAAGGTCACGGTGCTGATCGAGACCCTGCCGGCGGTGTTCGAGATGGACGAGATCCTGCATGCGCTGCGCGACCGCATCGTCGGCCTGAACTGTGGCCGCTGGGATTACATTTTTTCCTACATCAAGACCTTCCGCCGGCACGCCGACAAGGTGCTGCCCGAGCGCGGCCAGGTGACGATGACCCAGCCGTTCCTGAAGGCCTATTCGGAGCTGCTGATCCGCACCTGCCATCGCCGCGGCGCGCATGCGATGGGCGGCATGGCCGCGCAGATTCCGATCAACCACGACGCGGCCGCCAACGAGCAGGCGATGGCGCGGGTGCGGGCGGACAAGCTGCGCGAAGTCACCGCCGGCCATGACGGCACCTGGGTCGCCCACCCCGCGCTGATCCCGGTCGCGCAGGCGATCTTCGACGAACACATGCCCGGGCCGAACCAGCACCGCGTGTTGCGCAACGATGTGCAGGTCGGCCGCGACGACCTGATCGCCGCGCCCACCGGCACCATCACCCGCGCCGGTTTCGAGGGCAACGTCGAAGTCTGCGTGCGCTACCTGGCCGCCTGGCTGGACGGCAACGGCTGCGTGCCGATCCACCACCTGATGGAAGACGCGGCCACCGCCGAGATCAGCCGCAGCCAGCTGTGGCAGTGGCTGCATACCCCCGGCCAGCACCTGGACGACGGCACCGCCATCGACCTGGCCCTGCTCGATGCCACCCTGGCCCAGTTGCCGGCGCGGCTGGGCGATACCACTGCGCTGCCGGGCACCGCCCGCATCCCCGAGTCCATCGCGCTGCTGGCCGAACTCAGCCGCCGCGAAGCGCTCACCGACTTCCTGACCCTGCCCGCCTACGACCGTCTCGACTGACCCCCCGCCATCCACCTGCCGTTACCGCATCCGTTCCCTTTGGAGATTCGACATGAGCACCCTGCAGACCGCCGAACAGATCCAGCACGCTTGGAACACCGACCCGCGCTGGGCCGGGATCACCCGCAACTACACCGCCGCCGACGTGGTGCGCCTGCGCGGCACCGTGCACGTGGAGCACTCGCTGGCACGGCTGGGCGCGGAGAAGCTGTGGAAGTACCTGCAGGAGAAGGACTTCGTCAACGCGCTGGGTGCGCTGACCGGCAACCAGGCCATGCAGCAGGTCAAGGCCGGCTTGAACGCGATCTACCTGTCCGGCTGGCAGGTCGCCGCCGACGCCAACCTGGCCGGCCAGATGTACCCGGACCAGTCGCTGTACCCGGCCGATTCGGTGCCGGCGGTGGTCAAGCGCATCAACAACACCCTGCTGCGCGCCGATCAGCTGCACCATGCCGAGGGCAAGGATGACATCGACTTCCTGCAGCCGATCGTGGCCGACGCCGAAGCCGGTTTCGGCGGCGTGCTCAACGCCTTCGAACTGATGAAGGCGATGATCGAGGCCGGTGCGGCCGGCGTCCACTTCGAGGACCAGCTGGCCTCGGTGAAGAAGTGCGGGCACATGGGCGGCAAGGTGCTGGTGCCGACCCGCGAGGCGATCGAAAAGCTCAACGCCGCGCGCCTGGCCGCCGACGTGATGGGCGTGCCGACCCTGCTGGTGGCACGTACCGATGCCGAGGCCGCCGACCTGCTGACCAGCGATGTGGATGGCAACGACCAGCCGTTCACCACCGGCGAACGCACCGTGGAAGGCTTCTACAAGACCCGCAACGGCCTGGACCAGGCGATCAGCCGCGGCCTCGCCTACGCGCCCTATGCCGACCTGATCTGGTGCGAGACCGGCAAGCCGGACCTGGAGTTCGCCCGCAAGTTTGCCGAGGCCATCCACGCCAAGTTCCCGGGCAAGCTGCTGGCCTACAACTGCTCGCCCAGCTTCAACTGGAAGAAGAACCTGGACGACGCCACGATCGCGACCTTCCAGAAGGAGATCGCCACCTACGGCTACAAGTTCCAGTTCATCACCCTGGCCGGCTTCCACGCCCTGAACTACTCGATGTTCAACCTGGCCCACGGCTACGCCCGCCGCCAGATGAGTGCCTTCGTGGAGCTGCAGGAGGCCGAGTTCGCCGCCGCCGACCGGGGCTTCACGGCGGTCAAGCACCAGCGCGAGGTCGGCACCGGCTACTTCGACGCGGTCACCCAGGCGATCCAGCAGGGGCAGTCCTCGACCACCGCCCTGAGCGGGTCCACCGAGGAGGAGCAGTTCAACGCGGAACGGGCGGCCTGATAGCCCGGAAGGGAGGCCAGGGAAGGCCCGCAGGGCGGCCGGTCGGGGGACCTGCCGCCCTGTTCCGTGTTCCGGACCCCTCTTCACATCGCCAAACACGGAGAAGCCGCGCCGTTTCACGATGTTGGGGCCTGAAAGTCGGAAATGGGATAGGGCGCACAGTTTTGAGGAGTGCTATCCTCCATCGCTCACCAGGGGGCGCTGGAAAGCGGGTGTTCGGAAATGACCGGCAAGGGTGCGGCGGCGATCATGTGCGAACAGGAATCAGACATCGACCGCAAGGCGATGGCTGAGATCGTGCACGCCATCCTGAGCACTGGCGAGTCGGCATTGTTCTCCGAGTTCGGGCGGCAACGCAAGCTGCCTTCAGGCACGCATCTGTTCCACCGCGGCCACGCCGGCAACACGATGTACGTGATCGTCAGCGGCTGCATCGAACTGGACTTCGGCGAAGACCTCGTCGTGAAGTCGCTCGGTCCCCATGAATTCTTCGGCGAGCTGGGTCTGTTGATCGGCGATCACCAGCGCACGGCCGGCGCGCGTGCGGTCGAGGACAGCATCGTGCTGGAACTGGACCACGAGGATTTCCAGCGCCTGGTCGACCGCGATCCTGGTCTGCTGGCCTACTTCCTGCGCCGCACGATCATGCGCGTGGTCAGCAACGAACAGGTGCTCATCCGCCAGCTGCGCCGCCGCAATCACGATCTCGAAACCGCGCTGGACAATCTCTACGTCACCACCCATCAGCTCACCCACACCCGCGAGCTGGTACGCACCGATGAACTGACCGGCCTGCACAACCGGCGTGGTCTGGCGCTGTACCTGCAGGAATGCCGTGCCCAGGAAGACAGCGCGCCGCAGGGCCTGCTGCTGATCGACTGCGACCAGTTCAAGCAGGTCAACGACGTGCACGGCCACCAGGCCGGCGACCGCGTGCTGCAGAGCGTGGCCAACATCCTGCGCTCGGTGGCCACCGAGCCGGACGTCGCCTGCCGGCTGGGCGGCGACGAATTCTGCCTGCTGCTGCGCAGCGCCGACCAGGACAGCCTGCAGCACGCCGCCGAGTTCATCCTCAGCGCGGTGCATGGCCTGATCGGCCGCGCCCACGGCGTACCGCATGTGTGCCCGGTCAGCATCGGCGTCTGCCTGATCGACCCGCGGACCGACTGGAGCGAGTGGTACGCCCGGGCCGACAATGCGCTGTACCAGGCCAAACGGCTGGGCGGCAACCGATTGCACTGGTCGCGATCAGCGACCGCCACACCCTGATCGGGAGATCGGCATGAACGGCGACAACGGAACGTCGACCCAGGCCCCGCAGATGCGGGCGCTGTTGTTCACAGATCTGTGCGACTCGCTGATCCTGGTGGAGCGCATCGGTGATGCGGCGGCGGCGGAGCTGTTCCAGGCGCATGACCGGCTGGTGCTGGCGTTGCAGCAGCAGTGGAACGGGCACCAGATCGATCGCTCGGACGGGCTGTTCCTGTTGTTCGAGCGGCCCATCGATGCGCTCGGATTCGCCCTGGATTACCACGCTGGCCTGGGTGCACTGGGTCGATCGCTGCAGCACCCCATCCGCGCACGCGCGGGCCTGCATGTCGGTGAGGTCATCCTGTGGGACAACAGCGCCGAAGCGATCGCGCTGGGCTCCAAGCCGGTGGAAGTGGAAGGGCTGGCAAAGCCGATGGCGGCGCGGCTCATGCAGCTGGCACGGCCCGGGCAGATTCTCGTGTCGGCGACGGCTGAGTCGATGGTCCGGCGTGCCGGCGTTGCGTTGCGCGATAAAAACAATGGACTGAAATGGACCTCGTTCGGACGCTGGCGATTCAAGGGCGTGGCGCAGCCGATGGACGTGTTTGGGGTGATGTCATCGGACATGCCATCCAGCGGTCGCCCCCGGGCGACGTCGAAGGCCGTCCGCGACCTGCCTTTCTGGCGCCAGCCAACGGCCATGGTGGCGGAAGCCACATTGGCCGTCGCGCTGCTGGTGGGGGCTTGGATGATGACGCGATCGCAGCCGGCGATCGCCTTCGCTGAGCGTGACTGGGTGGTGCTGTCGGATGTCACCAACCAGACCGGCGAGCCCATTTTCGATGACTCGCTGCGTCAGGCCATGCTGCTGGGCCTGGAACAGTCGAAGTACGTCAATGTACTGTCCGACGGCAAGGTCCGTGAAAGCCTCGAACTGGCACGCGATCCCGTGGATGCCGTGCTGGATCGATCGCGCGCGGTGGACGTGGCGGTACGCGAAGGTGCCCGGGCGGTCCTGGTACCGAAGGTCATCCCGCGGCGTGGTGGATACGAGGTGCAGATCTCGCTGATCGACCCTGGCAAGGACGTGGTGATCCAGACGTACACGGCCCTGGCGTCCGGGACCGGCAACGCGGTGGAGGCGGTCGACAAGGTGATCGGCGAACTGAGGGCTGGACTGGGCGAATCCGTCGCAGGTCTGCAGCGGTCCATGCCGCTGCCCAGTGCCTCAACCGCCAGTCTGCGCGCCCTGCGCTCGTATGCGCTGGCCGAGACGGCACTGGGCGAGCGCCGTTTCAATGACGCGCGCAATCTGTATCAGACCGCGTTGGAGATCGATCCGGCGTTCGCGCTGGCCTATATCGGCCTGGCCAAATCGTTCGCGCGTACCGCCGATCGCAGCAGTGCGCGCGAGCAGCTGGAAAAAGCGCTGGCGTTGAAGGGGCGGCTGCCGCACCGCGAGCAGCTGTACCTGAAAGGATGGCAGGCGGAGCTGGAGCCGGACGGGTGGCCGGTCGAGCAGTGGCGGGTACTCGCCGGGGTGTACCCGGATTTCTATGCCGGTCCTTCCAACACGTCCTGGTATCTGATCCAGGACAACCGCTTCCAGGAGGCAGAGCCCTTCGCCCGTGCGGCGTCCGTTCCCCAGGACTACCTGCGCATCTACCCCATGGTGCACCTCGCCCGCATCCAGCTGGCCCGCAACCAGTTCCATGAGGCGCAGAACACCCTGCAGCAGGCGCGTACGCTCCGCCGCGACGGTATCGACGACACCCAGGTGGATGTTCTGGTCGGCTTGCGCCGGTATGCAGAAGCCAGGCGCCTGGTGGAGCGCATGGGTAAAGGCGAGGACGCCCTGCAGGACCTGATGCATCTTCGAGCAAAGGTGCTGCTCGCCGCCGACCAGGGAGACTGCGACGCCATGCGTTCGGCCGTGCGCCAGGATGCCGCGAAACCGGGCCTGGCGGATTACCAGATTCATCAGAAGCTGGTGCATGCCACCGTCGAGACGCTGTGCGGGGGGGCCAACAAAGGCACCTTGTCTGCGACCGCAACGCAGCTGATTCCCATGTTGAAAGAGCGCGATCATCCCAACATCGCCGACCGCAGCCTGCAGTTGCTGGCGCTGGTCTACCTTGCGCAGCGCCAGGGCCAGCATCCGTTGGCCGACACACTTTTGCGCGACAACGCGGCGCTGCTGGAACGCCAGCACAGCCCGGTGGTCGCCAAGTGGCGGCGCATCGTGTCCTCCAATGCACTGCTGATCGATGGCAAGGCCGATGCGGCGGTAGAAATGCTGCAGCCGCTGCTGGACGGGTCCGAGCCGGTGCAGGCGCATGTCGTGCTGCTGCAGGCCAGGAGGGCACAGCAGGATGGGGCGGGCGTCCTGCAAGAGCAGCAATGGCTGGCCACGCATCGTGGGCAAGCCATTGCCGAGGTGGCGGCGATCCAGGTCTGGCAGCCGTTGAACGCGCATGACGTGGCCACCTGGTCCGTGCCGGTCAGCGCGACCGGCATGCAGTGAGGCGACCGTCAGCTGATGGTGTCGCCAACTTTGCCAGCTTCGAAACAGAACACCACCGTCATCGACGCGGTATGCGTGCTCAGATAGGTTTCCAGTTCGCTGCGCAGCGCGAGCAGTTCCGAAGGCGTGGCGAGGTCCACGACAGCCAGGCAGTCGGTACAGCCGTCGGGGTCGATGCCGATCGAGGCCAGCGCTGCCGCGCCATCGGCGGAAAACAGCGTGCGGAACGCCGTATCGCCAATCAGATGGTCGAGCAGCAGCATGGCTTGGGTCGGGGTGAGCTGGGCGGGAGCAGGCGTCATGGTCGATTTCCAGGGCAAGAGAGTGTTCTATCGGCACAAGCGCTCCCCGGTTGAGCACAACGCACCGGCGGAGGCCTCTGTGTGCGGTCACCGCACATCGGGATAAGCTTACCTCTGCATTACGACAGGAAGATCGATGCGCGTTCGCCGCTGTACCCATCTACTGCTGGAGCCGCGCGAAACCGTCTCGTTCGGCCTGCAGGCGCTTCTGCGTGGCAACACCGAGGCCAACAGCACCCATGTCTGGCTGGCGCTTGCGGGGCACCTGGATGGCCCGGTGGAGATCGACGCCGGGCAAAGCGAACTCCTTGGCCGCACCAGCGCAACGCAGTGGCGGACGTTGTCGGCGCAGGACATGGCCGATCCCCGCTGGGGCCAGTTGCTGAGCAACGGCCTGCTGCTGGGCGATCAGCCGGAACACGCAGACCTTCTGGCGCGCGACCAGCGGATCAAGGACGCACATTGGTGGCCGCTGTCCGCCGTGGCGCACCGGCACTCGCGCTGGCAGGGCGTGGACAGCGTTTCGGACATGCGCGGGCAGGGCCTGGATACCGCAGTCGGTCTGCGCAGGACGCTGGGTGCGCCGCCGCCTGCCGTGCATCCTCTGGAGGGCCAGTACCAGCCGCTGCCGAACGTGCAGGAATCCGAGTTCGATGCCCTGCTGGCGGCCAGAACCACCTGTCGCAACTTCGATCCCGCGCGTGCGCTGCCGCTCCCGATGCTGGCCCAGCTCCTCCAGCGCAGCGTCATGGCCCACGCCGCGCTGCAGGTCGAGCAGGACATGCTGATCCTGAAGAAAAACGTCCCTTCGGGCGGGGGTCTGCACCCGACCGAGGTATGGCTGCTGGTACAGCGCGTCGACGGGCTCGCGCCCGGCCTCTACCACTATCACGCGCTGGACCACGCGCTTCTGGCGTTGCCATCGCCGCCCGTTCCCACGCTGCCATCGCTGGCTCGCACCATGGTATCGGGGCAGGAATGGTTCGCCGATGCGCCGGTCCTGATCGTGCTCGCCCCTCGTTTTGGACGCAGCTTCTGGAAGTATCGCAACCACGCCAAGGCGTATCGTGCGCTCACGCTGGACGCAGGACACATCTCGCAGATGGTGTACCTGGCGGCCACGGAAGCCGGCCTGGGTGCTTTTGTGACCGCAGCCATCAACGAAGGTGACGTGGACCAGGCCTTTGGCCTGGATGGCGTGGAACAGGGCGCGCTGGCGATCTGCGGTGTGGGCTACCGTGCGGTAGAGCGCAGCACGGCCGAATTTGATCCGGCCGGCCGCAGTGCGGGTAACTACGCCGCCTCGAAATCCACCAGCACCGCCCCATCACCCACCTGATCCCCGGCCTTGACCCGGTAACCCTGCACGGTGCCATCGGCCGGTGCCTGCAGCGTGTGCTCCATCTTCATCGCCTCCAGCACCAGCAGCGGCGCGCCGCGTTTGACCGCCGTGCCCGGTGCCACCAGCGTGGCAACGATACGGCCGGGCATCGGCGCGACCAGGCTGCCGGCATCGGCGACGGACTGGTCCGCTTCGCTGACGGGATCATGCAGGGTGAAGCGCTGCACGCCCTCGCTGCCGAACAGGTAGAGCTCATTGCCATCGCGGATGACGGTGGCACGGTGCAGCTGCTCGCCGATCTGCACGCGCAGCGCATCACCGGCCAGGCGGCCGCTGCCCTGCAGCGCGTTGCCGTCCATGTGGACGGTCCACTGTTCGCCCGCGCCCTGCACGGCCACGCTGCGCTGTGCACCCCGGTGCTCCAGCGTCAGCGCGCGTGCGGCGGCCGCGCCAAGGCGCCAGCCATCCTGGGCCTGCCACGGCGAGTGCGGGTCACGCGCGTCACGGCGGGCGGCCTCGCTGGTGGCCACGCCGGCCATCGCGGCCAGCGCCCAGAGCGCCGGATCGCTGTCGCCATCGTTGGGGGCCAGTGCGGCCTGCTCGCGCTCGATCAGCGCGGTGTCCAGCTTGGCCTGGGTAAACGAATCGGTCATCACCAGCCGGCGCAGGAAGGCGGCATTGGTGGTCACGCCGACCACTTCGCATTCGGCCAGGGCCTGCTGCATGCGGCGCAGGGCAGCATCTCGATCGACATCCCAGACGATCAGCTTGGCGATCATCGGGTCGTAGAACGGGGTGATCGCATCGCCCTGTTCGACACCGGCGTCCACGCGCACGTGTGCGGTGTTGGCCGGCAGGCGCAGGTGGCGCAGGGTGCCGGTGGACGGCAGGAAACCGCGGTCGGCGTCTTCGGCGTACAGGCGTGCTTCGAGTGCATGGCCGCGGATCTGCAGCTGATCCTGCTGCAGCGGCAGCGGCTCACCGCTGGCCACGCGCAGCTGCCACTCGACCAGGTCGGTGCCGGTGATGCACTCGGTGACCGGGTGCTCCACCTGCAGGCGGGTGTTCATTTCCATGAAGTAGAAATCGCCATCGGGTCCGGCGATGAACTCCACCGTGCCGGCGCCGACGTAGTTGACCGCGCGCGCGGCATCGACAGCCGCCTTGCCCATCGCGGCGCGGCGCTCGGGCGTCATGCCCGGGGCGGGCGCTTCTTCGAGCACCTTCTGGTGGCGGCGCTGCACCGAGCAGTCGCGCTCGAACAGGTACACCACGTTGCCGTGGCTGTCGCCGAACACCTGGATCTCGATGTGGCGCGGGCGCTCGACATATTTTTCGACCAGCACGTGTGCGTTGCCGAACGCCGACTGCGCCTCGCGCTGGCAGCTGGCCAGCGCCTCGGTGAAGGTCGCGCTGTCATCCACGCGGCGCATGCCCTTGCCACCACCGCCGGCGCTGGCCTTGATCAGCACCGGGTAGCCGATGCTGTCGGCCTGCTGGCGCAGGAACTCGGGGATCTGCTCGTCGCCGTGGTAGCCCGGGGTCAGCGGCACGCCGGCCTGCTGCATCAGCGCCTTGGCCGCGCTCTTGTCGCCCATCGCGCGGATCGCCGCAGCGGAGGGGCCGATGAACACGATGCCGGCCTCGGCGCAGGCCTGCGCGAAGCCGGCGTTCTCCGAGAGGAAGCCGTAGCCGGGATGGATCGCCTGCGCGCCGGTGCGGCGGGCGGCCTCCAGGATGGCGTCGCCGCGCAGGTAGCTCTCACGCGCCGGCGCCGGGCCGATCGCGATGGCCTCGTCGGCCAGGCGCACGTGGCGCGCGTTGCGGTCGGCGTCGGAGTACACCGCCACGGTGGCGATGCCCAGACGCTGGCAGGTAGCGATGACGCGGCAGGCGATTTCGCCACGGTTGGCGATCAGAATCTTGGTGAACATGGTGGTCTCGTTGCGCGGGCCAGGGGCGGCGGTGCCAGGCGGCACCGCCCGTGCATTACATGCGGAACACGCCGAAGTCGGTCTTCTTCGCCGGGGCGTTGAGGCTGGCCGACAGCGCCAGGCCCAGCACACGACGGGTGTCGGCCGGATCGATCACGCCGTCATCCCAGAGGCGGGCGCTGGCGTAGTACGGGTGGCCCTGCGATTCGAACTGCGCGCGGATCGGCGACTTGAAGCCGTCTTCTTCCTCGGCCGACCACTGCCCGCCCTTGGCTTCGATGCCATCGCGCTTGACCGTGGCCAGCACGCTGGCGGCCTGCTCGCCGCCCATCACGCCGATGCGTGCGTTCGGCCACATCCACAGGAAGTTGGGCGAGTAGGCGCGGCCGCACATGCCGTAGTTGCCGGCGCCGAACGAGCCGCCGATCACCACGGTGAACTTGGGCACCTTGGCGCAGGCCACGGCCATCACCAGCTTGGCCCCGTCCTTGGCGATGCCGCCGTGCTCGTACTTGCGGCCGACCATGAAGCCGGTGATGTTCTGCAGGAACACCAGCGGAATGCCGCGCTGCGTGCACAGTTCGATGAAGTGCGCGCCCTTCAGCGCGGACTCGGAGAACAGGATGCCGTTGTTGGCGATGATGCCCACCGGGTAGCCGTGCAGATGCGCGAAGCCGGTGACCAGGGTGTTGCCGTAGCGCGGCTTGAACTCATCGAAGCGTGAATCGTCGACCAGGCGCAGGATCACTTCGCGCACGTCGTAGGGCTTGCGCGTGTCGGCCGGGATCACGCCGTACAGCTCGTGGGCCGGATGCCGCGGTTCCACCGGGGCCTGCACTGCCAGCGCCGGCTCGGGCTTGCGCCAGTTGAGCTGGGCGATGATCGCGCGGACCCGGGCCAGCGCCTGCAGGTCGTTGTCGGCCATGTGGTCGGCGACGCCGGAGATGCGCGTATGCACGTCGGCACCGCCCAGTTCCTCGGCGGTGACCACTTCACCGGTGGCCGCTTTCACCAGCGGCGGGCCGCCGAGGAAGATGGTGCCCTGCTCGCGCACGATCACCGTTTCATCGCTCATCGCCGGCACGTAGGCGCCACCGGCGGTGCAGCTGCCCATGACGCAGGCGATCTGCGGGATGCCCTGCGCGGACAGGTTGGCCTGGTTGTAGAAGATGCGGCCGAAATGATCGCGGTCCGGGAACACCTCGTCCTGCAGCGGCAGGAACGCACCGCCGGAATCCACCAGGTAGATGCAGGGCAGGCGGTTCTGTTCGGCCACTTCCTGCGCGCGCAGGTGCTTCTTGACCGTCATCGGGTAGTAGGTGCCACCCTTGACCGTGGCATCGTTGGCCACGATCACGCACTCCACGCCCGAGACCCGGCCGATGCCGGCCACCACGCCGGCGCTGGGAATCGGATCGCCGTACATGCCGTGCGCGGCCAGCGGGGCGATTTCCAGGAAGGCGCTGCCCGGATCGAGCAGGGCATCGATGCGGTCGCGCACCAGCAGTTTGCCGCGTGCGGTGTGCTTGGCGCGTGCCGCTTCGCTGCCGCCCAGCGCGGTCTGCGCCAAGGTGGCGCGCAGGTCGTCGACCACCGCCTGCAGTGCGGCGCGGTTGGCCTCGAAGGTGTCGCTGCCCGGTTGCAGCTGGGTGCTCAGTACGGTCATGGCAGGGCCCTTACTTGGTGCGCTGGAACAGTTCGCGGCCGATCAGCATGCGGCGGATCTCCGAGGTGCCGGCGCCGATTTCATACAGCTTGGCATCGCGCCACAGACGACCGGTCGGGTATTCGTTGATGTAGCCGTTGCCGCCGAGGATCTGGATCGCCTGGCCGGTGAGCCACGTGGCCTTCTCGGCCGAGTACAGGATCGCGCCGGCGGCATCCTGGCGCGTGGTGCGGCCCTGGTCACAGGCGCGTGCCACCGCATACACATAGGCGCGGCAGGCGTTGAGGCCGACGTACATGTCGGCCAGCTTGGCCTGGATCAGCTGGAAGGTGCCGATCGCTTCGCCGAACTGCTTGCGCTCGTGCACGTACGGCATCACCACGTCCATCGCCGCGGCCATCAGGCCGAGCGGGCCACCGGAGAGCACCACGCGCTCATAGTCCAGACCGGACATCAGCACCTTGACGCCACCGCCGACCACGCCGAGCACATTGGCTTCGGGCACTTCGCAGTCCTGGAAGACCAGCTCGCAGGTGTTGGAGCCGCGCATGCCGAGCTTGTCCAGCTTCTGCGCCGTGGAGAAGCCCTTCATGCCTTTTTCGATCAGGAACGCGGTGATGCCCTTGGCGCCGCCATCCGGATCGGTCTTGGCATAGACCACCAGCACATCGGCATCCGGGCCGTTGGTGATCCACATCTTGTTGCCGTTGAGCACGTAGTGATCACCGCGCTTGTCCGCACGCAGCTTCATCGAGACCACGTCCGAGCCGGCGCCCGGTTCGCTCATCGCCAGCGCGCCGACCAGCTCGCCGCTGCACAGGCCGGGGAGGTAGCGCCGCTTCTGGTCTTCGTTGCCGTTCTTGCGCAGCTGGTTCACGCACAGGTTCGAGTGCGCGCCGTAGGACAGGGCGATAGCGCCGGACGCCCGCGAGATCTCTTCCATCGCCACCACGTGCGCGAGGTAGCCCATGCCGCTGCCGCCGTATTCCTCTTCCACGGTCAGGCCGAGCAGGCCCTGTTCGCCGAGCTTGCGCCACAGCGCATTGGGGAACAGATTCTCTTCGTCGGCCTGGGCGGCCAGCGGCGCGATTTCAGCGGAGGCAAAATGGGCCACGCTCTGGCGCAGCAGGTCGATCTCTTCGCCGAGATCGAAGTTCATGGTCGGGACGTGCATGGGCGACTCCGCAACAACAAGGGATGGGACGCGCCGGGAGGGATGGACGGGCTGACAGGGCCGTCCCGCGGGCGATGTACCCCCAGCGTAGCCGGGTTCGACAAAGAAGTGAACACAAATTCAAAAATTGAACATAGAATCAACAAATGGCCTATAAACGCTCCGCCCTGATGGAAGAACGCCTTGCCGGCGCCCGCGAACGCATCCTGCTGGCGACCCGTGCGCTGGTGGCCGCCGGCGGCTACCGCAATGCCCCGGTGACCGCCGTGGCGGCCGAAGCCGGGGTCTCCACCGGCCTGATCTACCGGCACTTCCCGTCCAAGGCCGAGCTGTTCGTCGAGGTGCTGACCGCCGCCGTCGAGCATGAGCTGCGCATCTTCGAGGCGATCGCGGCCGAGCCGCTGCCCGCGCCGGAGCGCCTGCGCCGCGCGATCACCGCCTTCGTGCGGCGTGCGCTGGCCGGCCCCGGGCTGGCCTACGCCTTCATCGCCGAGCCGGTCGACCCGGAAGTGGAAGCCGAGCGCATCCGCTGCCGCCGTCTGTTCGGCGATGTGTTCCGGCGCATCGTCGCCGATGGCGTGGAGGCAGGCACCTTCCCGCAACAGGACACCCATGTCGCCGCGGCCTGCATCGTGGGCGCGTTCACCGAGGCGCTGGTCGGCCCGACCGCTCTGAGCCGCGACGCGCACGGCGATGAAGATGCGCTGGTCGAGTCGATCTGTGTTTTCTGCCTGCGCGCCGCCGGCGCCTGAGCCGCCCGGATGCTGCATTGCGACACCGGCAGGTCGCTTGCGCAGCGCCGCCGACGCTGGTCATACTCCGGCGACAAGCCGTGGTCCAACGACTACCAGCCAGGGGTATAGAGAGTGCGGAATTACGACCTCGAGTTCCTGAAACGCTTTTCCATGGTCATCGCGCTGCTGATGGCCATCACACTCGGCCTCATCATCTTTGCGGCCTACCTGCATACCAGCATTCCCCCGGAAGTCTCGCCGATGGCGGCCAAGCGCACCGAACAGCGGATCGCGCCCGCCGGTGCGGTCTATGCGGGCAGCACCGGTGCCGCCGCGCAGGCCGCCGCTCACGCTGCCGCGCTGGTCAAAGCCGCCTCGCAGGTGGCCTACGGCGGCACCACCGACGGCAAGGTGATCTACGACAACCTGTGCACCGCCTGCCATACCAATGGCGTCGGCAAGGCGCCGACCCTGGACCATGGGCATTGGGATGCGCGCATCGCCCAGGGCAAGGACACGCTTTACAAGCATGCCGTGGAGGGCTACACCGGCCCGGACGGTGGCATCATGCCGCCCAAAGGCGGTAATCCGGCGCTGACCGAGGAGCAGATCCATGCCACGGTCGACTGGATGCTCGCCAACCTGAAATGACGGCTTTGCCGGATCAGGCCACCGACGCCGCCGAAGGGCGGCGTTTCACTTTATATGGTTAGCCTTGTCGCACTTCCCTGGAGTCCTGCTTCCGATGCGCCGTACCCCCCTCGTGTTCGCCCTCGCGCTGGCGTTGTCCGGCGCGGTCCATGCCGCCCAGCCGCAGCCCGCCACCTCGCCGCAGGTGCGTCCGGCGCCGACCACGTCGGCCACGGTCACCCTGACCGCGCCGCCGACCGACTGGCGCACGCTGGACGGCCAGCAGGTCCGCATCGCCGCGTCGCTGACCCTGGCCGGCACCGATGGGCTGTCGCGGTTCGGTGAGCTGACCGTGGCCTTCGGCGGCCGCCTCTGGCAGCCGAGCGAAGTGGCCGCACCGGGCACGGCGGGGCATGCGCAGGTGGTGGCCGACAACCTGCATCGCCGGCTGGTGCTGGATGATGGCAGCGATGCCCGCGATCCCGGCCCGGTGGCGTACCTGCCCACGGCCGCGAACCTGCGCACCGGCATGGTCCTGCGCAATGTCGAAGGCATCGTCCGCATCGATCCCAAGGGCACCACCCGCCTGCAGGTGACCCGTCCGTTGAACCTCCCGGCGCTGGAGCGCCCGGCGGCGCCGGTGGTGGCGGGCGCCGTGCACGTGGCGGCGTTCAACCTCGAGAACTTCTTCAATGGCGATGGCCAGGGCGGCGGTTACCCGACCCTGCGCGGCGCCCGCACCCTGGCCGAGCACCAGGCGCAGAAGGCCAAGCTGGTGGCGACCATCAACGCCCTCGGTGCCGATGTCGCCGCGCTGATGGAACTGGAGAACGATGGCTACGGCCCGCAGTCGGCGATCGCCCAGCTGGTCGATGCGCTCAATGCGGACCGGGGCAAGGAGGCCGACTGGCGTTTCATCGATGCCAAACAGGGCCCGGGCGACAACCCGATCCGGGTCGGCATCATCTACCGCGCCTCGCGGGTGACCCCGGTCGGTGCCCCCGCCGTGCTGGAGCAGGAGCCTTTCGGCGAGCGCAGCCGTGTGCCGCTGGCGCAGGCTTTCCGCGCCGGCAAGGGCGCGCCGTTCGTGGTCGTGGCCAATCACTTCAAGTCCAAGGGCTGCTCGGAAGCGACCGGCGCGGACGCCGACCAGAAGGACGGCCAGGCCTGCTGGAACGCCACCCGCGTTGCCTCGGCCACGCTGCTGGACCAGTGGCTGGCAAGCGACCCGACCGGTGCCGGCACCCGTGATGCGGTACTGCTGGGCGACTTCAACGCCTACGCGATGGAGGACCCGATCCGCACCCTGCACGCGGCCGGCTGGGAGGATGCGTTCGCGGTGGCGAAGGTCGAACGGCCTTACAGCTACGTCTACAACGGTATGACCGGCCGGTTGGATCACGCGCTGTTGAGCCCGGGCATGGCGCAGCGCCTGCGCGCGGCAGCGGAGTGGCACATCAATGCCGACGAGGCCGACGATGTCGGCTACCGCGACCGCAACGAAGCCGGCCCATGGCGCAGCTCGGACCATGATCCGCTGCTGCTGGGGTTTGATCGCTGATACCGCACGGGTGTGCCGGCCGCTGGCCGGCACCACATCAATCGATTACCACGTGCCCCACGCGATCAACCCGATCGCCACCACGGCCAGCGCCAGCCCGACCCGGTTCCACACGCTGGTGCGCTCGCCGAAGCCAAGGATGCCCACCAGTGCACCCAGCACTACCACGCCGATGTTCATGCCGGCGAACACCACCGCCGGGCTGTCCGGCAGGTGCTGGTGGGCGCGCACGTAGAACAGGATGTTGCCGAAGTTGAGCAGGCCGAGCAGGGCGCCGCCGACCCCGTTGCGCCACTGCAGGCGGGCGATGCCGCGCAGGTGGCGCCATAGCTGCAGCGCCAGCATCAGCACGAAGGCCAGGCTGAAGCTGACCAGCAGCGCCGCCATCGAGGGCGTGCCCGACAACGCCACCTTCTTGAGCAGGATGTCGACCAGGGCATAGCCCACCCACACTGCCAGCAGCCACGGCCAGGCCCGCCCGCCGGTGGGCTCGGCCGCCCCGGCGCGCGGGCGCACGCTGATGCCCAGGATCGCCAGCAGGCCCAGGCCCAGCCCGGCCAGCTTCCAGCCGTTGGCGGTCTCGCCGAACACCAGGAACGCGGCCAGCAGCGAAAGCAGCAGCGACAAGCGCTGGGCCACGTCGCTGCGCACGATCCCGGCGCGGGCCACCGCGCGGGCCATCATCAGGAAGATCGCCGGCAGTGCCACGGCCAGGCAGAGGAGGGCAGCCCACGGCGCATGCGCGCTCTGCAGCGAGGCCAGCGAGGGCTGCAGCAGCACCGCGCTGAGCACGCTGGCGACCAGGTAATTCCAGGTCACCACCTGCGGCATGTCCAGCCGCTGGCGCGGCGCCAGCTTCAGCAGGACCGAGACCAGCACGCTGCAGAGAACGCTGAAAACCAGATAGTGCATGTACGGATCCGGCGGGGGCGGCGGTGAAGCACGCGGAGGGACGGTATTATGACGCCATGCACAATCCCCCATTTCCCCAAGAAAGCGGTGCGCTGACGCTGGACGGACCGGTCGGTCCGCTGGATGTCGTGGTTGATCTGCCCGAGGCCGATGTCGCGGTGCAGCCGGTGGTGGCGATCGTCTGCCACCCCCTGTCCACCGAGGGCGGCAGCATGCACAACAAGGTGGTGACCATGGCGGCGCGCTCGCTGCGCGACCTGGGCATCGCCACCGTGCGCTTCAACTTCCGCAGCGTCGGCGACTCGGCCGGCACGTTCGACAATGGCGTGGGCGAGCAGGACGACCTCAAGGCCGTCGCCGCCTGGGTGCGTGCGCAGCGGCCGGGCCAGGCGCTGTGGCTGGCCGGTTTCAGCTTCGGCGCCTACGTCTCCCTGCGCGCCGCCGGCGACCTGCAGCCGACCACGCTGATCTCGATCGCGCCGCCCGCCGGGCGCTGGGACTTCGACGGCATGCAGCCGCCGGCCCAGTGGCTGGTGATCCAGGGCGAGGAAGACGAGATCGTCGATCCGCAGGCGGTCTATGACTGGCTGGACGGTCTGGATGCACCGCACGAACTGGTGCGCATGCCCGACACCAGCCACTTCTTCCACCGCAAGATCGTCGACCTGCGCGGCGCGCTCATCCACGGCCTCAAGCAGTGGCTGCCGGATCCCGCCCCCGACGCGGCCCCCGACGCGACATGAGCGACACGGTGATGACCCCGTCGCAGCGCTACGCCGATGGCGTGGCCCGGGGCGAATGGCAGAACGACCCGGCCCAGCACGCCGCCCTGGCCGAGCTGGATCGCATCCATCTCGCGCTGGTCGACAGCGCGCAGGACGGCTGGCTGGATCGCCTCTCCGCATTCTGGAAGAAGCCCGAGCCGGTCAAGGGCCTGTATTTCTGGGGCGGAGTGGGGCGCGGCAAGACCTTCCTGGTCGATCTGTTCTATGACGGCCTGCCGATCGAGCAGAAGTACCGCACCCATTTCCATCGCTTCATGCGCGGCATCCACGAGCGCCTGCGCGAGCACCAGGGGCAGAGCGATCCGCTCGCGAAGATCGCCCAGGAGTGGCGCAGCAAGCTGCGCGTGCTGGTGCTGGACGAGTTCTTCGTCACCGACATCGGCGATGCGATGCTGCTGGCGCGCCTGCTCGAGCGCATGTTCGCCGAGGGCGTGACCCTGGTGACCACCTCCAACACCGCCGTCGAAAACCTGTATCTCAACGGCCTGCAGCGCGACAGCTTCATGCCCGCGATCGGGCTGCTGCAGACCTACTGCGTGGAGCTGTACGCCGAAGGCACCGAGGACTACCGCATGCGCGCGCTGACCCGCTCGCCGGTGTACCAGTCCCCGATCGACGCCGGCAGCGATGCGTGGCTTGCCGGCCGCTGGGCCGAGCTCAGCGGTGGGCAGCCGGCCAAGGCGGGCAACATCGAGATCGAGGCGCGCAAGATTCCGGTGCGCGGCCGCGGCAAGAGCATCGTCTGGTTCGATTTCAAGGCGCTCTGCGAAGGCCCGCGCGGCCCATCGGATTACATCGAGATCGCGCACGAGTTCAACACCGTGCTGCTGGGCGACATCCCGCACTTCGACACGCTCAACGAAGATGCCGCGCGTCGCTTCGTCAACCTGATCGACGAGCTGTACGACCGCCACGTCAACCTGGTCTGCACCGCGACCGATTCCCCCGTGGCGCTGTATTCGGGCGTCCGCCTGCAGGGCGCGTTCGAACGCACCGCCTCGCGCCTGATCGAAATGCAGAGCGCCGAATACCTGGGCACCCCGCACCGCGCGTAACTCCACGCCGGGCCCGGACAGGCCGTGATGTAGATCCACGCCATGCGTGGATGCAGTCCTACAACGGCGGCAACACCAACGCGTCCCCGCGCGGCTGTTCGTGCGCGATCGGCGCGGCCGCGTCCTCCTCGCGGTCCATCACCATCATCGCCAGCGGCTTGCCCTGGTAGCGCACCTCCAGCGACTGCTGGGTCGCATCCAGCGCCAGCACCTGCGTGCACAGCGACCGGGCCTGCGCCTCCAGCGCCTGCCCGCGGACGTCCATGCGACGCTCCAGGTCGGCCGCCATCTTCTCGGCGCGGGCTTCGATCCGGCCGGAGCCGCCGGTCAGCATCGTCCACAGCACGCCGCGGGCGAGCGAGGCCGACATCGACTCGGCGGCCTGCTCGATCCGGGCCTCGAACTGGGTACCGAACAGGTCCTGCTCCCAGATCCCACGGCCCAGGGTACGGCCGACATAATCGTGGGCATCCTTGCGCAGCCCTTCCACCTCGCGTGCCTTGCGACGGCTGCCCGTCATGATCTCCACCGTGGCCCCCAGCGCATCGAAGGCGATATCCGTGGCCTCCCCGGCCACCCCGGCCACGGCAGGCACCAGTTGGCGGGTGCCCCATTCGAGTTGGCGCAGCCGCTGGGCGTCGGCGTCGCTGACCGGGATCGGCTGGCGGTCGATGTTCAGCTCGCCATCGTGGAAGAAGATCTCCGCCGGCACCTGCTCGCGGTTGCGCAGCCAGATCCCGCCGCTGTCCACCAGCACGTTGTAGGGCGTGCTCACCCCGCACTGGCGCGAGGAGAGCTCTGGCGCCTTGCTCTCGCCGGCAGCGGCGGTGCCAGCCAGGGTCAGGCCCAACATCAGACATCCGGTCAGGGGCAGACGCATGGTCGCGTTCATATAAAGGAGACGCATCGGAGCGTGGCACCCCGCGGCGACCCCGGCGCGGGTCGGAAGTCACCCTGACCGGCGGCGATTCGTTAGGGCCATGTGAGCGCCCGTTGTTCTGTTTTCGAGGAGGACAATCCGGTCATCCGGCCTTGACTGCGCACTCGGTTTCGACAGGTCCAGACCGTTCGTCGGACGCCCCTCAGGCCCGGTCCTTGCGCCGCAAGGGATTAGGGAAATTCACTACATTTGGCGTTGACGACACCTGGTACCCCCACTATCTTGTGGCCGTCGGTACCGCCGACCACAAGTCGACGGGAGTATTGCCTTCACGCCGATGGCCTGAAGACCTACTGACAACCGCACGAAGTACAGCGTGTGGTGCCGGTCGCAGGATTCTCCGGGGGGAGAGGACCGGTGACGCAGGGGAACCGCCCGCAGGCTTGCCTGCGCGGGTCGCGGCTCCTGCGACGCCGATAGTCCACCCTGAGCATCTCTGCATCGGTTCCGGCGCCTGCCAGGCAGACCCCGCTGTACCACCCCAAATCACGCCAAGAGGAAAACGCCGTGAGCACCGAAACCAGCGCAGCTATCGATAAGGAAAGCGAATTCCTGCTGACCTCGCCGCCCACCGCGACCGCCATGAGCGTGACCAAGCGCAACGGCACGACCGAACTGGTGGACCTGAACAAGATCGTGCGCGCCGTACAGCGCTGCTGCGAAGGTCTGCATGCGGTGGATCCGATGCGCGTGGCGACCCGGACCATCTCCGGCCTGTACAACGGCGCGACCACCCAGGAGCTGGACGAACTGTCGATCCGCACCTCGGCGCTGCTGATCGGTGAAGAACCGGAATACGGCCGCCTCGCCGCGCGCCTGCTGGCCAACTTCATCGCCAAGGAAGTGTCCGGCCAGGAAATCCATGCGTTCTCGCAGTCGGTCGGCCGCGGCCACGAAGTGGGCCTGATCAACGCGCGCCTGCTCGACTTCGTGCAGATCAACGCCCGCAAGCTCAACGATGCGATCGATCCGTCGCTGGACCTGCATTTCGATTACTTCGGTCTGCGTACCCTGTACGACCGATACCTGCTGCGTCATCCGCACACCCGCAAGGTGATCGAGACCCCGCAGCAGTTCTTCCTGCGCATCGCCAGCGCGCTGAGCGAAGACGTGCCGGAAACCCTGGCGCTGTACAAGCGCATGGGCAACCTGGATTACCTGCCGTCCAGCCCGACGCTGTTCAACTCCGGTACCACGCACGAGCAGCTGTCCTCGTGCTTCCTGCTGGATTCGCCGCAGGATTCGCTGGAGTCGATCTACGCCAAGTACGGCGACATCGCGCAGCTGTCCAAGTTCAGCGGCGGCATCGGCGTCAGCTACAGCCGCGTGCGTTCGCGTGGTTCGCTGATCAAGTCGACCAACGGTCATTCCAACGGCATCGTGCCGTGGCTGAAGACCATGGATTCGTCCGTGGCGGCGGTGAACCAGGGCGGCAAGCGCAAGGGCGCGGCCTGTGTGTACCTGGAAACCTGGCACGCCGACGTCGAGGACTTCCTCGAGCTGCGTGACAACACCGGTGACGAATCGCGCCGTGCGCACAACCTGAACCTGGCCAACTGGGTGCCGGACCTGTTCATGCAGCGCGTCGAGGCCGACCAGGAATGGTCGCTGTTCGATCCGAGCGTGGTGCCCGAGTTCACCGATCTGTTCGGCGAAGCCTTCGAGCAGGCCTACCTGCAGGCCGAAGCCCAGGGCAAGGCCCAGCGCACGATCTCCGCACGCAAGCTGTACTCGCGGATGATGCGTACCCTGGCCGAGACCGGCAACGGCTGGATGACCTTCAAGGACAAGTGCAACCGCGCCAGCAACCAGACCCTGCGTCCGGGCAACGTGATCCACCTGTCCAACCTGTGCACCGAAATCCTGGAAATCACCTCGGCCGAAGAGACCGCGGTGTGCAACCTGGGCTCGATCAACCTGGGCAATCATTTCGATGCCCACGGCGAGTTCGATTTCGACAAGCTGGCCGACACCGTGCGCCTGGCCGTGCGCCAGCTCGACCGCGTGATCGACCTGAACTTCTACCCGATCGAAACCGCCCGCCGCGGCAACCTGCGCTGGCGTCCGGTCGGCCTGGGCTGCATGGGCCTGCAGGACGTGTTCTTCCGCAAGCGCCTGGCCTTCGACAGTGCCGAGGCCCGCGCGCTGTCGAAGAAGATCGCCGAATCGATCTACTTCCACGCGCTGGAAACATCGTGCGAGCTGGCCCAGGAACGCGGCAAGCACCCGTCTTTCGCCGACACCCGTGCGGCCAGCGGCGAGCTGCAGTTCGATGCCTGGAACGTGGTGCCGGAAGACACCGCACGTTGGGACGCGCTGCGTGAGCGCATCAAGGAACACGGCCTGCGCAATTCGCTGCTGATCGCGATCGCCCCGACCGCCACCATCGCCTCGATCGCCGGTTGCTACGAGTGCGTCGAGCCGCAGGTGTCCAACCTGTTCAAGCGCGAAACGCTGTCCGGCGACTTCCTGCAGGTCAACCGTTACCTGGTGAACGAGCTGAAGAAGCTCGGCCACTGGACCCCGGAAATGCGCGACGCGATCAAGCTGGCCGAAGGCTCGATCCAGGGCATCACCCAGATCCCGGAAACGCTGCGCCACGTGTACCGCACCGCCTGGGAACTGCCGATGCGTTCGCTGATTGACATGGCTGCCGACCGCGGCGCGTTCATCGACCAGTCCGCCTCGCTCAACCTGTTCATGGAAAGCCCGAACATCGGCGCGATGTCCTCCATGTACATGTACGCCTGGAAGCAGGGCATCAAGACCACGTACTACCTGCGTTCGCGCCCGGCGACCAAGATCGCCAAGACGACCGTCAGCAGCTACACCCCGGTCGAAGCCGTCGCCTGCTCGCTGGAAAACCCGGAAAGCTGCGAGGCGTGCCAGTAAAAATTCGCGGATCAACCTGGTGTTGTTTTTCTTGAAAAGGGGAAGCGATATGCAGACTTATCGTGATGTTGACCGAGACTCAGGTGTTGAAGCTTTTGAGCTGACACCAAACTCGATCATCGTTAAGTTCAAAGGATCCGCTAGGACGTACGAGTACAGCCATGCGTCGGCCGGGGTTGCCAATGTGGACGAGATGAAACGTCTCGCCCTTTCAGGTGATGGCCTTCATTCGTACATCAATAGAAGGGCAAGGCTCAGCTACGTTCGCTGAGCCGCCTTATCGCTATCAAACACTACCGGCCCTCCCGGGCCGGAATGATGGAAGTAGAGACATGGCAGACAAGCCAACCCAGATGCTGCTCGATCCCGGTTTCGAACTGACGTTGCGCCCGATGCGCTACCCGCAGTTCTATGACATGTATCGCAATGCGATCAAGAACACCTGGACGGTCGAGGAAATCAATTTCCAGATCGACATCAGCGACCTGCACGGCAAGATGTCGCCGGGCGAGCGCCACCTGATCCACCGCCTGGTCGCGTTCTTCGCCACCGGCGATTCGATCGTGTCCAACAATCTGGTGCTGAACCTGTATCAGCATCTGAACGCGCCGGAAGCGCGCATGTACCTGTCGCGCCAGCTCTACGAAGAAGCGCTGCACGTGCAGTTCTACCTGACCCTGCTCGACAACTACCTGCCGGATCCGGACGAGCGCGCCAAGGCGTTCGACGCGGTGGAGAACATCGATTCGATCAAGAAGAAGGCGGACTTCTGCTTCAAGTGGATCGATTCGATCCAGAACCTGAAGCGCATCGAGACCCGTGACGAGCGTCGCCAGTTCCTGCTCAACCAGATCTGCTTCGCGGCGTGCATCGAGGGTCTGTTCTTCTTCGCGGCCTTCGCGTACGTGTACTACTTCCGTTCGCGCGGCCTGCTCAACGGTCTGGCCTCGGGCACCAACTGGGTGTTCCGCGACGAGAGCGCGCACATGGAGTTCGCGTTCGAGTGCGTGGACGTGATCCGTGAGGAAGAGCCAGACCTGTTCGACGATGCGATGAAGCAGGAGGTCTACGACATGCTGGCCGACGCGATCGAGTGCGAAGTGCAGTTCGCCGAGGACGTGCTGTCGGGCGGCGTGGCGGGCATTTCGACGCGCGACATGCGCCAGTATCTGCAGCATTGCGCGGACAATCATTTCCATCGCCTGGGCATGGAAAAGAAGTACAACGTGCGCAATCCGCTGAGCTTCATGGAGCTGCAGGACGTGCAGGAGCTGACCAACTTCTTCGAGCGTCGTTCCTCGGCCTACCAGGTGGGCGTGAAGGGCGAAGTGTCGTTCGACATGTCGTTCTGATCTGACGCTTACGTCGTGATTCCGAAAAGCCCCGGCCTTGTTCCGGGGCTTTTTCGTTTCCGTGCGGCGGTAGAGCCACCCCATGGGTGGCTGCACTTGGCGTCAGCACCGCGCGTAGCCACGTCCGCCGCTGTCCGCCAGTCGGCGTCCCCCCGCAGCCCGTTGGCATGAAATGACATGGCTGAGTGCTTACGTGGTGTATGAAGGCAGGGGTGAACAGAATCGGGGCAGAGCCGCGCCACGCGCGACTGACTGGCACAGCAGGGCGAGCACAGCGTTAGAGGTGACGATGTGCGTACATCATGCTTTGCCCGCATACCTTGCCAACGGCGTCGGCGAATATTGTCAGATCCCGCCCACTGCCACCCTCGAACTGGATGAAGCTCCAGCCAATTCCCAATCCTGATTCCCAGTCCAGATCCAGAATGCCGTAGTGTTGGCCGGTGTCAGGATGGGTCCACTGCGCACGGATGTCGGCGAAGGCGACGCCAATGAAGTCCGCGTAATCGCCGAAGGGAGGGAAGTCATCGCGTGCATCACATTCCCCGGGCACGCGGGGAGGGCAGGTTCCCTCGCCAGCAACGACGAGCGGTGGCTCTTCCGGATCTATCTGGAAGAGCACGATCGAGAGATCCTCAAGCGGCTGGCCGCGATCGGCAGCATCGAAGAGACCCGTGATGCCGGGGCCTGCGCGGTAGCGGGGGCTGAACCAGTGGGGCGCTTTGTGTTCCCAGAACAGCCATGCATTACCCAGCGCGATGCCGTGGTCCCGGATCGCCTTGACGCAGTCTTCCACGCTGCCGTCGCAGTGCACGTGCAGCGAAGCGGGCAGGTTACCGACTTGAATATGGGTGGCGACCACGTCCGATGCCGTTCGCCAGTCCGCGTCCGCCAGCACGGCGTTGGCTCCCGGCAGGCGCTCAATGGCATCGCTGAGATCGTACAACGCTTTGGCAGGGACATCCGCGCCCACCGCCGGCAGGATGATCTTTTCCTGCAGCATCCATCGCTCCAGTGCACGCATGTCAGGCGCAGGCAAATGCGGAGCGGCGGGAAATACGAAACAGTCATGCAGGGACATGCAGCAGCTCGCGTTGGGGCAATGACCAGTGTCGGCGGCTGTTTTGGCAGGGTCAACGCCGTAGTTCACGAAATAGGCACAGCCTGAACGTGTGGCTGGGCATCCACGACCTTGTTCGCGCCGCTGCCGTAACATCGCGCCAAATCCTAACCGGCCCCCGCCATGACCCCCATCCCTGAGACCATCCCGCCCATCGAAGTCCGCATGGCCGAGATCGTGTTCCCCAACCACACCAACCACATGGGCACCCTGTTCGGTGGCCAGGCGCTGGCGTGGATGGACAAGGCGGCGTTCCTGGCCGCGGCCCGCTACTCGCGCCGCACCGTGGTCACCGCGCGCTCGGACCAGGTCGATTTCAAGCTGCCGATCCGCATCGGCCAGATGGTCGAGACCGTCGGCCGCATCGTGGAGGTCGGGCGCAGCTCGATGAAGGTCGAGGTCGAACTGATCGCCGAGGACCTGCACAACGGCGAGCGCAAGCTCTGCACGCGCGGGCACTTCGTGATGATCGCGCTGGATGCCGACGGCCATCCGACCACCGTTCCGCCGCTGCCGGGCGACATCCCGGGTCCGTGAGCGGCCAGCGATTGCCTCTCCGCGCCTGCGCCCCCATCTGCTGATCATGAGCACCCCCCTCGCCGAGTTCATCGACCGCGCCCAGCGCCTGTTCGTGCTGACGGGCGCCGGCTGCAGCACCGATTCGGGCATCCCGGATTACCGCGATGCCGATGGGCAGTGGAAGCGCAGCCCGCCGGTCACCTACCAGGCCTTCATGGGCGAGCTTGCCACGCGCCAGCGCTACTGGGCGCGCAGCCTGCTGGGCTGGCCCCGGTTCGGCTGGGCCCAGCCGAACGGCACGCATGCCGCGCTCGCCGCGCTGGAAGCCCGTGGCCAGGTCGAGCTGCTGCTCACCCAGAATGTCGACCGCCTGCACCAGCGGGCGGGCAGCGAGGCGGTGATCGACCTGCATGGGCGGCTCGATCAGGTGCGCTGCATGGGCTGTGAAGCCCGCACCCCGCGCGAGGCGTTCCAGCACCGGCTGCTGGCGCTCAACCCCGGCTGGGAGCACCTTGAAGCCGGGCAGGCGCCTGACGGCGATGCCGATCTGGAGATGGATTTCTCCGCCTTCCAGGTGCCGGCGTGCCCGCTGTGTGGCGGCGTGCTGAAGCCGGACGTGGTGTTCTTCGGCGAAAGCGTGCCGCGCGAGCGGGTCGCGACCGTCCACGCGCATCTCCAGCAGGCCGATGCGGTGCTGGTGGTCGGCTCCTCGCTGATGGTCTATTCCGGCTTCCGCTTCGTCCAGACCGCCGCCCAGGCCGGGCTGCCGATCGCCGCGCTCAACCGCGGCCTTACCCGCGCGGACGCGCTGTTGAGCCTGAAGGTCGACCAGTCCTGTGCCGACGCGCTGGCCTTCCTGCTGCCAGGAACCGCCGCCGCCTGAGCCGCTACGAAACACTGATCCATTGGCACGGTTGCCTCCGCCGCCGCACAGGAGTGCAATGGCGCCCGGTTCCATTTCCTCTTCCCGAGTTCCCCCCTTGAGCCAGCTCTTCTCCTCCATCCCCTTCGGCCCGCTGACCCTGCCCAACCGCATCGTGATCGCGCCGATGTGCCAGTACTCCTGCGTCGACGGCCTTGCCAACGACTGGCACCGCATCCATCTCGGGCAGTTGTCGCAGTCCGGTGCCGGCCTGCTGATCCTGGAAGCCACCGCCGTGCTGCCGGAAGGCCGCATCAGCTGGGCCGACCTGGGCCTGTGGGATGACGCCACCGAAGCCGCGCTGGCCTCGGTCGTGGCCTCGGTCAAGCAGTGGTCGCCGATGCCGCTGGGCGTGCAGCTGGGGCATGCCGGCCGCAAGGCCTCGGTCAACAAGCCGTGGGAAGGCGGCGGCGCGATGGACCCGTCCGATCCGCGTGCCTGGCCCACGGTCGCGCCGTCTGCGCTGCCGTTCGCCAAGACCGATCCGACGCCGACCGAACTGGATCTGGCCGGTATCGATGCGGTGGTCGAAGCCTTCGCGGCCGCGGCCCGTCGCGCCGAACGCGTCGGCATGGACCTGATCGAACTGCACGCCGCGCACGGGTACCTGCTGCACCAGTTCCTGTCGCCGCTGAGCAACCGCCGCGAGGACGCGTACGGTGGCTCGCTGGAGAACCGCATGCGCCTGCTGGTGCGCGTGTTTGATGCCGTGCGCGAGGCCGTCTCCGATCGCATCGCGGTCGGTGTGCGCATCTCCGCCAGTGACTGGGTGGCCGGCGGCTGGGATATCGAACAGACCACGACCCTGGCGCACGTGCTGGATGCGCGCGGCTGCCAGTTCCTGCACGTCTCCAGCGGTGGCAACGATCCACGCCAGCAGATCCCGCTGTCGCCGGGCTACCAGGTGCCGTTCGCGCAGGCGATCAAGGCGCACAAGCTGCGCATGCCGGTCATCGCGGTGGGCCTGATCACCGAGCCCTCGCAGGCCGAATCGATCCTGCGTCACGGCCATGCCGATGCGATCGCGCTGGCCCGCGGCGTCCTCTACGACCCGCGCTGGCCGTGGCATGCCGCCGCGGCACTGGGCGATTCGGTCGCCCCGGCCCCGCAGTACCTGCGCTGCGAACCACGGGAAGCCCGTGGTGTGTTCATCGCGCCGGAACGCTGACACGCTGACGGTAGTGCCGGCCGCTGGCCGGCATCCGGGTGACCCTGCACTCAGCCGACATCCACCCGCCACGCCGGCGGCAGCCCCTCGATGATGTGCTGCATCAGCGCCCGCACCTTGGGCGTCAGATCACGGCGATCGCTGACGCACAGGAACAACCGCATCGGCTCCGGTGAGGCCTGGGTGCTCGCCGCATCGCCGGGTTCGAACAGCGCCTGCAGCTCGCCGCGCGCGAGATAGGGCGCGGCCACGAACGCCGCCAGCCGGGTGATGCCGCCGCCGGCCACCGCCATCGCGGCCAGCGCATCGATGTCGTCACTGACCAGCGCCGGGGTCACCTCGGCATCGAATCGCATGCCATCGCGCACGAAGCCCCACGGCAGGTAACGCCCGTCCAGCGGGTAGCGCAACAGCAGGCAACGATGCTCGCGCAGCGCCTCCGGTGTGAGCGGAATGCCGGCCCGCGCCAGGTACGAGGGCGCCGCGCAGAACACGAACGGCACCTGCGCGATCGGCCGCGCCACCACGCCTTCCTCCAGCTGCGGCTCGATCCGGATGCTGACGTCCACGTCTTCGTGTGCGTGGTCCACGCTGCGGTCGGTGAGCAGCAGTTCGATCGCCAGGCGCCGGAACCGTGCCTGCAGCGCGGGCAGCAACGGCGCCAACGCGTGCCGGCCGAAGGCGGTGCTGCTGGCGATCCGCAGCCGGCCTTCGGGCGTGGCATCGAGGTCGGTCACCGCGGCCTGGGCGCGCTGCAGGTCGCGCTCGATATGGCGCACCTGGGCCAGGTACAGCGCGCCGCGTTCGGTCAGGGCCAGCGTGCGCGTAGTGCGGTTGAGCAGGCGCACGCCCAGATGGGCTTCCAGGCGGGCGATGTTCTGCCCGACCGCCGCCGGGCTGACCCCCAGCGTGCGCGCGGCCGCGGCCAGGCTGCCGGCATCGGCGGTCCGGATGAAGCTGCGGATTGACTGGAGAATGTTCATGCTGGCCGCCATTCTCGCGCTCCATTGGAAAGAATTTCTTTATAAAGCGCCAAGCCCATCCGGTCTACCCGCCCCGGCGGCGGCTGCTTATCGTGCCTGTCCCGCAACCGCCAGGTTGCCCGCTCGCCCGGCTCTGTTGCCCGGGCGACGCCGCTTCCGCGCTGTGCCGCCCCCGCTGCCGTCGCGTCCTGCGCACGGCCTGGCCGCCTTTCCCGGAGATGCACATGAACCCAGCGCTCGCCCCCCTCGATACCGACCCGCAGGAAACCCAGGAATGGCGTGAGTCGCTGGAGGCGGTCATCCACGCCGCCGGCCGCCCGCGCGCGCATTACCTGATGGACCAGCTGAGCGAGCTGGACACGGCCCGCCACGGCGACCTGCATGGCCGTGTGTGGACCGCTTACACCAACACCATTCCGGTCGAACGCCAGCCGGCCTATCCGGGCGACCTCGGCATCGAGCGCCGCCTCAACGCGATGATCCGCTGGAACGCGATGGTGATGGTGCTGCGCGCCGGCAAGCACTCCAACGTGGGCGGCCACATCGCCACCTACCAGTCCGCGGCGGTGCTGTACGACGTCGGCTTCGATCACTTCTTCCGTGGCCGTACCGACACCTTCGACGGCGACATGATCTACATCCAGGGCCACTCGGCGCCCGGCATCTACGGCCGCGCGTTCGTCGAAGGCCGCATCGCGCCCGAACGCATGGACAACTTCCGCCGCGAATCCGACCGCGACGGACTGTCCTCGTATCCGCACCCGCGCCTGATGCCGGACTTCTGGCAGTTCCCCACGGTTTCGATGGGGCTGGGCCCGCTCACCGCCGCCTACCAGGCGCGTTACATGCGGTATCTGGAGTACCGCGGGCTGAAGGAGCACCAGGGCCGCAAGGTCTGGGCCTTCCTCGGCGATGGCGAAATGGACCAGCCTGAATCGCTGGCCGCCATCTCGGTGGCCGGCCGCGAGCGCCTGGACAACCTGGTGTTCGTGGTGAACTGCAATCTGCAGCGGCTCGACGGCCCGGTGCGCGGCAACGCCAAGGTGATCCAGGAACTGGAAGGCACCTTCCGCGCCGCCGGCTGGAACGTCATCAAGGTGATCTGGGGCGGCGGCTGGGATGCGCTGCTCGCCAAGGACAGCACCGGCCTGCTGCGCCAACGCATGATGGAATGCGTGGATGGCGACTACCAGACCTTCAAGTCGCAGAACGGTGCCTACGTGCGCGAGCATTTCTTCGGCAAGTATCCCGAACTGCTGGCGCTGGTCGCGGACCTGAGCGATGACGACATCTGGGCACTCGCCCGCGGCGGCCACGATCCGCAGAAGGTGTACGCCGCCTACGCGCAGGCCGTCGCCGGCAATGGTCGGCCGAGCGTGATCCTGGCCAAAACGGTGAAAGGCTTCGGTATGGGCGAGGCCGGTGAAGGCCAGAACATCAACCACCAGCTCAAGAAAATGAGCGCCGACGCCGTGCGCGCGTTCCGCGATCGGTTTGATCTGCCGGTCCGCGACGACCAGCTGGAGGACATGCCGTACCTGCGTCCCGCGCCGGGCAGTGCCGAAGAGCGCTATTTCGCACAGCGTCGCCAGGCCCAGGGCGGCCAGCTGCCGGCGCGCGTGACCCATGTCGATCCGTTGCCGGTGCCGGCGCTGTCGGCGTTTGCCACCCAGCTGCAGGGCAGTGGCGAGCGTGGCCAGTCCACCACGATGGGCTTCGTGCGCATCCTCACCACGCTGCTCAAGGATCCCGAACTGGGCAAGCTGATCATTCCGATCGTGCCCGATGAATCGCGCACGTTCGGCATGGAAGGCCTGTTCCGCCAGATCGGCATCCACTCCTACCTCGGCCAGCTGTACACGCCGCAGGATGCCGGCCAGCTCAGCTATTACAAGGAAGCCAAGGACGGCCAGATCCTGCAGGAAGGCATCAACGAGTCCGGTGCGATCTGCTCATGGATCGCCGCCGGCACCGCCTACAGCAACCACGGCCTGGCCACGATTCCGTTCTACATCTTCTATTCGATGTTCGGCCTGCAGCGCGTCGGTGACCTGGCCTGGGCGGCTGCGGATGCGCGCACCCGTGGCTTCCTGCTTGGCGCCACCTCCGGCCGCACTACGCTGATGGGCGAGGGCCTGCAGCACGACGACGGCCACAGCCACGTGCTGTCCTCGGTGATCCCCAGCTGTGTGTCCTACGACCCGACCTACAACTTCGAACTGGCGGTGATCATCCAGGACGGCCTGCGCCGGATGTACGTGGACCAGGAAGACATCTACTACTACATCACCGTGCTCAACGAGGCCTATCCGCACCCGGCACTGCCGGAAGGCAGCGAAGCCGGCATCCTCAAGGGCCTGTACCTGCTGCACCCGGCTGTCGCCGACAGTGACCCGGCGCTGCGCGTGCAGCTGATGGGCAGCGGCGCGATCCTGCGCGAAGTGGAAGCCGCCGCCACCCTGCTGCAGCAGGATTTCGGCATCGCCAGCGATGTGTGGAGCGCCACCAGCCTCACCGAACTGCGCCGTGATGGCCTGGCGGCGGAGCGCTGGAACCTGCTGCACCCCGTGGAGGAGCCGCGGGTGCCGTATGTGCAGCAATGCCTGGCCGCGCACCCCGGCCCGGTGATCGTGGCCACCGACTACATGAAGATCGTCGGCGACCAGATCCGCCCCTTCATCGACGGCCGCCGCTTTACCGCGTTGGGCACCGACGGCTTCGGCCGCTCGGACACGCGCGAGTCATTGCGCACCTTCTTTGAAGTGGACCGCCACTTCATCGTGCTCGCCGCGCTCAAGTCGCTGGCCGACGAGGGTCGGATCGAACGGGCCCAGCTGCAGGTGGCGATCGACCGCTATGGCATCGATGTGGAGAAGGTGGATCCGGCGTCGGTGTAGCCGTTGGGCCACCGCCCTTGGTTGCATCTGAGAGCATCGTCCGCAGGCTGGCGGTGCTCGCTTACACTGGTCGGATGCGCCCCGATTCCATCCTCACCCTGTCATGCCCGGACCGTACCGGGATCGTCTACCGTGTGTCCGGCCTGCTGTTCGAGCTGGGCTGCAACATCCTCGATGCCCAGCAGTTTGGCGACGACGAGAGCGGCCGGTTCTTCCTGCGCGTGCATTTCGACCGTGCCGCCGAGCAGTCGCTGGGTGACGTGGAAGCGCGCATGGCCACGCTGGCCGCCGAGTTCGGGATGGACTGGCAGCTGCATGATGCCCGCCGCCGTGCGCGCCTGCTGGTGCTGGTGAGCAAGCAGGGGCATTGCCTCAACGACCTGCTGTTCCGCGCGCACAGCCGGCAGCTGCAGGTGGACATCGCGGCGGTGGCCTCCAATCACGAGGACTTCGCCGCCCTGGCCGGCTCCTACGGCGTGCCGTTCCATCACCTGCCGGTCAACGCCGACAACCGTGCCGTGCAGGAGCAGCAGATCATCGACCTGGTCGAACGCGAGCAGATCGACCTGGTGGTGCTGGCGCGCTACATGCAGATTCTGTCGCCGCGCCTGTGCGAGGCCCTGGCCGGGCGCGCGATCAACATCCATCACAGCTTCCTGCCCAGCTTCAAAGGCGCGCAGCCGTACCACCAGGCGCACGCGCGCGGGGTCAAGATCATCGGCGCGACCGCGCACTACGTGACCCCGGATCTCGACGAAGGCCCGATCATCGAGCAGGACGTCGCACGCGTGGACCATGCGATGACGCCGCGCGACCTGGTGCGGCTGGGCAGCGATACCGAATCGCAGGTATTGGCCCGCGCGGTACGCCGGCATGTGGAGCATCGCATCCTGCGCAACGGGCATCGCACCGTCGTGTTCCGCTGACCGGTAGGTACCCACCTTGGGTGGGTACGACGCTCCGGTAGGTACCGACCGTTGGTCGGTACGCTTTCTGGCCGGCGCCCGGGTTCGCCCGTCAGGCAACCGCGATCTTCGCCTTCGCCAACGCCTCACGCACCATGCCGTCATTGGCCTCGGTGACCGGCCGGGTCAGGTCCCACAGGAACTTCACCCGGAACCCGGACTTCACCGCGTCCTGGGCGCTCCACAGCACGCAGTAATCGCGCGCCAGGCCGCACACATGCACCTCGCGGATGCCGCGCTCATGCAGCCAGCCCGCCAGTCCGGTGGCCGGGCGGGTGCCGTCGGGGCCATGGTTCTCACGGAAGGCGCTGTACGAATCCACCGCGCGTCGGGTGCCCTTGCGCAGGATCAGGTCGGCTACGTTCCAGTCCACGCCCGGGTGCAATGCAGCGCCCGGGCTGCCCTGCACGCAGTGGTCCGGCCACAGGGTCTGCGGCTGCGCGTGCAGCAGGATCGCCTCGAACGGCAGGTGTCCCGGGTGCTGGCTGGCGAACGAGGCATGGTCGGCCGGATGCCAGTCCTGGGTCGCCACCACGGTGCGGTAATGGCGCTCGGCGAGCACCGCGGCGATGCCCGGCACGATCGCATCGCCGTCCACGCAGGCCAGCGCGCCACCGGGCATGAAGTCCGGTTGCAGGTCGATCACGACCAGGGCGACATCGGCAGGGTAACGGCTCATGGCGACTTCACGACGGTGGGGGCGCCCAGTCTAGCCGACGCCCCCGCAACGGTCAGTCGGCGTCGCCCTGCCGGGAGGTGCCATCGCCGTAATACAGCACCCCCAGCTTGATCCGCTCGCGTCCGGTCTCGCGGCGGTGGCGGTTGGCGTCGCGCAGCGAGTACACGCAGCCGCAGTATTCCTGCTGATAGAACTGCTCGCGCTTGCTGATCTCCACCATCCGCGCGGCGCCGCCGCCCTTGCGCCAGTTGTAATCCCAGTACTGGATGCCCGGGTAGTGCGCGGCGGCGCGGTGGCCACAGTCGTTGATCTGGTTCATGTCCTTCCAGCGCGAGATGCCCAGCGAGCTGCTGATCACCTGGAAGCCGTGTTCGTGCGCGTACAACGCGGTGCGCACGAAGCGCATGTCGAAGCACATCGTGCAGCGGATGCCGCGCTCGGGCTCGTTCTCCATGCCGCGGGCACGCGAGAACCAGGTGTCGGTGTCGTAGTCGGCGTCGACGAATGGCACGCCATGCTTTTCGGCGAAGCGGATGTTCTCCTGCTTGCGCAGTTCGTATTCCTTCACCGGGTGGATGTTGGGGTTGTAGAAGAAGATCGTGTAGTCGATACCGGAGGCGGTGATCGCTTCCATCACTTCGCCCGAGCACGGTGCACAGCACGAATGCAGCAGCAGCCTGGTGTGCCCATCGGGCAGGGACAGGGTGGGACGGTCGATCGGTGTCAGCTGGGGCGTGTTCATGGGTTTCTCGTCGACCCCACCGCCGGCAACGGCGGCGATGGGGTCCTTGGGGCAGTCTACAAAGGGCAGATCAGGCGGCGTTGGCGTCCGCGGTTTCCTCGCGCAGCTCGCGCGCAGCGGCCACCAGTGCTTCCAGCGCGGCACGGGTTTCCGGCCAGCCACGGGTCTTCAGGCCGCAATCCGGGTTGACCCAGATCTGCTCGGGACGCAGCACCTCGGCGGCCTTGCGCAGCAGCGCCAGCATCTCGGCCTTGTCCGGCACGCGCGGGGAGTGGATGTCGTACACGCCCGGGCCGATCTCGTTGGGGTACTGGAAGCGCACGAAGGCATCCAGCAGTTCCATGCGCGAGCGCGAGGTCTCGATCGAGATCACGTCCGCGTCCATCGCGGCCACCGAGTGGATGATGTCGTTGAACTCGGAATAGCACATGTGGGTGTGGATCTGGGTCGCATCGCGCACGCCGCTGGCACTGATCCGGAAGGCTTCGACCGCCCAGTCCAGGTAGTCGCGCCACTGCGCGCGGCGCAGCGGCAGCCCTTCGCGGATCGCCGGCTCGTCGATCTGGATCACGCCGATGCCGGCCGCTTCCAGATCGGTCACTTCATCGCGCAGGGCCAGCGCGATCTGGCGGCAGGTATCCGCGCGGGACTGGTCATCGCGCACGAACGACCACTGCAGCACCGTCACCGGGCCGGTCAGCATGCCCTTCATCGGCCGCTGGGTGAGCGACTGCGCGTACTGCGACCAGCGCACCGTCATCGGCTGCGGGCGGGTCACATCGCCGAAGATCACCGGCGGCTTCACGCAGCGCGAGCCGTAGCTCTGCACCCAGCCGTTCCTGGTGAAGGCGAATCCATCCAGCTGCTCGCCGAAGTACTCGACCATGTCGTTGCGCTCGAACTCGCCGTGCACCAGCACGTCCAGCCCGATCTGTTCCTGCACGCGGACGCAGTGCTCGGTCTGGGTCGCCAGGAAGGCATCGTAGTCGGCATCGGAGAGCTTGCCGGACTTGTTGCGGGCGCGCGCCTCACGCACCTCCAGCGTCTGCGGGAACGAGCCGATCGTGGTGGTCGGGAAGCGCGGCAGCTTGAGCGCGGCGGCCTGGGCCAGGTGACGCTGCGGGTAGCGGCTGTGGCGCTGGGCATCGGCCGGGGTCAGCGCGGCCAGCCGCGCGCTGACGGCCGGGTTGTGCACGCGCGGCGAGCGGCGACGGGATTCGATGCACGCACGCGAGTGCGCCAGCGGCGCCTCGGCGCGTGCCGGCGCATCGATCGCGTCGGCCAGCACGCGCAGCTCGCCGAGCTTCTGCCGGGAGAATGCCAGCCAGCTGCGCAGTTCGTCGTCCAGCTTCTTTTCGTGGTCCAGATCGACCGGGCTGTGCAGCAGCGAACACGAGGGCGCCAGCCACAGCGCATCGCTGCCCACATGGCCGTGCGCGTAGCGCGCCAGCACCAGCGCGTTGTCCAGGTGGGTGCGCCAGATGTTGCGGCCGTTGACCAGCCCGGCCGACAGCACGCGACCGGCCGGCAGCGCCTTGATCACCGCATCCAGCTGTTCCGGCGCGCGGACCAGATCCACATGCAGGCCATCGACCGGCAGCGACGCGGCGAGATCGAGGTTGTCCTCCAGCGCACCAAAGTAGGTAGCGACCAGCACCTTCGGGCGGGCGGCCTGGGCCAGCACCGCATAGGCGTGCTCGAACGCGGCCCGCGTGGCCTCGTCCAGGTCCTGCACCAGCAGCGGCTCATCCAGCTGCACCCACGAAGCGCCGGCGGCCTTGAGCTCGCCCAGCAGCTGCACGTACACCGGCAGCAGCGCATCGAGCAGGTCCAGCGCGTTGCTGCCATCGGTGGTCTTGGACAGCCGCAGGAAGGTCACCGGCCCGATCAGCACCGGGCGGGTCTCGATCCCCAGCGCCTTGGCCTGGCGGTACTCGGCCAGCGGCTTGTCGCCGCGCACCGTGAAGGTCTGGCCGGCATGCAGTTCGGGCACCAGGTAGTGGTAGTTGGTGTCGAACCACTTGGTCATTTCCAGCGCATGCAGGTCGATGCCATCGCGCTGCAGGCCACGCGCCATCGCGAAGTAGCCGCTCAGCGGCTCGGCATCGGCAAGCGCGCGGTAGCGGGCCGGGATCGCATCGAACAGGAAGGCGGCATCGAGCACCTGGTCATACAGGCTGAAATCGTTGCTCGGCGGCACATCCACGCCGGCCTCGCGCTGCAGCTGCCAGTGGCGTTCACGCAGTTCGGCCGCGGTGTCCTGCAGCGACGCGGCGCTGCTTTCGCCGGACCAGAAGGCTTCGAGCGCGCGCTTGAGTTCGCGCTTGGCACCGATGCGCGGAAAACCCAGGGTGGTAACAGTGGTCATTGGAACGTGTCCTCATTGCGTAGGGGCATTGAGGAACGAAGGAACCGCGCGCCGTCCGGGGCTTTGCAGCCCGTTCCGCCCCGCCAGCGACCTTCGCCCCCGCGGGCGAACCGGATGCCGTGAAGCGGACGCACGGGGGCAGCGCCATGCAGGCGGCATGGCGGCAGGCCCCGGCAACCTCCCCGCGGACGTTCCAGGTCGAATCGGAGGACGGTCGTGTCCTCCGGCCGGGGCCGGTATTCGGGCTGATGGACACGGGCGCGGACGCCCACCTAGTACCTGCCGCTTCCCAGGCGCGAAGGCCAAGTGCTGTTGGCAGGAGTCGTTTCCATTCACCGCTGCGGGGCAGCTCCGGAATGGGCGCACGAGGCGCCTTCACCGGATTCCCGTTTAAATCCATCCCTTCATCTGCATGAAGCGATGGATACCTTCGGCGAGCACAAGGTAGGCCGAAGGCGGGCGATGGTCAAGTCGTCTGCGCGATTGACCCAACTGCATCCAAACCACCGCCAACTGCGTATCTCCCTGCAAGCCCGCCCGTTTGGACCCCCATGCGCCAGCCGATGCCCTGCCTGATCCTGCTGATGTCGGCCTTCGCCGTCCCCGTGAGTGCCGCCGACCAGACCGTGCAGCGCCAGGAAGGGCGCGCGTACGCCACCGCCGATGGACGCCTGCTCTACCGCGAGACGCACTGGCTGCAGGGACCGCCAACGGCACAGTCGCGTCTGGTGCTGTACCGCTGCAGCGATGGCCGCCCGTTCGCGCGCAAATGGATGACGCCGCAGGGCAACCCGCAGACACCGGACTTCACGCTTGACGATGGCCGCGATGGGTATCAGGAAGGGGTGCGTGGTACCTCCGATGCGCGCCAGGTATCGGTCCGCGCCAGCGCCCAGGCGCCCACCTTCAGCCGGGCGATCGCGATCCCCTCGGGGGCCGTGGTCGATGCCGGCTTCGATGCCGCGGTGCGCCGTCATTGGGCTGCGCTGCAGGCCGGACAGAGCGTGGCGTTCCAGTTCCTCCTGCCCAGTCGCCAGCGTCTGGTGCCGCTGAAGCTGCAGCGTACCGGCGCGGTCACCTGGCAGGGCCAGCCGGCCGAGCAGCTGCAGATGAAGCTCGATGCCTGGTTCGGCTTCGCCGTGCCCGCGGTGACCTTGATCTATGCCACCGCGGACCAGCGCCTGTTGCAATTCACCGGCACCGGCAACGTCCGCGATGACAAGGGCAGGTACCCGGACGTGCGGGTCGAGTTTCCTGCTGCCCCCGTTGCAACGCCCGCCGCCGAGCTCACCGCTGCCCGCACGCAGCCGCTGGTGAAGACATGCGGTGCCTGAGCGCCCCCTTGCAGACAGCGCCGGGAGCAAGGAGGATGCCGATACGCCCGTTATCGACATTGAGCCTGCAATGCCCGAGCTGGACGCCGCCGCCACCGCCGCATCACACCGCTTGGACGAGTTGCTCGTCCGGGTCGCCGGAGGCGATCGCCAGGCGTTCGAATCGGTCTATCAGCTTGCCTCCGGCCGCCTGTTCGCGATCTGCCTGCAGGTGCTGCGCGACCGCGGCGATGCCGAAGAAGTGCTGCAGGAGGTCTTCACCACGGTCTGGCACAAGGCGGCACAGTTCGACCGTGCCAAGGCCGCGGCCATGACCTGGCTGTCGATGATGGCCCGCAACCGCTCGATCGACCGCCTGCGCGCCGCGCCGCCGCGCGCGCTGGATGATCTGTCGGTGGCCGAGGAACTGCCCGATTTCGCGCCGCAGCCGGCCCAGGTGGCCGAACAGGCATCCGATCACGAGCGCCTGCAGGACTGCCTGGACACGCTGGAGCCGCGCCGCCGCTCGCTGATCCGGCTGGCCTTCCTCGATGGCGCCAGCTATGAGGAACTGGCGCGCCGCATCGGCTCGCCGCTGGGCTCGGTGAAGAGCTGGATCCGCCGGGGCCTGGGCCAACTGCGGGTGTGCCTGGAACGATGAACAGCCGCGACCTCCACGATCTGCATGACGACGGCGAACCGCCGAGCGCCGACATCCTCGCCGGCGAGTACGTGCTGGGGGTGCTCGACGCTGCCCGGCGCGCCGAGGTCGAACGCCGCATCGCCAGCGATCCCGGCTTCGGCCGGCTGGTGACGCAGTGGGAAAACCGCCTCGCGCCGATGCTGGAGTCGCTCGGAAGCGAACCCGTGCCCGCGCACCTGTGGCCGCGTATCCGGACCTCGCTGGGCTGGCCTTCCGCAGCCACGGCCTCGCCGCGGCTGTGGCAGCGCACCGGGTTCTGGCAGGGCATGACCGCGCTGGCCGCCGCATTGGCGCTGGTGGCGGTGTTCAGCCGCCGCGAACTGGAGCCTGCCGCTCCGGTGTCCACCCCGGTGGCGGTCACACCAAGCACCCCGACGGCCCCGGCCGAACCGGAGCAGGCGACCAAGCCGGTCACCCCGCTGCTGCACGACGATGGCACGCCGGGCTGGCTGGCCTCGGTCGACAAGACCCAGGGCAAGGTGCTGATGGTGCCCGTCCCGGCACCGGCAGACGCGGCCGGTCGCGCGCCGGAGCTGTGGCTGATCCCGGCCGGTGGCGCTCCGCGTTCGCTGGGCCTGGTCTCGATCAACCGCGCCCACACCGTGGCCGTGCCCGACACCCTGCGTGATGCACTTGTGAACGGCTCGGTGCTGGCGATCACGCTGGAGCCCTCCACCGGCGCGCCGCAGGGCATTCCGACCGGCCCGATCATCGCCAAGGGCGATATCGCGAACCTGTAACCGCATGGGTCCGGACTATTTTTCCGGATCCGTGCATCCAAAAGGCGCCCGCTCCCGTATCTCCTGATAACGCCTCAGGAGAAGCGAGTCATGTCGGTCAGCCCCACCCCCGACGCAGGACGCACCGCACAGCGACGCCGCTGGGCAACGCTGCTGCGCTGGTTCGACACCAGCACCGATGCGGCGGCCGCGACCGGCCAGCCACAGCGCGTGGACTGGGTGCGGGCGATCCCGTTCGCCGCGATGCACCTGGCCTGCCTGGCGGTGATCTGGGTGGGCGTGTCCTGGGTCGCGGTCGGCGTGGCGGTCGCGCTGTACGCGGTGCGCATGTTTGCGATCACCGCCTTCTACCACCGCTACTTCTCCCACCGCACGTTCCAGACGTCGCGCGCCGTGCAGTTCCTCTTCGCGCTGATCGGTGCCTCCAGCGTGCAGCGCGGCCCGTTGTGGTGGGCCGCGCATCACCGCAATCATCATCGCCATACCGACACGGCGGCCGATCCGCATTCGCCCTCGGTGCATGGCTTCTGGTGGAGCCACATGGGCTGGTTCCTCACGGTCGAGGGCTTCCGTACCGACTGGTCGCGCATCCCCGACCTGGCCAAGTACCCGGAGCTGCGCTGGCTGGACCGCTTCGACACGCTGGTGCCGATCGCATTGGCCGCCGCGCTGTTCGGCCTGGGTGCCCTGCTGGAGCGCATCGCGCCGTCGTGGGGCACCACCGGCGGGCAGATGCTGGTGTGGGGGTTCTTCATCTCCACCGTCGTGCTGTTCCATGCGACGGTGACGATCAACTCACTCGCGCACCGCTTCGGCCGCCAGCGTTTCAACACCGGTGACGACAGCCGCAACAACCTGTGGCTCGCCCTGTTGACCTTCGGCGAAGGCTGGCACAACAACCATCACTTCTTCCCGGGGACCGCGCGCCAGGGCTTCTACTGGTGGGAAGTGGATGTCACCTGGTATGGCCTGCGGGCGATGGCCGCGCTCGGGCTGGTGCGTGACCTCAAACCCGTGCCGGCCTGGGTGCTGGCCAAGGCGGAGCACTGACATGCGTATCGCCGTGATCGGATCGGGCATCGCCGGCCTCGCCAGTGCGTGGTGGTTGAGCCAGCGGCACGAAGTGACGCTGTTCGAAGCCAATGACTACCTCGGTGGCCATACCCACACGCATGAGGTGGAGATCGATGGCCGCACGCAGGCGGTGGATACCGGCTTCATCGTGTTCAACCCCGCGCACTATCCGTTGCTGACCGGCCTGTTCGAGGAACTGGGCGTGGCCTCGCAGCCGACCACGATGAGCTTCTCGGTGCACAGCGAACGCAGCGGGCTGGAGTACAACGCCACCTCGCTGGACACGCTGTTCTGCCAGCGCCGCAATCTGGTGTCACCGCGCTTCTGGGGCATGCTGCGCGACCTGCGCCGTTTCTACCGCGAGGCGCCGGCGCTGCTCGAGCGCGACGATGAGGGCCCCTCGCTGGGCGAATTCCTGGACAAGGGCCGTTACGGCCGCACCTTCATCGACGAACACCTGCTGCCGATGGCCTCGGCGCTGTGGTCGTCGCCGACGGCCAGCCTGGCCGCGTTCCCGGCGCGCTACCTCGTGCAGTTCATGGCCAATCACCAGATGCTGCAGATGACCGGGCGCGCACCGTGGCGCGTGGTGCAGGGCGGCTCGGCGCGGTATGTCGACGCGCTGCGCCGTCGCTGGCAGGTGCGTGAGCGCCTGGAGTGCCCGGTATTCGGCGTGGAGCGCCACGAGCATGGCGTGCGCGTGCACAGCGCTGCCGGCCTGGAAGGCTTCGACCAGCTGGTGCTGGCCTGCCACAGCGACCAGGCACTGGCCCTGCTGTCCGATGCCGATCTCACCGAGCGCGCGGTGCTGGGCGCGATCCGCTACCAGCCCAACGACGTCGTCCTGCACACCGATGCCAGCCTGTTGCCGCGTGACCGCAAGGCGTGGGCCGCATGGAATGCGCACGTGCCGCGCGATCCCCTCGCGCCGTGCACGGTGAGCTACTGCATGAACCTGCTGCAGGGCATCGACACGCCGACGCCGTTGGTGGTCACCCTCAACCGCAGCGCTGCGATCGATCCGGCCACCGTGCTGCGTCGCCTGCAGTACGCCCATCCCGTGCACGACCACGCGATGGTGCGGGCGCAGCAGCGCTGGACGGAGATCCAGGGCCACCGCCGGACCTGGTTCGCCGGTGCGTACTGGGGCTGGGGCTTCCACGAGGATGGCATCCGCAGTGCACGGCGCGTGGTCGACGCGTTACAGGCGCTGGATGCGGAGTCGTACTGGCCGCTGGCCGAGGCGCTGCCGGCATGAACGCCAGTGCGATCTACCGCGGCTGGATGCGCCATCGGCGGCACGCGCCGCACGCGCACGCATTCCGCTACCCGATCGCGCAGCTGCTGCTGGACCTGGACGAACTGCCGCGCCTGTTCGAGCGGCGCTGGCTGTGGTCGGTCGGCCGCCGCAACGTGGTCGAGTTCCGCCGCAGCGACTATCTCGGCGCGCCCGATCAGCCGCTGGCCGATGCCGTGCGTGCACGCATCACCGAGGCATTGGGCCGCGCGCCCGCCGGGCCGATCCGCCTGCTGACGCATCCGCGTTATGCCGGCCATGTCTTCAATCCGGTGAGCTTCTACTACTGCTACGCCGCCGATGGCAGCACGCTGGACAGCATCGTCGCGGAGATCACCAACACGCCGTGGAAGGAGCGCCACGCCTACGTGCTGCCGGTGGCGCAGGCCGATGCCCAGGGCCGCGCGCTGTGCTGGTCCTTCGACAAGCAGTTCCATGTCTCGCCCTTCATGCCGATGGACTGCGAGTACCGCTGGCGCTTCACCGCGCCGGGCGACGACCTGCACGTGCACATGCAGGTCTGGCGCGAGGGCGCATGCCAGTTCGATGCCGACCTGGTCATGCGGCGCCATCCGCTCACCGGTCGTGGCCTGGCCGGCGTGCTGCTGCGCTACCCGCTGATGACCCTCAAGGTCGTTGCCGCGATCCACTGGCAGGCGCTGCGCCTGTGGCTGAAGCGCACCCCCGTCCACGACCATCCTTCTCTTGCCGGAAAATCCCCATGAACGACATGACCCGTGCGGTGGCCGTGCCGCAACCGTCCGCCCTCGAAGGGTTCCTGCGCGCACGCCTGTTGGCGCAGCTGGCGCCGCTGCGCGGCGGGCAGCTGCGGCTGCGCGACGCCGTGGGTGATGTGGTGATCGGCGATCCGGACGCCACGCCCCAGGTGACGGTCTGGGTGGACGACCCCGGCTTCTACCGCGCGGTCGCCGCGCAGGGCAGTGTCGGTGCGGGCGAGGCCTACATCCGCGGTGACTGGCGCTGCGATGACCTGGTCGCGCTGGTGCAGCTGCTGGTCCGCAACCGCGATCTGCTCGATGGCATGGAGCGCGGCCCGGCCCGCCTGGGCGGCTGGCTGCTGAAAGGCTGGAACCGGCTGCGCCGCAACACGCGCGAAGGCAGCCGCCGCAACATCGCCGCGCACTACGACCTGGGCAATCCATTCTTCTCGCTGTTCCTGTCCCCGGACCTGATGTACTCCTCGGCGCTGTATGCCCGCCCGGACGACACGCTGGAGGCGGCGTCCGAGCGCAAGCTGGCGCGCATCTGCGAGCAGCTGCAGCTGACCGCCGCCGACCGCGTGGTCGAGATCGGCACCGGCTGGGGCGGCTTCGCGCTGTACGCGGCGCGCCATATCGGTTGCCACGTCACCACCACCACCATCTCGGTCGAGCAGTACACGCTGGCAAAGCAGCGGGTCGAGGCGGCCGGCCTGCAGGACAAGGTGACCCTGCTGCTCAAGGATTACCGCGATCTGGACGGTCAGTACGACAAGCTGGTGTCCATCGAGATGATCGAGGCGATCGGCGCGCAGTACCTGGACACCTACTTCGCCACGCTGACCCGCCTGCTCAAGGATGACGGTCTGGCGCTGCTGCAGGCCATCACCATCGAAGACCAGCGTTACCAGCAGGCGCGGCGCAGCGTGGACTACATCAAGCGCTTCGTGTTCCCCGGCAGCTTCATCCCCTCGATCAACGCGATCGTCGCGGCCAAGACCCGCAGCAGCGACCTGCAGCTGATCGGCCAGCATGACTTCGGGCCGTCCTATGCACTCACGCTCCGCGCGTGGCGCCAGCGTTTCCTGGCCCAGCTGCCCGCAGTGCGCGCGCAGGGCTTCGATGCACGCTTCATCCGCCTGTGGGAGTTCTATCTCGCGTACTGCGAAGGTGGCTTCCTGGAGCGCTCCATCGGCGTCTCGCACCTGCTGATGGCGCGTCCGGGCTACCGGCCCGCGCTGATCGCCGGGGAGGGCTGAGGTGCCCCGTTTCTGGGCCAACGTGATCGGCAACCAGCTGGTCTGGCTGTGCGCCGTGATCGGCGCTGGTCATGGGCTGCGCTGGCCCGCGCTGGTGGCGGCGGCGTTGTATGTGGGCAGCCAGTTGGCGTTGTCGGCACAACCGTCGGTCGAACTCAAACTTATGCTGGTGGCGATCGGCTGCGGCGTGATCGTTGACGGGTTGGCCGCCGCTTCCGGGAGGGTGATTTACGCGGCCGGCAGTGATCCCGCGTGGGTCGCCCCGGTCTGGATCCTCGCGCTGTGGGCCGCGTTCGCGATGACGCTCACGCTGTCATTCGCGGTGCTGCAGCGGCATCTGGCCATGGCGGCACTGGTCGGCCTGCTGCTGGCGCCGCTGGCGTATCTGTCCGCCGCGCGCGGCTGGTCGTCGGTGGTGTTCGCCGCACCGCAATGGCACGGCGTGCTGCTGCTCGGCCTGGGCTGGGCGATCGCGCTGCCGGTGCTTGCCGCGTGCGCCCGTCATTGGCAGCGCCACGCCGCACCGATGCGCCCACTCGTTCCGGGAGAGACACGATGAAAATGCTGTGGTGGGTGTGGCTGTACGCCGCCGTGATCATGACCTGGGGCTGGTGGTGGCAGCGCCGGCACCAGAACATCGGTGTGGTGGATGTGCTCTGGGCCAAGGGCGTCGGCGCGTCGGCCCTGCTGCTGGCACTGTTGGGCGATGGCGCGGCGATGCCGCGGATCGCGCTGGCGGTGCTGGGCGGCCTGTGGGGCTCGCGCCTGGCACTGCACCTGTGGCACCGCGTGCGCAGCGAGCCCGAGGATGGCCGCTACCAGCACCTGCGCAGGCACTGGAACGGCCACCAGGGAAAGATCTTCGGCTTCTTCCAGTTCCAGGCGCTGTTGATCGTGCTGTTTGCGCTGCCATTCGTGGCGGTGTCGGTGAATCCGGCACCCCAGGGCTGGGGCTGGCTGATGGCGGCCATCGCGATGTGGCTGCTGAGCGTGGGCGGCGAATCGCTGGCGGACCGTCAGCTGGCGCGCTTCCGTGCCGATCCGGCCAACAAGGGCAAGACCTGCCGTGACGGGCTGTGGCGCTACTCGCGGCACCCCAACTATTTCTTCGAGTGGCTGCACTGGTTCACCTATGTGCTGCTCGCCGTGCACTCGCCGCTGTGGTGGCTGGCCTGGTCCGGGCCACTGGTGATGTACGTGTTCCTGCGCTGGGTCAGTGGGATTCCCTTCACCGAGGCGCAGGCGCTGCGTTCGCGTGGCGAGGATTACCGCGAGTACCAGCGCACCACGCCGATGCTGTTTCCGTGGTTCCCCTCCCGTTCGTCGTCTGCCCGCAAGGAATCTTCCCCATGAATGTCGCCAGTGACCGTCTTCCGCTGCCGGACTACGCACCGGGCCTGACCGGCCTGGCCGAACGCGGACTGCTGCCCGATGCCCTGCTGCGGCTGGGCATCCGCCGCCAGTGCGAGCAGCGCCTGCGCGAAGAACTCGCCGGCGGCCAGCAGGTGCAGTCGCAGCGCTTTGCCGCGCGCATCGCCGGGCTGGCCAGCAGCGCCGTGGCGCTGCACGTGGATGCCGCCAACCGCCAGCACTACGAGGTGCCGGCCGAGTTCTTCCACCGTTGCCTGGGCAAGCGGCTGAAGTACAGCAGCTGCTACTACGCCACCGGCACGGAAACGCTGGACGAGGCTGAAGAGGCGATGCTGGCGCTGTACGGCGAGCGCGCACAGCTGGCCGATGGGCAGCACATCCTGGAGCTGGGCTGCGGCTGGGGGTCGCTGACACTGTGGATGGCCGAGCGCTACCCGAACGCGCAGATCACCGCGGTATCCAATTCCAACAGCCAGCGCGAGTACATCCTGGGCCAGTGCCGCGCGCGTGGCCTGATCAACGTCACCGTGCTGACCCGTGACGTGAACCATCTGATGCTGGATGCGGAGACCTTCGATCGCTGCGTGTCGATCGAGATGTTCGAGCACATGCGCAATTACCCGCAGCTGCTGCAGCGCATCCACCGCTGGCTGCGCCCGGAGGGCAAGCTGTTCGTGCACATCTTCGTGCACCGCACGCTGATGTACCCGTTCGAGACCGAGGGCGATGACAACTGGATGGGCCGCCACTTCTTCACCGGTGGCCTGATGCCGGCCGCCGATACCCTGCTGTTCTTCCAGCAGCACCTGCAGCTGCAGCAGCGCTGGCTGCTTGATGGCACCCACTACGAGCGCACAGCCAACCATTGGCTGGCCAACCAGGACCGCGAGAAAGAGGCGGTGATGGCCGTGCTGCGCCAGACCTACGGCGATGCCTCGGCCGCGCTGTGGCACCAGCGCTGGCGGATGTTCTGGATGGCCTGCGCGGAGCTGTTCGGCTATCAGCAGGGCCAGCAGTGGCAGGTGGCCCATTACCTGTTCAACCGTCCGTGATCACCCCACGTTCCTGGAGGAAGCCGTCATGTCGATCCGCGCTCTCATCCCTTTGCTGGCCGTCGGCATGATGCTCGGCGGCTGCAGTGGCAACACCCGTCCGATCCCGCCCGTGGCCCACGTGGACGTGCCGCGCTTCATGGGCGACTGGTATGTGATCGCCCATATCCCCAGCCGCCCCGAGCGTGAAGCGTTCGATGCGGTGGAGTCCTATGCGTTGCGTCCGGACGGTCGCATCCAGACCACCTTCCGCTACCGCAAGGGCAGCTTCCAGGCCCCGATCAAGACCATGCACCCGATCGGGACGGTCAAGGAGGGCACCGGCGGCGCCGTCTGGGGCATGCAGTTCATCTGGCCGATCCAGGCCGAGTACGTGATCGTGGATCTCGATCACGACTACAGGCAGACCATCGTCGGGCGCAGCAAACGCGATTACATGTGGCTGATGGCGCGCACGCCGACCATCTCCGATGCGGACTACCAGGCGGCCATGACCCGCATCGCCGCGCTCGGCTACGACCTGTCCCAGGTACGGCGCGTACCGCAGTCCGGCAAGGCCGAATAAGCCGTTCCGTGCCGCGCTTCTCAGGCCTTGAGAAGCGCGCGGGCGATACTGTCGCCATCGACCTCGCCGGTCCCTGCATCGTTGCGGGACCAGGCGGGGAGGGTGCGCGGATCGGCCGCGCACCGGCGGACAGAGGACGGCAACGTGGCGGACAAGTACTGCGATCTGGTCATGAAGGGCGGCATCACCAGCGGCATCGTGTATCCCAATGCGGTGCTGTCGCTGGCCCGTGAGTACCGTTTCAAGAGCATCGGCGGCACCTCGGCCGGGGCCATTGCCGCCGCCGTGGCAGCGGCCGCCGCACTGGGCGATCGGCGCCGCCAGGCCGGTGAGCCGGTCGCTGCGGCGGTAGGCTTTCCCGGGCTGGCCGAGGTCTCGGCGCAGCTGTCGCGACAGGGTTTCATCCACAGCCTGTTCCAGCCGGCGTACGGCGCGCGTACCGCGTATCGCCTGCTGGTGATGCTGACCGGCAAGGCCGGCCTGCTGCGCAAGGTCGCCTGCCTGCTCGCGGCAGTGTTCGCGATCGCACCCGTGGAGCTGCTGGTTGCGCTCGCCGGCCTGCTCGGGATCGGCTACCTGGCCGGTGGCATCGAGGGTATCTGGGCGACGCTGCTGCCTTCGCTGCTGTGCGCGTATGGCGCCGGCGTGCTGGCCTCGGCGCTGCGCGTCGCGCGGGTGGCACGGCGCAACCTGCTCGGCCTGTGCAATGGCAGTACCCAGCCCGATGCGTCCGCACCGGCCCTGACCGATTGGCTGCACGCACGGCTGCAGGCACTGGCCGGCAAGCCGGACGACCAGCCATTGACCTTCGGCGATCTGCACGCGGCGCCGCGCTATCCCGGTGAACCGGGCGGCGCGCACGCGATCACCCTGCAGATGATCACCACCTGCATCTCGCACAGCGAGCCGCGCACGCTGCCGTTCAATGCAGCGCATTTCTGGTTCCTGCGCGAGGAGTTCGCGCAGTTGTTCCCGGCGAGTGTGGTCGACTGGCTGGTGGCGCGTGCAGGCACGCCGGAGCACGTCGATGGGCGCGACTACTACCGCCTGGTCGATGGCGAGGAACTGCCGGTGCTGGTCGCTACGCGCATGAGCCTGAGCTTCCCGCTGCTGATCAGCGCGGTGCCGCTGCACGAGCCGGCCCGCCGTGAGCGTCGCTGCGAGCCGGTCGCGGACGCCGAGCCGCGGCGCGACAACACCAACGTGGCCGACAGCATGGAAGGGCTCACCAGTGGCGGCCAGAGCTGTGGCCCGGTGATCGCGGCCTTCCGCGTCTGCTGGTTCTCCGATGGTGGGATCAGCAGCAATTTCCCGATCCATCTGTTCGACGCCGCGTTGCCGCGCTGGCCGACGTTCGGCATCAATCTGGTGTATCCGCGCCACGCCGAGGCGGTCAGCGTGCTGGCCCACGGCGACCCGCATGCGCGTGCGGAGCAGGCGGTGTTCCTGCCGACCGAGAACCGCCATGGCTGGCAGCGCAGCTACCATTCCATCGCGCAGCCGCTGGCGGCGGCGGAGATGTCCGGCTTCTTGTTCTCGATCGTGTCGACCATGCAGAACTGGCGCGATGTGCTGCAGGCCCGCGCGCCGGGCTACCGCGACCGCATCGTGCATGTCGCGCTGGAGGGCGACGAGGGAGGCATGAACCTGGACATGCCGCAGGCCGTGCTCAGCCGCATCGCCGACAAGGGCAGCATCGCCGGCGAACGCTTCTGCGATTTCTCCTTTGCCAACCACTACTGGATCCGCTGGCGCAATCTGGCCTCGGCCTACCAGCGCTACACGCTGGATGTGGCGCGCACCGATGATCCGGCGCAGCGCGTGGCGGCGTACGAGGCGGCCTATCAGAGCGTGGCCACCGGCACGCCGGTACCCCCGTCCTATCGCCTGAGCTCGGAAGACAAACGCCGCGAGTCGCAGCAGCTGTGGCGGCACATGGTGGAGCAGGGCCAGACCTGGGAAGACCTCGGGCCGGACCTCACGGATGGCGCACCGCGACCACTGCCGCAGATGAAGGTGACGCCGATCTACTAGACCGGTGTCCTTCAAACCGGCAGGTGCCGGCCGTTGGCCCGCATTGCGGGCTACGTGGAGCCGGCCAGCGGCCGGCACTACCTTGTCGGTGGAACGGGTCAGCGGTCGGTGGTGCTGTGACCCGGTAGGTGCCGGCCGTTGGCCGGCTCGATCCAACCGCCACCGAGCCGTATCAGCCCCGTCCCGGCAGCTGCGGGAATGCGCGCTGCATGCAGTCCTCGCGTGGGCATACCCGGCAGCCTGGGCCGATCGACACCGAGTTGCCCGGGCTCTGGATGTCCAGCCCGCGCGTGTAGATCAGCCGCTCGGCATGCTGCAGATCACAGCCCAGTGCCACCGCGAAGGTCTTGCGTGGCTGGCCATGCCCGATCGGGCCGCTGCTCACCTGCCGCGCCAACCAGAAATGGCGGCGCCCGTCGGGCATGCGTGCGGTCTGGGTCAGCACCCGCCCTGGCTGGTTGAAGGCCTCGTACACGATCCACAGCGGGCAGGAGCCGCCCACCTGGGAGAAGTGGAAGTCGGTCGCCGAATGCCGCTTGGAGACATTGCCGGCGCGGTCCACGCGGATGAAGAAGAACGGCAGCCCCGGCGCGCTGCGTCGAGCCAGCGTGCTCAGCCGATGGCAGACCGCCTCGAAGCCCACGCCAAAGCGATGTGCGAGCGCATCGATGTCGTACGCGCTGTGCTCGGCGGCGCGCAGGAACTGTGCATACGGCATCACCAGCGCACCGGCGAAATAGTTGGACATGCCGATCCGCGCCTGCGCGATCTGCTCGGCTTCACCGAACCCCGCGCGGGCAATCACCGCATTGATCTGCGCCGCATACCCGAGCAGGGCCAGCTCGGCCGCCATCTGGAACGCCTGCTGACCCGGCTCCAGGTAGTCGGGCAGCCACAAGGTGCGGCTGCCGCCGTCGTAGACGCGCTTCTCGCGTCCGGCCTGCAGCGGTCCGACCTCCACCAGCACGCCGTGGCGGTCGGCCAGCAGCTGGCGCAGGCGCGGCGCGACATGCCCCGCCACCAGCCCCCATTCGCCGAACAACTGCTCGGCCAGGTCATCCAGCTCGGGGATGTGGTTGTGCATGCGGTTGAAGAAGTCACGCACCTGGTCGCCGGCGGGCAGCGCCTGCCCGGCATGCACATCGCCCAGCTGGAACTCCAGCGCGGCGGCATGCTCGCGCAGCATCAGGTGGCGGCGGTGCAGGTCGAGCAGGGCACGGCTGATCTGCGGCAGGTTGCCCGCCATCGCGCGCAGTTCGGTGCTGCTGACATCGGCCAGGCCCAGGTCGCGCAGGGTCTCGCCCAGCGATTCCTGCAGCGCACCGGGGTCATCGACCTCGAACAGGTCGCTGACATCACCCAGCACCTCGCGCAGCTTGCCCTGTACCGCCGGGGTCAGTGGCCGCTTGTTGCGCTCGATCTGGTTCAGGTAGCTGGCCGACAGCCCCAGAGCCTTGGCCAGCGCGAGCTGGCTGTAGCCCCGCTGCTCGCGCAGCTTGAGCAGGCGCAGGCCGATCTGACGTTGGACGGGCTGGCTATTCACAGAATTCACAAGAATCGTAGCGGGCATTGGCCAGATTAAGCGCATACAGCCCGGAAATCGAGGATAGCACTGTGAATAATGCTAACAACTTTCGACCCGCCGGGATTGTCCATGACTGTTGCAGCGCCCCGTATCCGCATGTTGATCGATGGCCAGTTCATCGAATCGGCCAGCTCGCATTGGCAGAACGTGGTCAATCCGGCCACCCAGGACGTCCTGGCCCAGGTCCCGTTCGCGACCCCCAGCGAGGTCGACGCCGCCGTCGCCTCGGCCAAGGAAGCGTTCAAGACCTGGCGCAAGACCCCGATCGGCACCCGTGCGCGAATCTTCCTGAAGTACCAGCAGCTGATCCGCGAGAACATGAGCGAGCTGGCCCACATCCTCAGCGCCGAGCAGGGCAAGACCGTGCCGGATGCCGAAGGCGATGTGTTCCGCGGCCTGGAAGTGGTCGAGCACGCTGCCGCCATCGGCAACCTGCAGCTCGGTGAGCTGGCCAACAACGTGGCCAACGGCGTGGACACCTACACCCTGCTGCAGCCGCTGGGCGTGTGCGCGGGCATCACCCCGTTCAACTTCCCGGCGATGATTCCGCTGTGGATGTTCCCGATGGCGATCGCCACCGGCAACACCTTCATCCTGAAGCCGTCCGAGCAGGACCCGATGGTCACCATGCGCCTGGTCGAACTGGCGCTGGAAGCCGGCATCCCCAAGGGCGTGTTGAACGTCGTCCACGGTGGCGAAGACGTGGTCAACGCGATCTGCGATCACCCGGATATCAAGGCGGTGTCCTTCGTGGGATCCACCCGCGTCGGCACGCATGTGTACAACCGCGCCTCGCTGGCCGGCAAGCGCGTGCAGTGCATGATGGGCGCCAAGAACCACGCCGTGGTGCTGCCGGACGCCAACAAGGAACAGAGCCTCAACGCGATGGTCGGTGCCGCCTTCGGTGCGGCCGGCCAGCGCTGCATGGCCGCCTCCACCCTGGTGCTGGTCGGCGAAGCGCGCGCATGGGTGCCGGACCTGGTGGCCAAGGCCAAGACGCTGAAGGTCAGTGGTGGCAGCGTCGCCGGGACCGATGTCGGCCCGGTGATCTCCTGCGCCGCGCGTGAGCGTGTCGAAGGCCTGATCGCCTCAGGCGTGGAGCAGGGCGCCAAGCTGGTGCTCGACGGCCGCAACCCGCAGGTGGATGGGTTCGAGAAGGGCAACTTCGTCGGTCCGACCATCTTCGCCGGCGTGACGCCGGGCATGCGCGTGTACGACGAGGAAATCTTCGGGCCGGTGCTGGTGATCCTGGAAGCGGAGACGCTGGAAGACGCCATCGAACTGATCAACGCCAACCCGAACGGGAATGGCACCGCGCTGTTCACCCAGTCCGGTGCGGCCGCGCGCAAGTTCCAGGAAGACATCGACGTCGGCCAGGTCGGCATCAACGTGCCGATCCCGGTGCCGGTGCCGCTGTTCTCGTTCACCGGCTCGCGCGCCTCCAAGCTCGGCGACCTGGGCCCGTACGGCAAGCAGGTGGTGATGTTCTACACCCAGACCAAGACGATCACCTCGCGCTGGTTCGATGACGAGACGCTGGGTCATGGCGTCAACACCACCATCAGCCTGAAGTAAGCAACAACGGAGTTCGACCATGAGCCACTCGATGACGACGGAACTCGACGAAGCGCAGCAGGCCTATAGAGAGGCAGCGCGTGACTTCGCCCAGGCCGAACTGGCGCCGCACGCCGCGCGATGGGATGCGGAGGGCATCTTTCCGCGCGAGGCGATCGCCAAGGCAGGGGAACTCGGGTTCTGTGGTTTGTACATGGACCCCGAGGTCGGTGGCAGCGGCTTGAGCCGTCTGGACGCCGCCGTCGTCATCGAGGAGCTCGCCAATGTGGATCCGTCCACGGCGGCCTATGTCAGCATCCACAACATGGCGTCGTGGATGGTGGCCAAATGGGGCCAGGAGAGCCTGCGTGCGGAGTGGGGTGCAGACCTCTCGTCCGGCACCAAGCTGGCCTCGTACTGCCTGACCGAGCCGGGTGCCGGCTCGGATGCGGCCTCGCTGAAGACCAGCGCGGTACGCGACGGCGATCATTACGTGCTCAACGGCTCCAAGGCCTTCATCTCCGGCGCCGGTGCCACCGAGCTGCTGGTGGTGATGGCCCGTACGGGTGGCGCCGGGGCCGGTGGCATCAGTGCGATCGCGGTGCCGGCCGATCTGCCGGGCATCAGCTACGGGCGCAAGGAAGAGAAGATGGGCTGGAACAGCCAGCCGACCCGCGGCATCACGTTCGAGAACGTGCGCGTGCCGGTCAGCCATCTGCTCGGCGAGGAAGGCAGCGGCTTCAAGCTGGCCATGAAGGGCCTGGACGGCGGCCGCATCAACATCGCCGCCTGCTCGCTGGGCGCTGCCCAGGGCGCACTGGATGCCGCCCGCCGCTACATGGGCGAGCGCCGCCAGTTCGGCAAGGCGCTGTCGGAATTCCAGGCACTGCAGTTCAAGCTGGCCGACATGGCCACCCAGCTGGTCGCCGCCCGGCAGATGGTGCACACCGCCGCGCGCAAGCTCGACGCCGGTGCCAGCGATGCCAATGTGTGGTGTGCGATGGCCAAGCGCTTCGCCACCGATGCCGGCTTCAACATCTGCAACGATGCGCTGCAGATCCACGGCGGCTACGGCTACATCCGCGAATACCCGATTGAACGGCTGCTGCGCGATTCGCGCGTGCACCAGATCCTGGAGGGCACCAACGAGATCATGCGTGTGATCGTGGCCCGCCACCTGCTCAACACCGAAGAGGAACTGCGATGATGGAGTGGCGCCAGCATGATCATGTCGGCCTGAAGGTCGAGGCCGATGGCCACGTCGCGGTCATCACCCTCGACAACCCGCCGGCGCATACCTGGACCGTGCACAGCCTGTCCGCGCTGCGTGACCTGGTGGGCGCGCTCAATGCAGACCGCGATGTCTATGCGCTGGTGATCACCGGCGACGGCGAAAAGTTCTTCTCGGCCGGCGCCGATCTCAAGCAGTTCGCTTCCGGCGACAAGGCGGCCGCTCGTGAAGCCGCGCGCCGCTTCGGTGAGGCCTTCGAAGCCTTGTCTGGTTTCCGCGGTGTCTCCATCGCGGCAATCAACGGCTACGCGATGGGCGGCGGCCTGGAATGCGCGCTGGCCTGCGACCTGCGCATCATCGAAGAACACGCCCAGGTGGCGCTGCCGGAGGCCACCGTCGGCCTGCTGCCGTGCGCCGGTGGCACCCAGAACCTGCCGCGCCTGGTCGGTGAAGGCTGGGCCAAGCGCATGATCCTGCTCGGCGAACGCATCGACGCGGACACCGCGCTGCGTATCGGCCTGGTCGAAGAAAAGGTCGGCAAGGGCGAAGCCAAGGCCCTCGCACTGGCATGGGCGCACAAGGCCGGCAAGCAGAGCCCGACCAGCATCGCCGCCTGCAAGACCCTGGTGCAGGCCACCCGCACCGGCACCCACGCCTCGGCACTGGTGGCCGAGCGCGAAGCCTTCGTCGATCTGTTCGACAGCGCCGACCAGGCCGAGGGCGTGAACGCCTTCCTGGAAAAGCGCGCCGCGCAGTGGAAGAACGCATGAGCACCGTCGTCGCCAACGACGCGGCGCCGGTGCTGTTCGAAGAGCGCCAGGCCGGCAATGGCACGCGCATCGGTATTGCCACGCTCAACGCAGCGCGCACCCTCAACGGCTTCTCGCTGCCGATGGCGCACCTGCTGCGCGAGCGGCTGGATGCCTGGGCCAGCGATGACGGCATCGCGCTGGTGGTGCTGCAGGGCGCGGGCGAGAAGGCGTTCTGCGCCGGCGGCGATCTGCACAGCCTGTACCGCAGCATGGTCGAGTACCGCGGGAGCGGGAACACCGATATCCGCGACAACGCCTACGCGGCCGAATTTTTCGACGTCGAGTACCGCGTCGACTACGCGATCCACACCTATCCCAAGCCGATCCTGTGCTGGGGCCATGGCATCGTCATGGGCGGTGGCATCGGCCTGATGTCCGGCGCCAGCCACCGCGTGGTCAGTGAGCGCTCCAAGCTGGCGTTCCCGGAAATCACCGTCGGCCTGTTCCCGGACGTCGGTGGCAGCTGGCTGCTGCCGCGCGTGCCCGGCCATGGCGGTCTGTTCCTGGCCCTGACCGGCGCGCCGCTCAACGCAGGCGATGCGATCTATGCCGGTCTGGCGGATATCCACATCGCCGAGGCGCAGCGCGAGACCGTATTCAACGCGCTGGCGGACGTGCACTGGAGCCGCGAGGCCAAGCGCAATCACGAACAGCTGACCGCGCTGCTGCAGCAGCATGCCAGCGACGCGGCCACCGGCCCGTTGCTGCGCAACGCCGCGACGATCGATGCGCTGTGCAGTAGCGACGACGTCGGCGCGATCGTCGAGGCGGTCCTTGCGCTGGAGACGGACGATGCCTGGCTGAGCACCGCCAAAGCGACGCTCGCCGCCGGTGCGCCGGGCTCGGCGCGACTCGCGTTCGAGCTGCAGCACCTGGCCGAGGGCGCCTCGCTGGCCGAGGTCTATCGCATCGAATACATCGCAGCCCTGCACGCGGCGGCCCATGGCGATTTCGCCGAAGGCATCCGTGCGCTGCTGATCGACAAGGACCGCACCCCGCAGTGGCAGCCGCGCACGCTGGCTGACGCGACGGCCGAGTGGGCCCGCACCTTCTTCGTTTCGCCGTGGTCCGATGCCGCGCATCCGCTGGCCGACCTCGGTGCCACCGTCCCTGAAAGGAGCCACGCATGAGCCGTATTGCATTCATCGGGTTGGGCAACATGGGTGGCCCGATGGCCGCCAACCTGGCCAAGGCCGGCCACGCCGTACGCGTGTTCGATCTGGTGCCTGCCGCGGTGCAGGCCGCCGTCGACGCCGGCGCCACTGCCGCCACCTCGGCCCTGGATACGCTGACCGACGCCGAGATCGTCATCTCGATGCTGCCGGCCAGCCGCCATGTCGAAGGCGTCTACCTCGGCGATGACGGCTTGCTCGCGGATATCCCCGGCGGCGCGCTGGTCATCGACTGCAGCACGATCGCCCCGGCCACCGCCCGCAAGGTCGCCGAAGCGGCCGCCGCACGTGGCCTGCAGATGCTGGATGCTCCGGTATCCGGCGGCACCGCAGGGGCCCAGGCCGGCACCCTGACCTTCATCGTCGGTGGCGAAGCCGAGGCGCTGGAACGCGCCCGCCCGCTGCTGCAGGCGATGGGCAAGAACATCTTCCATGTCGGTGCCAGCGGTGCCGGCCAGGTCGCCAAGCTGTGCAACAACATGGCGCTGGGCGTGATCATGGCGGTGACCGGTGAGTCGATCGCGCTGGGCGTCGCACACGGGCTGGACCCGAAGGTGCTCTCGCAGATGATGGCGGTCAGCACCGGTCGCAGCTGGGCCACCGAAGTGTGCAACCCGTGGCCCGGCGTGCTGGACAACGCCCCGGCGTCGCGCGGTTACAGCGGCGGTTTCGGCAGCGACCTGATGCTCAAGGACATGGGCCTGGCGGTGGAAGCGGCGATGAGTGTCGGCGCCTCGATCCCGCTGGGTGAGCTGGCCCGCAACCTGTACTCGATGAACCACCAGGCCGGTCGCGGCAAACTGGATTTCTCCAGCGTGGTGCAGCTGGTCACCAGCGACCGGTAAAGCCCGGTCGCTGGCGGCCGGGTTCAGGCCGACATGGCCCGTGCGCCATGCTGCTGGGCCTGCTGATCCATCAGCCGCTGCTCCCGCTGTTGGTCGCCGGCCTGCTGCGCGCGGGCCGTGCTTTCTTCCAGCGACTGGCCCATCGCGTCGGCGGTCTGCACCGGCGCGCTGGTGCGGTTCAACGCGGCCTCGTCGCGCAGCGCATTGGCCTGCACGGCGCGCGCCATCGAACCGTCCTGGTTGAGCTCGACGCGGTCGATGGTGTGCAGGCCGGCGCGTGCGGCTTCCACCGTCAGGGCGCCGGCCAGTCGCTCGCTGTGCGGGCCGTGGCCGATGCCGCGGGCCTCTTCGGCTTCATGCACGCGCATCAGGGTTTCCATGTACAGCACGTGCTGGGCGTTGCCCGGGTCGGTCAGCGGCCGCAGCGCGGCGCCATCGCGCTGCGCCGGTTCCGGCGCAGGCGCGATGTCGGCCGGTGCCTGGGTGCGCGCCGGTGCGGCCATCGCTTCACGGGTCTGCGCGTCCAGTACGCCGCTGGGGTCCAGACCGTGCGCCTGCTGGTAAGCACCCAGCGCGGCGCGGGTACCGGCGCCCAGGTGCCCGTCCACGCTCAGCGCGCGGCCGTTGGCATCCGTATGTCCCTGCGCGGCCAGTGCGGTCTGCAGCTGACGTGCTTCACGGTCGATCGCGCCCAGGGTGGCCGGGCCTGCCTTGCCGTCCACCGGCTCCAGCCCATGCGCGCGCTGGAAGGCTTCCACCGCCGCGCGGGTGTCGCCGTCGAAGCGCTTGTCGGCGTTCAGGGCCTGGCCGTTGGCGGCGGTGTAGCCGAGGACCGCCAGATTGGACTCGAGCTTGCCCACCTCCTTGCCGCTGGCGCCTTCCTTCAGCACGCTCGAGGCGGCACTCTGCTGGCGCGGCGGATGGATCTGGTCGAGCGCGACGCGGATGTCCGCATCATTGCGCTCACCGGCCGGCGCGTAGTCACGGCTGCTGACCTTGGTGTGGGCACGGTCCATCGCGTCCTTGTTGTTCGCGTAGGCGTCTTCGTAGCGCGCGGCGATGTCGGCGGCCTTGGGGCCATCGTAGTAGGTGTGTGTGGCGCGGATCTCGCCGGCCTTGGTGCGCAGGGCGTCGTAGTCGCCGCCGTTCTCCAGCACCTTTTCCAGCTTTGAAAGCTGGCCGGGCATCTGGTTGGCGGTCTTGGCCAGCAGGCTGATCGCCTCGAAACGACGCTCATCGGGAATATGGCTGCCGTGCGCGTCCAGGATCGACATCGCGGTCTGGGTGGCGTTGCGCACCTGCGGGTAATCGATGTTGGCGTGGATCCACTGCTTGCCTTCGTCCGAACCGGCCCAGGCGTTGATGCTGTCGCGGGTCTGTTCGTCCATGAAGCGGATCGAAGAACGGCCGCTGAGCCCGTTGCCGTGGCTGAGCAGGTCGCCACGCAGGTCGGCGCGATCGTTGGTGAACGGCAGATTGTGCGTTTTCGCGTAGGCCTGGGCCTGGTCGATCACCGCATCCACATAGGTCTTTTCGCCCGCCGCCAGCGGACGATCGCCGATCGCGCCGACCGGCCAGGTACCGCGCTGGCCGAAATCGACCTGGATCGCGCCCAGGCTGTAGCCGCTGTTCTGCGCGACGCTGCTGACCTCGCCCCAGTCCGGCTCGCGGGTACCGCGGGTGATGCCGGCGATGGACAGATGGTACGACGCCGGGCCGCCTTCGGTGCCACGGCCTACCGCGAAGTAGACCGCGCCGGAGGTGGCATCCAGGTTACGGGTATCGATGTTGTCGGGCATGGCTTACTTCCTTGTTTCTGTGCAATCGGGGGGCGGCCGGGGGCCGGGTCAGCATTCCAGCGTGGCGCGGCTCAGTCGAGCAGGTCGATGTAGCCCTGCAACTGGTCCGCACGTGCGCCGAGGCGGCGCATCTCGATCTCGCTTCCCTGCAGGTTGCCGGGCTGGGTGCTGTCGAAGATCACGGTCTCCAGCTCGCCGTCGCGCTTGCGCGACTCCAGCCAGGCACGCTGCGCCGCAACCAGCTTGGCCTTGCCGGCAGCGTCGAGCTTGCCCTGCAGCGCCTTGTAGACCTGGTTCAGTCGCTGATCCTGCAGCTTGGTTTCCTGCGAGATGCACGCTGCCTGTGCGATCGCGCCCTGGGCGCGCTGCTGGCAGGTGGTGAAGGAGGCACTGATGCCCTTGCCGGGCTGCGCCGTGGAGACCGGCGAGCGCGCCATCGCCGCACCGCTGGCGATCAGCGCGGTCAGCGTGATGCCGACCAGAAGGGACTGTTTGAACTTCGCCTGCATGCCTGATTCCTTCATTCCATTGTCCGGCGGGCAGTATACGAAGCAATCCTGACTCACGGCATCACGGCGCGCACACACGCGTACGGCCGGGACAAGGCCCGGCCGTACGTGGATTGCAGGCGCATCGCGCGCCTCGGGTGGATCAGACCACGGTCAGCGTCACATCGATGTTGCCGCGGGTCGCGTTCGAGTACGGGCACACGATGTGGGCCTTCTGCACCAGTTCTTCGACCTGTTCGCGCGGCAGGCCCGGCACCGAGATCTCCAGTGCCACTTCGATGCCGAAGCCGGTCGGGATCTGGCCGATGCCAACCTTGCCGGTGATCTGCGTTTCGGCCGGCAGGGCGACCTTCGCCTGGCCGGCCACGTACTTCAGCGCGCCCAGGAAGCAGGCCGAGTAGCCGGCCGCGAACAGCTGCTCCGGGTTGGTGCCCGGGCCGCCGGCGCCGCCCAGCTCGCGCGGGGTGGAGAGCTGGATGTCCAGCACGTTGTCGGAAGAGACGGCGCGGCCGTCGCGGCCGCCGTTGGCAGTGGCCTGGGCGGTATACAGAACGTTGGCAATGGACATGGGACTTTCCTGCGGAGTGAAAGGGGTGGGCCAGATGGCAGGTGTACTGTGCGCGCCTATCCCGTACTTGTGGCAACATTTCGTCCAGAAAACTTGATCTGGAGTCCGCCATGGTCGATCGACTGCAATCCCTGCTGGACCGTTTCGCCGTCTCGGCCGAGGTCTTCCACGCCGGGGCGCTGTGCGGCATCAACGATCTGCCGGCCGACGGCGAGCGCGGCCAGCTTCATCTGATCCGCGACGGCGAGGTGCGTGTCGAGCACCCGGACGGCAGCACGCTGCAGATCACCACGCCCAGCGTACTGCTGTACCCGCGCCCGCTCGCGCACCGCTTCGTTACCGATGCCACGCGGGGTGCGGATTTCGCCTGCGCCCACCTGCAGTTCGAAGGCGGCGCCAACAACCCGGTCGCCGCGGCACTGCCGCCGATCGTGTGCCTGCCGCTGGAGGGCTTGTATGGCGGCCAGCCGGTGCTGTCGCTGTTGTTCGAAGAAGCGTTCGCGCAGCGCTGCGGCCGCCAGGCCCTGCTGGATCGCCTGTTCGAGGTGGTGCTGATCCAGATCCTGCGCGCGCTGATGGAGAGTGGCCAGATCCGTGTCGGCCTGCTCGCCGGCATGGCCCATCCGCGGCTGCGCCACGCGCTGGTCGCCATGCACGAAGCGCCGGCCGACGAGTGGACGCTGGAGTCGCTCGCGCAGCGCGCCGGCATGTCACGCAGCGCCTTCGCCGACAGTTTCCGCGACACCATCGGCAGCACACCCGGCCACTATCTGCAGGGCTGGCGTACCCGCCTCGTGCAGCAGGCGCTGCGTCGTGGCCATCCGCTCAAGCGCATCGCGATCGAGGTGGGCTACGGCAGTGAGGCGGCATTGTCGCGCGCGTTCAAGGCGCAGACCGGGCAGTCGCCGCGGCAGTGGAAGCAGGGCAGTGTGGCGCCCGGGCGATAGTGCGACGCACGTCGGCGTCGCTCAGATCGCCCACTCCCGATCCGTCGTGAACATGATCGTCAGCCACCGGTCCGGCGACTCCTCGCCCAGCGCCTCGCCGATCTCATCGCGCAGCCGGTCCCATTCGATCAGCGGCCGCGGCGGATCGTCCGCGCGCGCCACGAAGAACAGTTCGATCTGCTCACCGCGTCCGACCTTGGCCACGTAACTGCGGTACTCCAGGAAGCCGTGCCTGGCCACGATGTCGCGCGCCACCGCGTCGACATGCGCCTGCAGGTCCAGCGGCGTGATCAACAGGATGTCAGACAGCGCCTGGCGCACCGTGCCCAGGGGCGCCACCACCACGAACAGGCAGACCACCAGCAGGATCGCCGGATCGATGTACGGGACCAGCCACGCCCACTTGGTGCCGCCCAGCACATAACCGCCGACGAAGGCGACCAGATACGCGGCGGACATGCTCGCCGCGACCACCCAGTTCTTGGCATCGAGTGCGATGAAGTCCGAGCCGATCGACCGGTTCGCACGGCGCACGAACAGCGCCAGCCCGGTTTCGGCCACGATCGAGATCACCGCGAACAGGATCGCCGGCCCCAGCGCGATCTCGCGCCCGCCGGACATCAGTGCATCGACCGCATTGACCGCGGCATACAGCGCGGCCCCGATCATCAGCGTGCCGCTGACCCCGAGCACGATCGGCTCCAGGTGCCAGAAACCCATGGTGAAGCGCTGGTTCAAGCGCGACTGCAGGGTATCCACGTGGGTCGACAGGCTGATCAGGCGCACCACCAGCAGCGACAGCCAGGTCATCACCACGTCGATCAGCCCGTAGATGCCGTCGAAGATGATCAGCGAGGAGTTGGCGAGCAGGCCGAAGGCCACCGCAGCCGCCGCCATCGCCAACGAGGCGGCGATCGACAGGCGCAGCACGCCTTGTTCGGTGGTGGGGTCGAAGGTGCCAGGGCGGAGCAGGGACATCAGGCGGTGTGCGCGGGAGCGTTCATGGGGCATTCTCGCCTGTGGCTGTGCGTTGCGGGTCAAGCCTGCGCCAGCCATGCGGAAAAAACCATGACACGCGCGACGGACATTACATGATGGTTCTGGCCAGCGGACGCGGCCAGGGTGTGGTCGCCGATGGCACACTACAGTCAACGCTCGTCGCGCCATCGAGGTCACCATGTCACTTCGTTTTACCTGTCTGTGCGGCAAGGTTTCCGTTGAACTGCATGGCGCGCGCGCAGCGCGTGCGAACTGCCATTGTTCCACCTGCAGGGGCTTCTATGGGACGTCCTTGTTGTCCGCTACAGCATGGGAAGCCGCTGCCGTTCGTGTTGAAGAGGGCGTGGCGCTGACATTCCAGCATCCCGAAAAACAGGTGGCGAAGACCTTCTGTGGCGTCTGCGGCGACATTCTCTTCGGTACCAATCGACTGGGCATGCGTGTCGTCCCCAATGCGCTGGTTGCCCGTGCGACCGACGGCCAGCTTGACGCGGCGTTGGCTCCCACCATGCACTTGTTCTATCGGCAGCGCGTCGTCGACGTGTCGGACGATCTGCCGAAGTACCTTGATGGGTGGGATGGGCCCACGTACGCGTCTTAAGGCTGCTCATCGGGTCTCCCGGGAAGTGCGCGGATCCGCGCGACGTCCTGGGGCCGTCGGGTGCAGGTTAGGCTCCCCCGGGCAGTATTCAGCTCAGGGGGGTAAACTATTGATTGCGCTGGTATTGCCAGTGAATCCAGATAGCCCCGCGCCTCATGACCCAGCCCATCACCGACGCCACCGCGCGTTACGCCGCCTCCCTGCGCCTGTCCGTCGCCCCGATGATGGACTGGACGGACCGCCATTGCCGGTACTTCCATCGGCTGCTGGCGCCCGGCGCACGGCTGTACACGGAGATGGTGCACGCCAACGCGGTGATCCATGGCGACCGTGAGCGCCTGCTCGGCTTCGATGGGAGCGAGCATCCGCTCGCGCTGCAGCTCGGCGGCAGCGATCCGGCCCTGCTGGCCCAGGCCGCGCGCATCGCGCAGGAGTGGGGCTACGACGAGGTCAATCTCAACTGCGGCTGCCCCTCCGACCGGGTCCAGGCCGGGCGCTTCGGTGCCTGCCTGATGCGCGAGCCTGCTCTGGTTGCCGAGTGCGTGGGCGCGATGGTCGCAGCGGTGGACATCCCGGTGACGGTAAAGTGTCGCCTGGGCGTGGATGACGACAATGACTACGAAAACTTCGTCAATTTCGTCGATCAATCCGCAAACGCCGGTAGCGCGATGTTCGTGGTGCATGCGCGCAACGCATGGCTGAAGGGCCTCTCGCCGAAGGAAAACCGCGAAGTGCCGCCGCTGCGTTATGACTGGGCGCACCGTCTCAAGGCCGATCGCCCGCAGTTGCAGATCGTCCTCAACGGCGGTCTGGCCACGGTCGAGGCCGCGCAGGCCCAGCTGCCGGCGCTGGACGGGGTGATGCTGGGCCGTGCGGCCTACCACGACCCCTACGTGCTGCATCAGCTGGAGGCGGCCCAGACCGGTGCCCCGCTGCAGTCGCGCGAGGCGCTGCTGCGCGCCATGCAGCCGTACATCGAGGCCCAGCTGGCCTGCGGGCTGGCGCTCAAGCACATCACCCGCCACCTGCTGGGGCTGTTCCACGGCCAACCGGGTGGGCGCGCCTTCCGCCAGATTCTGAGCGAAGGCTCGCACCGCGTCGGGGCCGACTGGAGCCTGATCGACCAGGCGTTGGCGGTGACCCGCGCCCAGGCCGAACGCGTCGCGGCGTGAACCGCATCACCCTGTCAACTTGACAAGGGCCTCGCTTTGGCCGCCAATGTTCACTTAGATGAACAAAGGGGGGAGGCAACCGGAAAAGTTCAGACCGGATTCACTGGCTAAAACCAAGAATTCGCTAAAGATTCGTAAAGCGCCGGCCCAGGCTGGCGGTTGCCGATTCACAACTTTTGAACGTTTAGCCGCGCTCCGCTAGGATCAGACCGATGTTCTCCGTGACCCGCCACCGCCGCATCGCTGCCTTCGCCCTTCTGGCGACGGGCGCAGCTGCCTCCGCCAGTGCGTGGGCGCAGATGCCGCCGGAAGCAGCCCGTGCCGAGATGATGCGCACGGCCGAACGCGGTGGCCCGCAGGAACGCTCGCTGTCCGATGCGGTCCGTCGGGTGCAGCGGACTACCGGTGGACACATCCTCGGCGCCGAGCGCGTGCCCTTCGACGGGCGCGACATCAACCGGGTCAAGTACATGGATGACCGCGGCCGCGTCCGCTATATGGACGATCCCGCGACATCGCGTTCACAGCCCCGCACGCCGCGCTCGGATATGTCATCACTACGCGGCGATAACCCCTGAACAGGGATAGTTGTCCGCAGTCATCTGCATTACCCACTGGCCCCATGGGGCCATACCCAGGACACTAGGGAGAGTTCATGCGTATCCTTCTGGTCGAAGACGAAGCCCCGCTGCGGGAAACACTGGCAGCCCGGCTCAAGCGCGAAGGCTTTGCCGTCGATGCTGCGCAGGACGGTGAGGAAGGTCTGTACATGGGCCGCGAAGTACCGTTCGACGTCGGCATCATCGATCTGGGCCTGCCCAAGATGTCGGGCATGGAACTGATCAAGGCGCTGCGCGACGAGGGCAAGAAGTTCCCGGTGCTCATCCTGACCGCGCGTTCGAGCTGGCAGGACAAGGTCGAGGGCCTCAAGCAGGGCGCCGACGATTACCTCGTCAAGCCGTTCCATGTCGAAGAGCTGCTGGCCCGCGTCAATGCGCTGCTGCGCCGTGCCGCCGGCTGGAGCAAGCCCACGCTGGAGTGCGGCCCGGTCGCGCTGGACCTTGCCGCGCAGACGGTCAGCGTCAACGGCAGCAACGTCGACCTCACCAGCTACGAGTACAAAGTGCTCGAGTACCTGATGATGCATGCCGGTGAACTGGTCTCCAAGGCCGACCTCACCGAACACATCTACCAGCAGGACTTCGATCGCGACTCGAACGTGCTGGAGGTCTTCATCGGCCGCCTGCGCAAGAAGCTCGATGCCGACGGCGAACTCAAGCCGATCGAAACCGTGCGTGGCCGCGGTTACCGCTTCGCCATTCCGCGCAACGAAGGCTGAGCTGCGGCTGGCGATAGATGATGTCCGGCCGTCTGTGGTTCTTTAAACGCTGGCGGCCGCGCTCATTGCAGGCGCGCCAGCTGTTGGCCGCCTCGGTGGGCCTGGTGGCCTTCCTGGCCCTGGCCGGCTACGCGCTGGATGCCGCATTCGCCGATACCGCGAAGGCCAACCTGCGTGAGCGGCTGAAGAACTACGCCACCGCGTATGCGGCCGGCATCGATTTCACCCGTGACCGCTCGCTGTACATCCGCGAGCAGCCGCCGGATCCGCGCTTCGACGTCCCGGGCAGCGGCCTCTATCTGCAGGTCGTGATGCCCGACGGCAAGGGCAATTCCATGTCCGCCGAAGGCCCTATGCTGCCGACCGTGGGCGGCGGCATGCTGGCCCCGCGTCAGGAAGTCTTCGAAGGCCCGTTGCCGATGATCCAGATCGACGGCAGCGAGGGCTCGGCCTACCGCTATGGCATGGGCCTGGTCTGGGATGCCGACGCCGACCCGGCCACCGAATTCCCGTACACGATCTACGTGCTCGAAGACTCGCGCGCGCTCGGCGCACAGCTGCGCGTGTTCCGCGGGCGGGTATGGTTCTACCTCGGCGGCATCGGTCTGATCCTGCTGCTGCTGCAGACGGTCATTCTGCAGTGGAGCCTGCGCCCGATGCGGCGCGTGATCAACGAACTGACCAAGGTCCAGCGCGGTGAAACCGAGCGCATGAGCGAACGCCATCCGCGCGAGCTTGAGCCGCTGACCGACAGCATCAACGCCTTCATCGAGAGCGAGCGCGAAAACCTCGAGCGCCAGCGCAACACCCTGGCCGATCTCGCGCACAGCCTGAAGACACCGCTCGCGGTGCTGCGCACGCAGCTCGACAGCGGCGCGCGCGATGAGGATCTGCGCGAAGAATTCGACGTGCAGCTGCGGCGCATGAACAACCTGGTGTCCTACCAGCTGGCGCGCGCGGCGTCGTCCGGCCACAAGCTGTTCTCCGCACCGCTGCCGATCGAGTCCAACGCCGAAGAGATCGTGCGTGGCCTGGAGAAGGTCTACGCCTCCAAGGGCGTGCTGTGCGAGTTCGACATCGATCCGGCCGCGCGTTTCCATGGCGAGCCCGGCGATCTGCAGGAACTGCTCGGCAACCTGCTGGAGAATGCATTCAAGTGGGCCAAGCGCCGCGTGCTGCTGACCGCGCATCCGTTGCCGGCACCGGGTGCGCGTCGCGCCGGCCTGGTGCTGTCGGTGGATGACGATGGCCCGGGCATCGCACCGGAGGACATCGCCAAGGTGCTGCAGCGTGGCGTGCGTGGCGACGAGCGCGTGCAGGGCCACGGCATCGGTCTGTCGATCGTGCAGGATCTGATCAAGGACTACCGCGGCGAGCTGCAGGTGAAGCGGTCGCCGGAGCTGGGTGGTGCACGCTTCGAAGTGAAGTTGCCGCCGGGGCCGTAAAGGCCGTACCGACCAACGGTCGGTACCTACCGATGGCCAGTACCCACCCAAAGTGCATCATCGATCTGTATCGCGCGGCATTCCCACGGGACAGGTAGGCCACGACCGTTGGTCGTGGCGCACGTCACCGCATCAGCCCACGACCGTTGGTCGTGGCGCACCTCACCGCATCAGGGGCGACGGACCATAGAACCGTTGCAGATGCGTGGCCACCGCCGGCATCTCGCATGCCAGCAGCGCCGGTGCGGAGAAGTGGTACTCGCTGACCACCGCGAAGAACTCCTCCGGCGCCTCGGACGCATACGGATCGATCTGCGTTTCCCGACCCTGGTCCACCGCAGCGCAGAACGCGTCATAGGCCTGCTGGAAATCCGCCGCCCACTGTTGCTGCCACGCCCGCGGCAACGGCGGCGTGCCGTCGATCGCCCCGTCCAGCGCATCGATCTTGTGCGCCATCTCATGCACCGCCACGCAGAACCCGGCCTCGGGATCGGCGATGTCGGCCTGGATGTCGGCCCACGACAGGATCAGCGGGCCGCTGTCCCAGGATTCGCCGATCAGCGCATCGTCCCATTCGTGCAGCACGCCCGCGGCATCCACCTGGCTGCGGTGCACGCGGAACGCGTCGGGATAGACGATCAGCTGCGACCAGCCGCGCAGGCCGACCTCACCCAGCTCCAGCAGCGGCAGGCAGCACAACGCGGCCAGCAGCACGCCATCGCCCTCGTCCAGCTGCAGCCCGGCGGCCGGGCTGATGGTTTTCTCGTGCAGGAAGCGCGCGGCGAGGGCGCGCAGGCGTTCGCGGCGGGCAGCATCCAACCGCCGCAGCCAGGCGGCGCGGTGGCAGGTGGTGTCCCAGAGGGTGGGGTCGATCTCGCGTGGCGTGCGGCGCAGCCAGCCCAACAGTCGTTCGATCAGCGGAACATACCCGGCAGGAAGCTGTGCCACTTCGGCGCGCGCAGGCGCGGCAGCACGTCCTCATCGCCGCCGCCGCCGGTGCTGGTCCCGCTGCTCGCGCTGGGCTTGACCGTGGCGGGTGCGGCGGATGCAGATGCCGATGCCGGCGCACTGCGCTCGTTTTCACTGGCCGAATAGACACACGCGCCGCGACCCGCCGGGGTGAGCGCATCGGAAGCATGCGCGGCCAGCGGGGCCATCAGGAGGAGCAGGCAATGGGCGAACGGGCGCATCGTCAACATCCAGCGGCGGGTGAAGTTCCCGATTCTAGCCCGATTCCGCCGGGGGATTGGAAGGCCCCCGGCGGGCGCTGGCGGCGGCTTTCCCGCATACTTTTCCCGTTTACCCGATGGAAGCTGCCGTGGACGACCGCCAACTGCTGGCCAAACTGGGCGCCGGGCGCCTGTCCGGCGACGCGCTGGCGCGCGAACTGGGCCAGACCCGCGCCGCGATTTGGAAGCGGATTCAAGGACTTAGGGCGGCGGGCGTCGATATCGACGGGCGCGCCGGTGACGGCTACCAGTTGCAGCAACCGCTGGATCTGCTGGACGCCGACGCGATCCAGGCCGCGCTGCCGGCCCCGGCCGCAGGCCAGCTCGCCTCCCTGCAGGTGGCCTGGTCGGTTGCGTCAACGAACAGTGAATTGCTGCGCTGCAGCGCGCCGGAGCGCGGGGCGATGGTCCTGCTGGCCGAGCGCCAGACCCGTGGCCGCGGACGCCGCGGACGGGCCTGGGCCTCGCCGCTGGCGGCGCACATCTATCTCTCCGTGCTGCGCGGCTTTGCCGGTGGCCTGTCGCGGTTGGGCGGGCTGAGCCTGGTCGCCGGGGTCGCGGTGGCCGAGGCGCTGCGCGAGGCGGGTTTTCGCGACGTCGCGCTGAAGTGGCCGAATGACCTTGTCGTCGACGGACACAAACTCGGCGGCCTGTTGATCGAGGGCGGCGGTGAGTTCGCCGGGCCCGCGCGTGCGGTGATCGGCCTGGGCGTCAACGTGCGCATGCCCGCCGCGTTCGCCGCGGAGATCACCCAGCCCTGGACCGATCTGGACACGCTGTCCGGCGCACAGACGTCGCGCAACGCCGTGGTCGCACGCATCCTCGCGGTCCTGCTGCCGGCACTGGACGCGTTCGAGCAGGACGGCCTGGCGCCGTTCCTCGCGCGCTATGCCGCGTTGGACAGCCTGGCCGGGCGCGAGGTGCAGGTGGAAGAAGGCGGCGTGCTGTTTGCCGGCACGGCGCTGGGTCTGGCCGACGATGGGGCGCTGCGCGTGCGTATCGACGGCAGTGAACGGGTTTTCCATGCGGGCGAAGTCAGCGTGAGGGCGCAATGAGCAACTGGTTGTTTGATCTGGGCAATTCGCGCTTCAAGTTCGCCCCGCTGCAGGGCGTGCGCGCGGGCGATGTGCAGGCATGGCCGCATGGCGCCGAAGCGATGCCCGCCGCGGCACTGGAGGCGCTGCCGTCGGGTGACACCGCGTATGTCGCCAGCGTCGCAGCGCCCTCGCTGACCGCCGCCATGCTGGATGTGCTGCAGGCGCGCTTCCGCCATGTGCGCGTGGCGCGCACCGAGGCCGAGTACGCCGGAGTGCGGATCGCCTATGCCGATCCCGGCCGCTTCGGCGTGGACCGCTATCTGGCGCTGCTGGCCGTGGCGGCGCGGGGCCAGGCCGTGTTGATCGCCGGCGTGGGCACCGCGCTGACCATCGATCTGCTCGACGCCGATGGCCAGCACCACGGCGGCCGCATCGCGGCCTCGCCGACCACCATGCGCGAAGCACTGCATGCGCGTGCGGTGCAGTTGCCTGCGGCCGGCGGCGAGTACAGCGAGTTCGCCAATGACACCGCCGATGCGCTGGCGTCCGGCTGCGATGGTGCAGCGGTGGCGCTGATCGAACGCAGCCGCGTACAGGGTGGCGAACGGCTCGGCACGCTGCCGCACCTGCTGGTCCACGGGGGCGGTGCACCCGCCCTGCTGCCGCTGCTCGGCGATGCCGAATTCCAGCCTTCGCTGGTGCTCGACGGGCTGGCCCGCTGGGCCGTGCATCAACCGCCGTCGGCAGGCTAGGATCAGCCGATGCTCACCCGTGCCCTGATCGTCGTCCTGGTCATCCTCAACCTCGGTGTCGCGCTGTGGTGGCTGCTGCGCGGCGAACCGGTCAGCGAACCCCCGGCCTCGCCGGTCGGCGTGGCGCAGCTGGAAGTGCTGCCGCCCACGCAGGCGCCCCCCGCTGCGGCGACACCGACGAACAACGCGCCCGCGCTGCAGGACGTGACGCCGGCCCCGGCCCCGGCTGCGGCGCCGGTGGCGCAGCCGCCGGTGACCCCCGAAGTGCCGCCCACCGCCGTGGCTGCCACGCCCGCGCCCACGCCTGCAGCGACCGCGCCCGCTGTTGCGCCTGGTCCCGCCGCCGCCCCGGCGGTCGCCCCACCCGCACCGGTCACGCCGCCGGCCGCGCCTGTCCAATGCGTCAGCCTGGGGCCCTTCGCCGACCGCGCGACGGCCCAGGCCGCCCAGTCCCGCGCCGGGAGTGCCCTGCGCACGGCCCGGCTGCGCGAGGTCGCCGATGCCGGCGCCACCCGTTACCGGGTGCTGCTGCCGCCCGCCGCCAGCCGGGAAGAGGCGCAGGCCACGGTCAAGCGCATCGTTGCGGCCGGGGTGAGCGATTACTACATCATTGCCCAGGGCGAGGAGACCCATGCCATCGCGCTGGGCCAGTACCGCAACCGGGAAGGCGCGGATCGTCGCCTGGCGGCGCTGAGCGCGGCCGGTTTCAAGGCGAAGATGGTCGCCAGCGGGGGCGATGGCAGTGCGCAGTGGTGGCTGGATGCGACCCTGGCAGCGGGTACAGAGGCCGCCGCGGCACGCCAGCGCAGCGGCGCAGCCCAGCAGCGCTCGCTGGAATGCGCGCGCGTGCGCTAGAATCCCGGCTCCGCGACGGGTCGTCCCGCCGCGATGCCGATGCCGGCATAGCTCAGTTGGTAGAGCAACCGCCTTGTAAGCGGTAGGTCCCCAGTTCGAATCCGGGTGCCGGCACCATTGCTGCACGGTCGATGACGGCTGCTGCAGCGCCGCGAGTCGTATCACCTCGCGCTGGCTATGCTGTTCCTCTTTGCAATGGAGGCAACAGCGATGGCGATGTATTCCCCGGTTTCCCTGATTGGCGTGCCCACCGACATCGGGGCGGGCCACCGTGGCGCGGGTCTGGGACCGGACGCCCTGCGCATCGCGGGCCTGGGTGATGCGCTGATCGCGCGGGGCGTGGAGGTGCGCGATCTCGGCAACCTGGACGGTCCGCGCAATCCATGGACGGCACCGGTGCAGGGCTATCGCCATCTCGACGAGGTGGTCGCCTGGAACCGCGCGCTGATGGACGCCACCTACACCGAACTGCAGGCCGGTCGCATGCCGATCATGCTCGGCGGCGACCACTGCCTGGGCATCGGCTCGATCACCGCGGTCGCGCGCTGGTGCCGCGAGCAGGGCAAGGACCTGCGCGTGCTCTGGCTGGACGCGCATTCGGACTTCAACACCAGCGAGGTCACCCCGTCGGGCAATGTGCACGGTATGCCGGTGGCCTGCCTGTGCGGGCTTGGCCCGGATGCGTTGACCCGGCTCGGCGGCGACGCCCCCGCAATCCGCCCGCAGCAGGTGCACCAGATCGGCATCCGCTCGGTGGACCAGGAAGAGAAGCGCCTGATCAAGCAGCACCAGGTCGATGTCTACGACATGCGCTACATCGACGAAGCCGGCATGAAGCGCACCATGGAAGCGGCACTGGCCGGCATCGATGCCAACACCCATCTGCACGTCAGCTTCGACGTGGACTTCCTGGATCCCAGCATCGCGCCGGGTGTGGGCACCACGGTGCCGGGCGGGGTCAACTACCGCGAGGCGCAGCTGGTGATGGAGATGATCGCCGACACCGGGCGCATGGGCTCGCTGGACATCGTCGAGCTGAATCCGCTGCTGGACAACCGCAATGCCACGGCCGAACTGGCGGTGGATCTGGTCGAAAGCCTGTTCGGCAAATCGACGCTGATGCGCGATTGAGAACTTCTGGCTGAACAGCGTTTTCCTGCATTCACATCCGCTGCACGCGGCTCCAGCCAGATTGCACGTCACGCGGCGCCGTGTGTTTCGACCCACGGCACTGCAGGTCAGGAAGGGGAGCTGCGCTGGCGTGCTCTCCTGACAGGCGGGACCGGATTTCGGTATTGAATTTGAACAACCAGGAGAACCCCATGAAGCGTGTTATCGCACTGATGCTGTTGTCGATGTTCTCGGTGGCCATGCTGTCCGGCTGCAACACCGTTGCTGGTGCAGGCAAGGACGTGCAGAAGGCCGGTGAATCGGTCGAAGACGCTGCCAAGGGCAACTGATCCGCGGATCAGCAGTCAACGAAAAAGGCCGGGGATTCCCGGCCTTTTTCATGTCCGCGGGATGACAGTGCGGACGGATTCCGTAGTGAATCATTCAAGCTCGTGAGCATGCGTTTCATCGCCGCTTGACCGTGCGGCAACGCGCGGTGGCGCAATCTGGTCACACGGCGAGATGGCCGTTGCAATCAAGGAAGCGAACCCATGAACAAAGACATCATTTCCGGCAAGTGGACGCAGCTCAAGGGCAAGGCGCAGGCCAAGTGGGGCGACCTGACCGACGACGATTTCAAGGTGGCCGAAGGTAATGCCGAGTACCTTGCGGGACGCCTGCAGGAACGCTATGGCTGGGCACGCGACCGTGCTGAAACCGAAGTCCGCGACTTCGAAGCCGCAATGCGCAAGGATTATCCGGATTACCACTGAGGGGTGATCCGTAGCGACGGCGCTGCCGTCGGGGGTTGAAACCGGAACGGGCCGCGAGAGCGGCCCGTTTTTTCATGCGCTTGGTCCGGGATCAGCGATCGCGGTACGGCGGCGGGTCCGGCACGTATTGGCCGGGGAAGGCCTGCGGCGCGTCGCGCGGCGGCGTGCCCCGCCGTGGAAGGATGCCGCGTGCTCTCAGGTTGCGCTCACTGTCGTAGCGGACCTGCAGCTGCTGTGCTGGATCCGCCGTGGCGCGCTCGAAGGCGGTGTTGCGCACGCGCGATGCCTCGCGCTGGCCATGGCCGGTGCCCAGTTGGGGGGCGCGGGCCGAGGAACCGGTCACGCGTGCGCTCTCCATCGTCGATGCGCGCGCCTGCGGGCGTGCCTTGGCATCGGCCGCGCCGGCCACCGCGGGCGCCGCTTCCCAGGACACCCGCCCGGCTTCGTGGAACACCGCCACCCCGATCACCCCGATGTTGTCCGGGCGCCCGGTACGGGCCGCATAGCTGCGGTCCGGATCGGTGAACACGAACTGGGCGACCTCGTCGGAAGATTTGCGCCAGCCGTGGATATCGGTGGTCTGCCACGGGTTGAGCACATAGCCGGTCTGGCCGGGGGCAGCCACCTCGCCGCTGATGGCATTCAGGCCGTCGACCGAGAGCACCACCAGCACCCGCTCGGCGCTGCCGTTGCGCAGGCGCACGCTGTAGCGATGGCCCTGCTGCCCTGCCACCCAGCGCTCGCTGCCCTGGCGGTACTGGGTGAGGGCCTGGCCGCTGTCGCGGTCGATCACGGTCAGGTGGACGGGCCCGGTGTCGTAGCGCAGAGAGGGCGCCGGCTTGAAGCCGCACAGGGCCAGCACGGCAAGCAGGGGCAGGATCAGGCGTTTCATGGCAGGGCTCCGCAGGGCAGGTGCAGGATCAAACGCACGGGTCGGGCCAACGGGGTCGAGCGCGGGCAGGTAAACTGGGGCGGTTCATCTGTCCGCATTGATTCCCCATGACTACCCGCGTCCTTACCGGCATCACCCCCTCCGGCACGCCCCACCTGGGCAACTACGTCGGCGCCATCCGTCCGGCGATCACCGCCAGCCAGGCCTCGGATATCGAGAGCTTCTTCTTCCTGGCCGACCTGCACAGCCTGATCAAGGCGCAGGAGCCGGAGCGCACCCAGCGCTCCACGCTGGAGATCGCGGCAAGCTGGCTGGCGTGCGGGCTGGATCCGGACAAGGTGTGGTTCTACCGGCAGAGCGACATCCCGGAAACCACCGAGCTGATGTGGTTCCTGACCGTGATCGCCAGCAAGGGCATCCTCAACCGCGCGCATGCCTACAAGGCGGCCGTGGACAAGAACCGCGAGGAGCAGCTGGATGATGACGCCGGGGTCAGCGCGGGATTGTTCATGTACCCGGTGCTGATGGCGGCCGACATCCTGATCTTCAAGGCCAACCGCGTGCCGGTCGGCCGCGACCAGATCCAGCACATCGAGATGGCGCGCGACTTCGCCCAGCGTTTCAACCACGTCTACGGCCAGGAATTCTTCCCGCTGCCGGAGGTGGTGATCGATGAGCAGGTCGCCACGCTGGCGGGCCTGGACGGCCGCAAGATGAGCAAGAGCTATCACAACACCATCCCGCTGTTCGCCCCGCGCGCGGAGCTGAAGAAGCTGGTGTTCGCGATCCTCACCGATTCGCGCGCGCCCGGCGAGCCGAAGAGCACCGAAGGCTCGGCGCTGTTCCAGATGTACCAGGCCTTCGCCACCCCGGAACAGACCGCTGCGTTCGCGCAGGCCTTCGCCGACGGCATCAGCTGGGGCGATGCCAAGCAGCAGCTGTTCGAGCGCATCGACAGCGAGATCACCCCGCTGCGCGAGCGCTATGACGCGCTGATGGCCGAGCCGGAAAAGATCGAGGCGCTGCTGCGCCGTCGTGGCCAGCAACTGCGCGAGCAGTTCGCCGTGCCGCTGCTCAAGGAGCTGCGCCATGCGGTCGGCCTGCGCGATCTGTCCACCGCCGGTGACGTGCCCAGCGAGGAAAGCGACGCCGCGCGCGCTGCGCCGCCGCTGTTCAAGCAGTACCGCGAGAAGGACGGCCGTTTCTACTTCAAGCTGCAGGCCGGTGACGGCACGCCGCTGATCCAGAGCGAAGGCTTCGATTCGCCGCGCGATGCCGGTCAGCTGATCGGCGTGCTCAAGCAGACCGAGCATGGCGACGGGCTGCAGAGCGAGCTGTTCAAGCTCGAGGCCGAGGTCAACGTAGTGCTGGCCGCACTCCAGGCGCTGCGCGGGTAACGCCTGCCGCTGCCCGGCGACCAGGCAATCGCAGCATCACGTAGTGCCGGCCGCTGGCCGGCAACCAGGCGAACGCCCCATCACGCAGGCATCGACCGTGGGTCGATGCAACCGCTATGGCATGATGCCCCTGCACGCCGCAGGGGCGTGTTCCTGCACGGGAGACTGCGATGGCCTGGTTGTCGTTGTTGTTGTTCCTGCCCTGGTTCGTGCTGCTGGGCACGCTGTACTGGCTGTTCCCGCGCCAGCCGCGTGGCACCGCGCGCCGCCTGTTCGATGGCGCCGCGCTGGTCCTCGCCTTCGTGCTGAGCATCGTGGCGATGCTGTGGGGCCACCACATCGGCGTGGTCCAGAACGACGCCGGTCCGATCTGGCGGCAGGTACTGGCGGTGCTTTATGCCTACGGTGCGTTCCTGGCAGTGATGGTCGCTGCGGTGCTGCTGCGCGGACCGCTGCTGGCCGCCACTGCGACCAAAGCCGCATCGAAGCCACTGCACTGATCGACGTAAGATGGGGGCGTTTCGTGCCAGGGATGTGTTGATGCACTCCGACCCCAGCATTCATACGATCGACACCGCGTTCCAGCGCGATGATTTCGACGCAGCCTACCTGATCGTCGAGAACGGCCGGGCGGCCTTCATCGATTGCGGTACCGGCCTGGCCGTGCCCGCGATGCTCGCCGCATTGACGCGCGCCGGCTGCGTGCCGGAACAGGTCGACTGGCTGATCCTGACCCATGTGCACCTGGATCACGCCGGCGGCGCCGGCCTGCTGATGCAGCAATTGCCCAGCGCCACCCTGGTCGTGCACCCGCGCGGCGCGCCGCACATGCTCGATCCGACCCGCCTGGTGGCCGGGGCCACCGAGGTCTATGGCGAAGCCGAGATCGCACGCAGTTATGGCCCGGTGCTGCCGGTGCCCGCCGCGCGCGTGGTGATTGCCGAGGATGGCCACACCGTGGATCTGGCCGGGCGCGCACTGCTGTGCATCGATACCCCCGGACACGCGCGCCATCACCTGTGCGTGTGGGACGCACGCAGCCGCAGCTGGTTCACCGGCGACACCTTCGGGCTGTCCTACCGCGAGCTGGACAGCGCGCAGGGCGCCTTCATCGTGCCGACCTCTTCGCCTGTCCAGTTCGATCCGGAACCGCTGAAGCAGTCGATCGCGAAGATGCTGGCCTACGATCCGCAGGCCATGTACCTGACCCACTACGGGCCCGTGGCACCGCCGCGGAAACTGGCGGCGGATCTCGTCGAGCAGATCGATGCGATGGTCGAGATCGGTCGCCAATGCGATGGTCGCCCGGACCGGCATCGCTGCCTGGTGGCGGCGCTGACCGCGCTGTACCTCGAACGCGCGCAGGCACACGGCTGCCCGCTGGATGACGAAGCGGTGACCCGGGTGCTGGCGATGGATATCGAGCTCAACGCGCAGGGCCTGGCGTGCTGGCTGGATCGCGATCGCCGTTAGTGCACGGTCACGGGGGTGTCACGTTACACTCCGGTGTCCCGTTTTCGTCCTGGTGTCTGCCGTGAATCCGATGCGCATGCTGCTGCTGTCGTCCTGCCTGTTCGTGGGCGGCCTGGCCCACGCCGCCAATGATCTGCCCGGTGGCGGCATCGATCCGCAGGCCCTGTCGCGGCATGTGCGCATCCTGGCTTCGGACGAGTTCGAAGGCCGCGCCCCGGCCACGCCCGGTGAAGAGCGCACGGTCCAGTACCTGATCGAGGAATTCAAGACGTACGGCCTGCAGCCCGGTGGCGTCGACGGCGGTTGGGTGCAGCCGGTGCCGATGGTGCGCGCGCAGGTCGATGGCCCGGTGCGCGCGCAGCTGCGCCAGAAGGGCAAGCAGCGCGCCCTGGCCAATGGCGAGGACGTGACCCTGCAGAGCCTGCGCCCGCAGGATGCGGTGGCGATCAAGAACGCACCGCTGGTGTTCGTCGGCTACGGCATCGATGCGCCCGAGCGCCACTGGAACGATTACAAGGACGTCGACCTGCACGGCAAGATCGCCGTGGTGCTGATCAATGACGCCGATTTCGAGGCCGACCAGCCGGGCGCGTTCGATGGCAAGGCCGTGACCTACTACGGCCGCTGGACCTACAAATTCGAAGAGGCCGCACGCCGCGGTGCGCAGGGCGTGCTGATCGTGCACGAGACCGCGCCGGCCGCGTACGGCTGGGCCACGGTAAAGAGCTCGGGCACCTCGCCGCTGTTCGATATCGAACGCACCCGCGAGCAGGCCCTGGCCCAGCACGTACCGGTGCGCGGCTGGATGCAGCGCAGCCTGGCCGAGCAGCTGTTCCGCGACGCGGGCCTGGATTTCGAGGCCGAGAAGCGCCGCGCCATGACCCCGGCCTTCAAGCCGGTGGCCCTGGGCGATGCGCAGCTCTCGGTCGACTTCAAGCTCAAGCGCGAGCAGGTGATCACCCGCAACGTGGTGGCCAAGCTGCCCGGTGGCGCGCATGCCGATGAAGCGGTGATCTTCTCCGCGCATTGGGACGCGTTCGGTATCGGCCAGCCCGATGCCAAGGGCGACCGCATCCGTCGCGGCGCGATCGACAACGCCACCGGCGTGGCCACCGTGCTGGAGCTGGGCCGCGTCTTCGCTGCCGGCCCGCAGCCGCAGCGCACGCTGTATTTCGTGGCGTTGACCGCGGAAGAGAAGGGCCTGCTCGGCGCCAGCTATTACGCCGCGCACCCGCTCGCCCCGCTCGACAAGACCGCTGCGGTGTTGAACATCGAGATGTTCAGCCCGGATGGCCCGACCCGCGACATCGCCTCGTGGGGCAAGGGCCGGGTCTCGCTGGAAGGAGACCTGGAGCGCGTGGCCAAGGCACGCGGCCGGACCTACTCGCCGGATCCGAACCTGGAAGCCGGCTTCTTCTACCGCGCCGACCATTTCGCCTTCGCCCGCCTCGGCGTGCCGGCGATCACCATCGGCCCGGGGCTGGACATGCGCGAGGGTGGCGTCGAAAAGGGCCGTGAGCTGCGCGATGCGTATTTCGCCGCCTGCTACCACCAGGCCTGCGATGCCTGGACCCCGGGCTGGGACCCGAGCGGCCACGCCGCCGACACCCTGCTGGTCTACGACCTGGGCGCGGAACTGGCCAACAGCCGTCGCTGGCCGCAGTGGGAAGAAGGCTCCGAATTCCGCGCCGAGCGTGAAAAGACCGAGTCCGCGCGCCGCTGATGTAGGGGGGGATTGCGGGATCGCCGCATCCGCCAGCAAAACCAAAGCCCCCTGAGTCAGGGGGCGGCCGCGTAGCGGCGGGGGTCTGGGTGCTGGTAAGAAGGGGCCCGCGGTTTGCGCAGCAAAGCGTGGGGCGTCAGCGCGTATGCGATGGCGCGTCCCCTACTTGCGCGTGCCATCGAGCCAGTTCGGGCCCTTGTTGGTCAGGAAGAACATGTAGACCACCAGCGATACCGCGATGATCGCCGTGACGTACACCGCGAACATGCCGACCTGGCCGGTCTTCAGCGCGCCCTGGTACAGCAGCGGCGCGGTGCCACCGAACAGCGAGTTGGCCATCGCATAGCCGAAGCCCACGCCCAGTGCGCGCACATGGGTGGGGAACAGCTCGGCTTTGACCACGGCGTTGATCGAGGTGTAGCCGGTCAGGATCACGAAGCCGATGCCCAGCACCAGGAAGGCCATGAACGGATCGTGCTGGTTGGGCAGTTCGGTGATCAGGTACCAGCTGTACAGCACGCCGCCGATGCCGAAGAACACCAGCAGGCTCTTGCGCCCGACCATGTCCGACAGCCAGCCGCCGATCGGCTGCAGCACCATCAGGAAGGTCAGCACGCCGAGGTTGATCATCGTGCCGGTCATGACGTCATCGCCCGCGAACGCGCTCTGGATCATCTTCGGCCCGTTGACCGAATAGGTATAGAACGCGACGGTGCCGCCAGCGGTGATCAGGAAGCACAGCAGCAGCGGACGCCACTGGTTGACGAACAGCTCACGCATCGAGCCGGAGGCCTTGGCGCGGCCATCGCGTGCGGCTTCGATGGAATCGGTCTGCAGCGATTCGTCCATGCTCCGGCGCAGCCAGAACACCACGATCGCGGCGATACCGCCGATGCCGAACGCCACGCGCCAGCCCCATGCGGAAATCTCCGGCTTGTCCCAGAAGGTCAGCATGCCCAGCAGGGTCAACTGCGCCAGCACGTGGCCGCCGACCAGGGTGACGTAGTGGAACGAGGACAGGAAGCCGCGCCGGCCGGGGATGGCGGCCTCGGACATGTAGGTCGCACTGGTGCCGTACTCACCCCCGGTCGCGAAGCCCTGCAGGAGGCGCGCGAACAGCAGGATCACCGCCGCCCAGATGCCGATCTGCGAGGCGGTCGGGGTGATCGCGATCAGGAACGAACAGGCGGCCATCACCGTGACCGACACCGTCAGCGCCAGCCGTCGGCCGTAGCGGTCGGCGAAGCGGCCGAAGTACCACGCGCCGATCGGGCGCATCAGGAAGGTGGCGGCGAAGATCGCCCACACATACATCGTGGAGTTCTTGTCGGCGGCCGAGAAGAACTGGGATTCGAAGTACACCGCGAAGACCGAGTAGACGTAGACGTCATACCACTCGACCAGGTTGCCGGCCGAGCCTTTGAGGGTGTTGGAGATGGAGCGCCGCAGGGCGGCCCGTTCGGGGTGTGCCGCGGTGGCGGGGACGGAAGTGCTCATGCAGGGTAGGGGTCCTGGCTGGGAAGCGTTGATGGCTCTTGTTACCTTACCGCACGTCAAAAACGGGTGCGTGTCAGGCATCACGCGGCGGTCCGGTGAAATCAGCGTGCCAGCACAAGGGGTGCCGCGCCATCGGCAACGGCCTAGAATCCGGGTTCCCCCGCACCGTGGTGGCCCATGGCCGTCCTACCCGAATCCCCGTCGGCCGCTCCCCGCAGCGGCCTGATCGTCCTGGCGCTGCTGCTGGTGTACGTGGTCTGGGGGTCCACCTATCTCGGGATCCGGCTGGCCTTGGAGGGCGGCGCGCTGCCGCTGACGATGGTCTCCGGCGGCCGGTTCATCATCGCCGGCTCGCTGATGTACGCCGTGCTGCGCTGGCGTGGCTCGCCCGCGCCGACCCGGCGCCAGTGGCGCAACCTGGCGATCATGGGCCTGACCATGCTGGTGCTGGGCAACGGCATGGTGGTGCTGGCCGAGCGCACGGTGTCCTCGGGCCTGGCCGCGACCGCCGTGGCCTCGGTGCCGCTGTGGATGGCCCTGTTCGGCGCGATGCGCGGGCAGAACGCCAGCCGCGGCGAGTGGCTGGGCATTGCGATCGGCTTCCTCGGCGTGGTCTGGCTCAACGCCGGCAGCAGCCTGACCGCCTCGCCGCAGGGCCTGATCCTGCTGCTGATCGCGCCGATCGGCTGGGCCTTCGGCTCGATCTGGGCACGCGGCCTGGACCTGCCCAGCCCGTTCATGACCGCCGCCGGGCAGATGCTCTGCGGTGGCGCGATGCTGATCGTGCTCGGCCTGCTCAGCGGCGAACGCCCGACCACGTGGCCCAGCATGAATGGGCTGCTGGCGGTGGCCTACCTGTGCATGTTCGGCTCGATCGTCGCCTTCACCGCGTACGTGTGGCTGCTGCACAACGTGCGCCCGGCGCTGGTGGCCAGCTATGCCTACGTCAATCCGGTGATCGCGGTGATCCTGGGCGTGATCATCGGCAACGAGCATTTCGGCGGGCGTGACCTGCTGGCAATGGCGGTGATCCTGGCCGGCGTGGTGGTGCTGACCCTGGCCCGGACGCGCGCGAAGTGAGCCTGCCTGCGCAACACAGCCTGCAGGAGCAGCGCCGCGGCTTCGCGATCACCGCCTTCACCTTCACCCTGTGGGGCCTGGTGCCGGTCTACTGGCACCTGCTCAAGGCGGTGCCGTCGCAGCAGATCATCGCGCACCGCATCATCTGGAGCACGGTGCTGGTGGTGGCCTGGCTGCTGCTGAGCAGCGGGATGGGCTGGTGGAAGGCCATCGCCGCCCAGCCGCGCGCGCTGCCGACGCTGGCACTGAGCAGCGTGGCGATCGCGTTCAACTGGGGCCTGTACATCTGGGCGATCAATGCCGGTCACGTGATCGAGACCAGCCTGGGGTACTTCATCAACCCCCTGGTGAGCGTGGTGCTCGGCGTGGTGGTCTTAAAAGAGCGCCTGCGCCGCCTGCAGTGGCTCGCGGTGGGCTGCGCGGCCCTCGGGGTGGCATGGCTGACCGTCGATGCGGGAACGCCGCCCTGGATCGCGCTGGGGCTGGCCTGTTCGTTCGGTCTGTACGGGCTGCTGCGCAAGATGATCTCGGTGGATCCGGTGGCCGGCCTTGGGATGGAGAGTCTGTATCTGTTCCTGCCGGCGATCGGGTTCGCGCTGTGGAGCGAGAACGGGCACGGCGGGGCGTTCTTCAGTGGCTGGGGCTGGCGCAACGATGCGCTGTTGATCTTCGGTGGTGCGGTGACGGCGTTGCCGTTGATCGGGTTTGCGTACGGGGTAAAGCGGATTCCGCTGTCGCTGGTCGGGATCCTGCAGTACATCGCGCCGAGTATCGGGCTGCTGTTGGGCGTGTTCTTTTTCCGCGAGCCGTTCGATACGGCGAAGGCGGTGGGTTTCGCCGCGATCTGGACCGGGCTGCTGCTGTTCATCGGCGACGGTGTTTGGCGGTCGCGGGTTGGTGGTTTGAAAGGCTGAAAAGCCTTGAAGCGTTTTGAAGCCTTGGGCTGCGGGGATGGCTGGCTGGGCAGGGTGTGGGTGGGTGCGCGGGACCCGCCGTGAACCCATCCATGGGGGCTCATATGCCGCCATCCATGGCGGCATATGGTCCCGCGCACCCACCCACACCCCGCCTCCGACAGTTGGCTGGGGGCCTAGGTAAAGCCAAGGGCGGTCTGGCACTGCGGCGCCATTTCTGCAGCGCCGAGCGGCGTATTGATTCGGTGGGGCAACGCCGGTGGAAGCTCAGCCAAGACAGCGCGCAGGCAGCAGGGTTGAGCGAGCTGTAGCCAGGCGGAGGCTTGTTGAACAGGCCGACTAAAGGTCAGTAGAGCTAAGCCAAACCAATCAACGCAGGGCTCATCAACGCCGAGCAGATCAAAGCAGAGCAGAGCAGATCAAAGCAGAGCACAGCAGAGCAGATCAAAAGCCCCAGCCGCGGTGCCGCTTTCCCATTGCGCACCAGCCCACTGTCAAAGGGTGGGCACGGGTGGGTTGGCGGGACCATATGCCGCCATGGATGGCGGCATATGAGCTTACATGGACGTACTTGCAGCGGGTCCCGACAACCCACCCGTGCCCGCCCAAGCCAGGGCTAGCCCAGCACTAAAGGCTGTTGCTCTAAAGGCTGTTGCTCTAAAGGCTGTTGCTCTAAAAGCCAGAGCTCCAGAAGCCATCGCTCAAAAACGGCAGCGCAAAAAAAAGACGGCGCCCGAAGGCGCCGTCTTACTTCCACTCAGCGGCTTGGAGAGAGTAAGCCGCAGATCAGAAAGGGTTGATCAGGCGAACCCGATCAGAAACGCTGCTGGTACTTCATGTACATGTAACGGCCGATATCGAACCCACCGTAGTACGTGAAGCTGCTGTTCGGCTGGCTGTACATGATCGGACCCTGATGGTCGAACACATTGTTCACGCCCATCGACACCGTGCCATTCCACGGCAGCACATAACGCACCTGGACATCGTGGAACGTGTTCGAACCCACCTTGTTGATGCCCTGCTGGCCCGTATAGGCCGAGCTGAAGCCCGGATTGCTGCACTCCGTCGTGTAAGCGCAGTTCTCCTTCATGCTGGAGTAGTAACGCGCCGTCCAGCCCAGGCCGAAGTTGCCGTACTGATAATCCAGATTGAGGTTCGAACGCACGCGGAAGTTGCCTTCCCAGCCCGTGTACTGACGCACCGGGGTGGTGTCGACGTTGTCGTTCTTGCGCTCCAGGTAATCCACGTACGTGGTGTTCCAGGAGACCGCGAACTTGCCGATCGCCAGCTCCGGCAGACGGTAGCGGACCGACAGGTCATAGCCGGCCGTTTCCTGGTAGCCCGCGTTCAACAGCGTGCGGTCCAGACCGTTGACCTGGCCGAGGGTGCGGCCCGATTTGGCACGCGTGAAGCGGTCGCACGCAGCGTCCACGCCCAGCACGTAGCACTGGTTGAGCATGTCCGTGGCCGACTCACCGACGATCACGTCGTTGATGCGGATCTTCCACCAGTCCAGGCTCAGGTCCAGGCCCGATACGAACTCCGGGCTGTAGACCACGCCCACGGTCCAGGTCTTGGCGGTTTCCGGCTTAAGTGCAGCGTTGGAGCCCGAGCTGAAGTCCGTGCCGCCCTGCTGGCCCGGTACCGTCGCGGCGGTGCCGTCAGCGGCGAGCTGGCGGAAGTTGGCCGGGACACCGTTGGCCAGGCAGCGCGCCAGGACCTGCGGGTTGTTGGCGGCCGCGCCGAAGGTGGTGTCGCACGGATCGGTGTACGAGTCACGCGTGCTGGTGGTGCCGCCGTACAGATCTTCCACGGTCGGTGCACGGAAGCCGGTGCCGTAGGTGGCGCGCACCAGCAGGCTGTCGATCGGCTTCCACTTCAGGCCGAACTTGGTGTTCGTGGTCGAGCCGAAGTTGTTGTAGTCCGAGTAGCGACCGGCCATGTCCAGCGACAGTTCGCGGGCGAAGGCCATGTCGGCCAGCAGCGGGACCTGCAGTTCCAGGTAGACCTCGTTGAGCGAGTAGTCGCCCTGGGTCGGCTGGCCGGTGGTGCCGGCGATCTGGCCCTGCTGGACCATCAGGTCCGGCGAGTAGCTGGCTTCTTCGCTGCGGTGCTCGACACCCAGTGCACCCAGGATGTCACCGGCCGGCAGGCTGAACAGCGAGCCGGAGATGTTCGCGCTGGCCACCTTGGTGGTGCTCTGCATCTTGTCGGTGAAGCGGGTGAACAGGAAGTCCTGCACATCCTGGTTGCTCATCGAGCCCGGGCCGGTGTAACCCATCGGGGCCAGCGGGTTCCACGGGGTGCAGCCGGCGATCACGTTGCCGACGCTGCCGCAATGGGCAATGCCCTGGCCATCGATGAACGACGGGCCCACGGCCTGGTTCACGTTCGGCTGGTACATGCTGCCCGTGCCGATGCGCTCGCCTTCATTGCGGTTGTACATGTAGCTGACGTTCCAGTCCCAGTAACGCGAACCGGTGTCGAAGCTGCCTTCCAGGCCCAGGCTGGCGCGCTTGGTGGTCAGGTTGTTCTCGGTGCCGCGCGGCAGTTCTTCGGTGCGGTGCGCGAACGCCACGTCACGGCCGAACGGGTTGAACGCGCTGTCCTTGGACAGCAGCGCACGCGAACCGGTGCTCTGGTACGGGTAACCGGCCAGCTGCTTGCTCGACTCGCGCTCGCTGTACAGCGCATCGGCGACCAGGCGCAGGTCATCGGTGATCGAGAAGCCACCGTTGGCGAACACCGACTTGCGCTGCAGACCGGTGAGCAGGCTCATGTTGGTCTTGGTGTTGGCATCGTTGGCCTTGTCGGCCGGCGCGAAGTTGCCCAGCTGGGTCGGATCGCCGCCCGGACCCACGCTGAGGTTCTTGCCATCCACGGTCGCGTAGCCCCACGGGGTGACGCCGCTCAGGCCGTCGGCAGTGTGGCGCGGGCCGTTCGGGTAGGCGGTGAACTCACGCTCGCCACCCAGGACCGGATCTTCGTCGGTGTACTCGCCACCCACGGTGACCCAGCCGCGGTCGAAGGTCTTGCCGAAGGTCGCGCTGTAGGCGGTCTTCTGGCCGTCGCCTTCGCTGTACTGGCCGACGTAGGCGCTGACTTCCGCGCCGTCGAAGTTCTTGCGGGTGATGATGTTGACCACGCCGGCGATGGCGTCCGAGCCGTACAGGGCCGAGGCACCGTCGGTCAGCACTTCCACGCGTTCCACGATCGAGGACGGGATCGAGGCCAGATCGGAGTAACCGCCGGCGCTGACGCCCATGCGGCGGCCATCGATCAGCACCAGGCTGCGTTCCGGGCCGAGGTTGCGCAGGCTCACGTACATGCCGCCGAAGTCGCGACCGGATTCCAGCGAGGAGGCACGGCTCATGCTCGGCGAACCGGCGGCGGTGACGTCCTGCAGGATGTCGGCGACGTTGACGTAGCCCTTCTTCTCGATCTCGGCGCGGTTCAGCGCGACGACCGGCTGGGCGGACTCGACGCTGGCCTGGCGGATGCGCGAGCCGGTGATCTCGATGCGATCAAGGTTGGTGGTGCCGTCATCGGCACTCTGTGCGAAGGCGGGGGCACTGCAGCTGGCGACAAGCGCGATGGCGATCGCGTTGCGCAGCGGATTGGTCTTCAAATACATCCGTGCGTTTCTCTTTCTCTGTAAAAACATTCGCCCGTTCGGGCGGCGTGGGGAACAACACACCACGACGTGGGGGGCGGGAGTCTAATGACTTTTCAAAATTTTTACTTTCATTTGAAAGCGTGAAAAGCGCTTTAAATGAACGATGGCTGACAAATCCACGCATTCAGACGAAACCTTTTTCACATCGTCATGCAGCGCGAGGAAAACAGCACCCTCGCGGTGGGCCGAGGCAGCAATAGCGGCGACCCGCGAGGCAACTTGAGTGCGTGCGGCGTGTCGTCGCAGCGCGCGTACAGCTGCGCGATCGCCAGCTAAACGTGCAGTGAACACGCGCGCACAAAAAAAGAACCGCACTCTTGCAAGTGCGGTTCCAGGCTTGGTATTTCGCGTGCGCGATCACGCGCACGCGCGTTGTTCAAACGTATCGCTCAGGTCTCGCGCAATGCCGTGGTGATCGGCAGCCGCGCCGCGCGCAGTGCCGGGAACAGGCCGCCGACCAGGCCGATGCCGAGTGCCCACTTCAGGCCCGTCCACAGCAGCTGCGGGGACACCTGGAACTGGAACACCACCTGGCTGAAGTTGTTGCCCAGCGTGGACACGGTGTAGTTGTTGAACACCAGCCACGCCACCAGCCCACCGAGCAGACCGCCGAGCAGGGCCAGCAGCATCGTCTCCAGCATCACCGCCGTCACCACCGGCACACCGCGGAATCCGATCGCGCGCATGGTGGCGATCTCACGCGCGCGCGTGGCCACGGCCGCATACATCGTGTTGAGCGCACCGAACACCGCGCCGATCGCCATGATCGCGCCGATCACCGTGCCCAGGATGCTGATCAGCTTGCTCAGGCCGCCGGATTGCTTGCGGTAGTAGTCGCGGGTGGTCTCGACATCCAGTTTCAGGCGCGGGTCGGCCTCCATGGCGGCCTTGAACTGCTGGAAGCCTGCCGCCCCTTCGGTACGCACGTTGACTGACTGGTAGGCACTGCGGTTGTAGGTGGTCGACAGCGTCTGGGTGTCCGACCACAGCTCCGACTCGTGCACATCGTTGGAGGCGAACACGCCCACCACCGTCCATTCCTGCTTGCCCAGCTGCAGGGTCTTGCCGATCTCCAGGCCCTCGAACTGCGCCTGGGCGCCCTTGCCGACCACGATCTCGCGCAGGCCGGGTTTGAACCTGCGGCCGGCGATGATGCGCACGTTGTCGCGCACCGCCCACGCCTGCTCGCCGACGCCGCGGAACTGCACGTTGGTATCGCTGTGGTCGCTGCGCGAGAGCAGGCTGATCACCTGCGACAGCTCGGCGGAGATCAGCGGCTTGCCGTCGCTGCCGCGGGCCACGCCGGGCAGGTTCTCGATCAGCGGGACCTGGTCGCGCATGATCACCGAGTTGGTTTCCGCCTGCGAGCCACCGCGCAGCACGATCGCCACGTCATCGCTGCCGCTGCGCTCCAGGGTGGCCTTGAAGCCATCGCCCATCGCCAGCATGGCCACCAGCACCCCGACCACCCCGGCGATGCCGACCACGATCACCGAGGAGGCACCCCAGCGCTGCGGCAGGCTGGCGATACCGATACGCGCGGCCGCCAGCGACAGCCGACCACTGCGGGTGAGCACCAGCCAAGCGGCCAACAGCACCGCGATCGCCAGCACCATCCACCACGGCAGCACGATCCACACCACCAGGGCAACCAGCAGCGCCACCACGGTCAGTACGTTCCACATCCATTGTTTGTTCATGGTGGTCTCCTCAGCGCCCGGCCAGTGCATCGACGATCTTCAACCGCTGCGCGCGCAATGCCGGCAGCAGGCCCACCACGATCCCGATCACCGCCATCAGGCCCAGCGCCATCACCCACGTCTGTGCCGGCACGCCGGGCAGGCTGATCATGCCCTGGCTGCTGGCGCTGATCACCGGCATCACGATCGAGGCCAGGCCCATGCCGATCAGCCCACCGAGCACGATCAGCAGCACCGACTCGACCATCACCAGCACCAGCACCGTGCCGTCCTTGAAGCCCAGCGTTTTGAGGATCGCCAGCTCCGGGATGCGCTCGCGCACTGCCTGGGCCATGGTGTTGCCGGTCAGCAGCACCAGGGTGAAGAACACCGCCGCCATGATGCCGGTGACGATCAGGCCGATATCGGCGAACTGCTTGGCGAAGGCCTGCGAGAACGAGGCTTCGGTCTGCGACTTGGTTTCGTGGTCGGAGTTCAGCGACAGCGCGTCGATCGCCTGGGCAACGCGTGAGGCATGCGCCGGGGTGTCCAGCTGCACGGTGTAGAAGCTGACCTGGTTCTTGATGTAATCGTTGGACTCGTCGAAGTAGCTCCAGTGCAGCAGCAGCTGATTCTCCGCGCCGGCGTTGTTGCGGTCCTTGGCGCGGTAGATGCCACTCAGCTCCAGCGGCCAGTCGTTGCTGCCCTTGCGCGGGAAGATCGTGGCCTGCATCGGAATGGTGTCGCCGACCTTCCAGCCGAAGCGCTTGGCCAGCGCTTCACCGACCAGCGCGCCGGAGCGGGTGTTCTTGAACGCCTCGGCCTGCTCGGGCGGCAGCTCGAACTCGGGGTAGAGGTCCATGTAGTTGTCCGAGACCGAGAAGCTCGGGAAGAAGTTCTTCTGGTCCTGGTAGATGCCGCCGAACCACATCGCGTAATTGACCTTGCGCACCCCCGGCGTGGCTTCGATGTCGCGCAGCAGCCGCAACGGCAGGCTCTGGGTGATCGACAGCTTGGAGGACACCACCAGCCGCTTGGCGCCTTCGATGGTGTCACCCCCGGAGTTGAAGGCCACCCGGACCGAATCGAGCATGCCGAACAGCAGGAAGGCCGCCACCACCGACAGCAAGGTCAGCAGGGTACGGGTCTTGCTGCGGAACAGCTGTGCCCAGACCAGCGAGAAGTATTTCATCGCCGCATCCTCCGTCAGTGGGCCGCTGGCACGTCGGCCAGTTCGCCCTTGTCCAGGTGCACCGTGTGCGTGGCGTACTCGGCGGCCTTGGGATCATGGGTGACCATGATGATGGTCTTGCCGTGTTCGCGGTTGAGCTGCTGCAGCAGCCCCAGGATCTCCTCGGCGGACTGCCGGTCCAGGTCGCCGGTGGGCTCATCGCAGATCAGGAAGGTGGGGTCGGAGACGATCGCGCGGGCGATCGCCACGCGCTGCTGCTGGCCGCCGGAGAGTTCGTTCGGGCGGTGGCTGCGGCGGTCGGCCAGGCCGACCAGGGTCAGCGCGATCTCGGCGTTGCGCTTGCGCTGCGCCGCGCCCAGGTGCGTGAGCAGCAGCGGCAGCTCCACGTTCTTCTGTGCGGTCAGCATCGGCATCAGGTTGTAGAACTGGAACACGAAGCCGACGTGGTGGCTGCGCCAGGTCGAGAGCTGGCCACCGCTCATGCGGTCGATGCGCTCGCCTTCGATCTCGATCTCGCCCGCGGTGGGCGTGTCCAGCCCGCCGATCAGGTTGAGCAGGGTGGTCTTGCCCGAACCGGACGGGCCCATCAACGCGACGAAATCGCCCGACTGGATGTCCAGATCAATGCCGTGCAGCACCTGCACTTTCTCGGGGCCGCGCTGGTAGGTCTTGGTGATGTTGCGGAGCGAAACCAGGGTGGACATGGGTGGTTCTCCGTGGATCAGTGAGAAAAGGCATGCGGCGCGCCCGGGCGAAGGCCGCCGGGTTCCGCGGTGACGGCCAGCCGCCACCGTGCGCGCCGTGACGGCACGAGGGAGTCGCACTTGCTGCGAGCGTGGGGGCGGCTCGCGTACTGCTACCTTCGGCCCGTCAGGGGGTTTCGGTGACCTTGCTGCCGTCGTGCAGCTCGGCCGGTGGTGAGGTCACCACGACCTCGCCGGCACTCAGGCCCTGCGTGACCTGGCGGTCGTTGTTGAGCGTGGTGCCCACGGTGAGCGCGCGCTGTTCCACCCGCGCATCGTCCTTGACCACGAAGGCGACCGTCTTCTGGTCGCGCTCCACGATCGCCGCCGCCGGTACGCGCACGCCCTGCGGCTTGGCGGCTTCGGTGGGCTGGGCGCTTTCCAGGAAGCTGACCCGCACGCCCATTTCCGGGACGATGCGCGGGTCCTTGGTCTTCAGCGCCACGCGCACCTTCACGGTGGCCTTGCCGCGGTCGGCGGTCGGGATGATCGCGATCACTTCGGCCGGGATTTTCCAGTCCGGGTAGGCATTGAGGGTGGCTTCGACCGGCATCTTCGGCTGCACGCGGCCGATGAAGGATTCGCCGACCTCGACTTCGATCTCCAGCGAGTCCATGTCCACGATGGTGCCGATGCCCGTGCGGGTGAAGCCGCCGCCGGCCGACAGCGGCGAGACGATCTCGCCCGGCTGCGCGGCCTTGGCGGTGACCACGCCGGAGAACGGCGCGCGCACGATGTTGTTGTCCACGCCGAGGTCGGCGATCGCCAGCGAATCGCTGGCCACGGTGGTGTTGCGCTGGGCAGTCTTGAGCTGGGCGCGCAGGTTGTCGCGCTGGGCGATGGCCAGGTCGTACTGCGAGCGCGAGACCAGCTGCTGGCCGACCAGCGCCTGCAGGCGGCCGGCTTCGGCATCGGCCTGGGCGACCTGCGCCTGCAATCCGGCCAGCTGGCTGCGCGCGGCCTCCAGCTGCGAGGCCGAGAGGCTGCGCTGTGCGTTGGCATCGATCGGGTCGAGCGTGGCCATGATCTGGCCCTCTTCCACGCGCATGCCTTCCTCGATCATCACCTCGCGGACCTTGCCGGTGATCTTGGCCGAGACGGTGGCCATGCGGCGGGCGACCACGTAGCCGCTGGCGTCGAGCACCGAACTGCTGGCGCCGCCCTGCTGGATCGCCACCACCGGGGCGGTGGTCACGGCGATCGGGCGCTCGCGACCGAACACGAACCAGGCCAGTCCGGCCAGCACGATGAGAAGGACGATCGCCAGTACGATCCAGCGGCCACGTCGCGGGGGCGACGGCGGCGGCGAACCGGCCTTGCGGTCGATGCGGAGTTCCTTGAGCAGTTCAGCGGATGCGTTCATCGTGAGTCTGGACGGGGAATCGGGCCGAGTGTGACCGCAACGGCGGCCGGGGGGCAAACCGGCACGGTGGCCGGGTGGTGCACAGCATGCCCGGCGGCCTGCGGCGGCGGCAGTGACAGCTGTCACCTGCATGGGCTGACGGCGGCCACTGGGGCCGGCAGCGCGGATGACGGACGCTGTGGGTGTCCTCTCCGGGAGTGCGTCATGACCGAATCCACTGCCTTGCCCCTGGCCTGCCTTCACGACGTGCAGGTCCACTACGGCAGCGTCGCCGCCCTGCAGGGCGTGAGCTTCTCGTTGCATCGCGGCGAAGTGCTGGCCCTGCTCGGCCGCAACGGCGCCGGCAAGAGCACCGCCATTTCCCTGCTGCTGGGCCTGCGTCGTGCCGATGCAGGTCGGGTGGAACTGCTCGGCGGCGACCCGCAGGATCGCGATCGCCGCGGGGGCATCGGCGTGATGCTGCAAGCCACCGCGTTGCCTGCGGTGCTGCAGGTGCGGGAGCTGGTTGATCTGGCGCGCACCTGCTATGTCGATCCGCGTTCGCTGGACGAGTGCCTCGCATTGGCCGGGCTGACCGATCTCGCCCGCCGCCGCTATGGTCGCCTGTCCGGCGGCCAGCAGCGTCGCGTGCAGTTCGCCATCGCGGTCTGCGGGCGGCCACAGCTGCTGTTCCTGGACGAGCCGACCACCGGCCTGGACATCCAGGCACGGCAGCAGCTCTGGCAGGCCATCCGGCAGCTGGCGGCCGAGGGCTGCGGTGTCCTGTTGACCACGCATTACCTGGAAGAAGCCGAGGCGCTGGCCCAGCGCGTGGTGGTGATCGAACAGGGCCGCGTGCTGGCCGATGGCCCATTGGCGCAGTTCCGCCAGCAGCTGGCACCGCGCCGCATCCGCTGCCGCAGTGCATTGGACGTGGACGCGCTGAAAACCTGGCCCGGCGTGCGCGAGGTAGTTCGCGATGGCCTGCGCCTGGAACTGCTGGCTGAGCCGGCCGAGCCGGTGGTCGCGCGCCTGCTCGCCGAAGATCCGCAGCTGCAGGAACTGGAAGTACATGGCGGCGGCCTGGCCGACGCCTTCGTTGAACTGACCCGGGAGGCCGCATGAACACCGTACCCGCTGCAAGCGCCCGCGCCCCGGCATGGCCCATCTACCTCGCCGAGATACGCTGCGAACTGCGCCGCGCCTGGCGCTACCCGGGCTTCGTGCTGCCGTCGCTGTTGTTCCCAGTGTTGTTCTATTCGCTGTTCGGTGTGCTGCTCGGCCGCGGCCAGGCCCCGGTCTATCTGCTGGCGACCTATTGCGTGTTCGGTGCGATGGCGCCGGCGCTGTTCGGCTTCGGCGTACAGCTGGCGCTGGATCGCGAGGGTGGCCTGCTCACGCTCAAGCGCGCGCTGCCGATGCCACCGATGGCGCCGTTGCTCGCGCGTCTGCTGATGGCCGTCCTGTTCGCGGTGCTGGTGGCGATGCTGCTGATCGCGGTGGCGATCGGCGCCGGCGTGGCGGTCACGCCCAAGGCGGTGCTTCACCTGCTGGCGGTGGCCGCGTTCGCCGCGCTGCCGCTGGGCGCGATCGGCCTGCTGATCGGCAGCCACGTGGGCGCCAACGCGGCGCCGGCCGTGGTCAACCTGGTCTATCTGCCGCTGGCCGTGTTGTCCGGGCTGTGGCTGCCGCTGTCGATACTGCCGCCGCTGTTCACCACGCTGGCACCGCTGTGGCCAACCTGGCATCTGGCCCAGCTGGCGTTGCCGGCGGTCGGCCAGCCGGCGCAGGGCAGTCTGTGGGTGCACGTCGCCGTGCTGCTTGGCCTCACCGCGGTGGCGCTTGGGCTGGCACGGCGTCGCCTGCGGCGCATCGGCTGAAGTGGCATGATCGCGCCTGATCGCCCTGCTTTGGAATCGTCCGTGTCCTCCAGTCGGCTCGCCTCCCTGTTGCGCCCCGCGCCGGATTCGGCTGTGGCCGAGAACCTGCGGCGCGGCAGATCGCCGTGGGTCGATGCGATCCACCTGCTGTGGACGCTGTGGGTGTTCCTGACGCCGTTGTTCGGCGGTGGATACACCTGGCGCTGGGCGGCGCTGACCCTGCTGACCTACCCGGTGTTCCTCGTGCTGTACGCCGGTGTGCTGCTCGCACCGCGTTGCCACGCACCGCGCTACGCCCTGTCGATGGTGGTACTGGGGCTGGTTCCGCTGGCGTGGTACCCCTCGGCGGTGAGCTACTTCATTTTCGGCTGCGTCACCCTGCGTGTCTCGCGCCGCAGCGGCTATGGGCGTTATCTGCTGCAGCTGGTGGGATTGAACGCGCTGTTCGTGGTGGTGGGTTTGTTGGCCCACTATCCGTGGCAGGCGCTGATCTGGATCCCGAGCATGGCGATGATCATCAGCCTGGTGGTCAACTTCGAAACCGCCAGCCATGAACAGGATGCGGCGCTGCAGCTCTCCCAGGACGAAGTGCGGCGGCTCGCCGCGACCGCCGAGCGCGAGCGCATCGGTCGCGATCTGCACGATCTGCTGGGGCATACGCTGTCCTTGATCACCTTGAAGCTGGAGCTCTCGCGCAAGCTGGCCGATCGCGATCCGGCGGGCTCGCGCCGCGAGGTGGACGAGGCCGAAACCATCGCGCGCCAGGCGCTGGCCGAAGTGCGCAGTGCAGTCACCGGTATCCGCGCCAGCGATCTGGCGGCCGAACTCGCCTCGGCCCGGTTGCTGCTGGAGTACCAGCATGTGCATCTGCACTACGCGCCGCCGCCGCCGATGCCGGTCGATACCGAACGGGCGTTGTCACTGGTCCTGCGCGAGGCGGTGACCAATATCTCCCGCCACGCACAGGCCCGGCAGGCGTGGATCACCTTCGAGCAGGACGGGCGCAGCCTGTTGATGCAGATCCGCGACGATGGGCGCGGTGGTGTCCACGTCGACGGCAACGGGCTGACCGGCATGCGCGAACGCGTTGCGGCACTGCGCGGCACCCTGGCGATGCAGTCGGCGAAGGGTGAGGGCACCTGCGTGACGGTGCGGGTCACGCTGCCGGTGGCAACCACGCCGGTCGTGGCACCGGTCACGACCGATGCCCTCCCGGACGGAGCCACATCATGATCCGCATCGTGCTCGCCGAAGATCAGGCGATGGTGCGCGGCGCGTTGTCGGCGCTGCTCGGGCTGGAGCCGGACATCGAGGTGCTGGGCAGCGCTGCCGATGGCGAAGCCGCGTGGCGGATGCTGCAGCAGCTGCAGCCGGACATCCTGGTCACCGATATCGAAATGCCCGGCCTGTCCGGGCTGGAACTGGCGCAGCGGATCGCCCGTCAGGGACTCCCGATCAAGGTGGTGATCGTCACCACCTTCGCGCGCTCCGGCTTCCTGCGCCGCGCGTTGGATGCCGGTGTGTGCGGCTATCTGCTCAAGGATGCCCCGGCCGAACGCCTGGCCGATGCACTGCGCCAGGTGCAGCATGGCGGCCGCGCGATCGACCCGCAGCTGGCGCTGGATGCCTGGTCGCAGGCCGACCCTCTCAACGACCGCGAGCGTCAGGTGCTGCGCCTGTCCGGCGACGGCCGCTCGGCCAGCGAGATCGCCACCCAGCTCGGGCTCTCGCACGGGACGGTGCGCAACTATCTGTCCGAATGCATCGGCAAGCTGGGCGTCGCCAACCGCATCGAAGCGTATCGGCTGGCGCGGCAGAAAGGCTGGTTGTAACGCGGTCGGTGGCTACCAGGATGACAGGCAGCCTGATTTATCCGGCATCGTCGTTGCGCTCTTTCTCCGGGCCCTTCGCCATCGCCTGGAATACGCCATCGCGGCGCACCCACAGGTGGAACAGCGCGGCCGACAGATGCATCACCACCGTGGCGAACAACACATAGGCCAGCAGGCTGTGCGCGTTGCGCAGCGCGGCATACAGCGCCGGATCATGCGGCAAGATCGCCGGCAGATGCACGCCGGCCCCCATCACGATCGGATAGCCACCGGCCGACAACATGCCCCAGCCGACCAGCGGCATTGCCAGCATCAGCCCGTACAGCACCCAGTGCGAGGCATGCGCGGCCGCAGCCTGCCAGGCGGGCAGATCGGCCGGCAGCGGCGGTGGACGATGCCGCAGGCGGTTGTACAGCCGCACCAGCACCAGCAGCAGGATCGCGATGCCCAGTGGCCGGTGCAGGTCGATCAGCATCGGCCGCCAGTGCAGCGAAGCGACCATGGTCACGCCGACGAACAGCATGGTCAGGATCATCGCCGCCATCAGCCAGTGCAGGACGCGGGCGAGAAGATTGAAATGGCCGGCATCACGGTTCATCGCGCACCTTCCTTGCCCGTGGCAGCGGGCGCGCTGCCGCGGGCGATTTCGCGCTCGCGACGATTGAACGATTGTGAATACACCGCCGAGCGGGCGGCCAGGATCGGATCATCCGTGCCGGCCACGCCGCTGGGCAGGATCAGCGGATCGTAGTTGAGGTCGCGGCAGGCGCCGGTGGCCTGCGGCTGCATGCTGCTCAGGGTCAGCGTGCCGGCCTTCACCTGGCGGCGGTCCTCCGGCCACACCTGCGAAGGATCATTGACCGGGTCGCCATCGTTGGCGACGGTCACCCACATGTCCCAGCGCACCGGGCCCTGCGCCAGCCGCTGCGCGAACTCCTCGCTGAGGAAATCATCGTCGGACTGCGCGCGCTGTTCCGGCGTCATGTCCTCGAACGGTGCCTGCGGGCGCATGCTCCAGCGCACGAAGCGGTGGCTGCCATCGGCGGCAGTGAAGCGGAAACTGTTGACGCCGTTGTAGGCGGTGTTGGCCCAGCTGTTCGACCATGGCGCGGTCTTGGCCCACTGCTGGAAGGCTCGCGCGGAGGGGTATTTCTCCAGCACGGCCGCCATCTTCGCCGGGTCGGGTTTGCCGGTGGCCGGGTCCGGGATGCCCGCACGGGTCTGCTCGAGGAAGGCTTCCGCGGTGGGCACTGCGAAGAACGGGAAGCTGTTCATCGCCATGCGCCATTCCTGGCCGTCATCGCTGACCAGCTGCAACGCCATGCTGCGCACGCGGGCCTTGTTGTCGGCACCATGCGGATCGCCGCCACCGATCGAGAGGCGGCCCAATACCGGTACCTGGCGCTGGCGGAACACGCGTGCCGAACTCAGCGCCGCGCCTTCCGGTGTGCCCTGGAACACACCGCTGACGCAGACACCCTTGGTATGCGCACGGCGGAAGCCGGGCTGCGGTGGCCCCGTCGCTTCGATGGCATCGGTGAAGGTCTGTGCGGTGACGCGGTCGCGACCGATCCAGCCGGCCAGCCAGGCGAAGGCCAGCACCAGACCACCCGCGATCAGGGCGATCAGTCCGATCCACAGCAGCGGTGATGGAGGGCGTGGACCGCCCGGTTCGCGACCAGCGCGGGTATAGCCGAAGAGCGACATGTCCGGATTCCTGCCTTCACGATGCGTGTGGGTGGGCGACAGGCGCATGGTGTCAGAACCCGGCGCAGGCCGATATTCACATTTTCGACAACTCTTCAGAAACGACGATCCCCGCCGGAGCGGGGATCGTCGGGGTCACAGGTGAGGCGCGGCGCCTCAGGCGTAGCGCGTCTTCAGCATCGCCCACGCCGAACGCAGCGCCAGCGCTTCGCCACCGGCCGGACGGCCCGGGCGTTCGCCGTCGTTCCAGGCGTACACATCCAGATGCGCCCAGGCCTGGCCTTCGGCGATGAAACGCTCCAGGTACAGCGCGGCGGTGACCGAGCCGGCCATGCGCGACCCGGCGTTGGCCAGATCGGCGATGTTGCTGTGCAGGTAGCGCAGGTACGGACGCCACAGCGGCATGCGCCAGACCGGATCGCGCACCGATTCACCGGCCTGCAGCCACTGCTGGGCCAGGGTGTCGTCGTTGCTGAACAGCGCCGGCAGGTCCGGGCCGAGCGCGATGCGGGCCGCGCCGGTCAGGGTGGCGAAATCGAGCACGATCTCCGGCTGCTGCTCGCTGGCATAGGTCAGCGCATCGGCGAGGATCACCCGGCCTTCGGCGTCGGTGTTGTCGATCTCGATGCTCAGGCCCTTGCGGGTGGCGATCACTTCGCCCGGACGGAACGCATCCGGACCGATCGCGTTTTCCACCGCCGGGATCAGCAGGGTCAGCTGCACCGGCAGCTGCTGGGCCATGATCAGCCCGGCCAGGCCCAGCGCGTGCGCCGCACCGCCCATGTCCTTCTTCATGTTGCGCATGCCATCGCCCGGCTTGATGTCCAGCCCGCCGGTGTCGAAGCACACGCCCTTGCCGACCAGCGCCACGTGCGGCTGGCCCGCGTTGCCCCAGCGCAGCACGATCAGCCGCGGCGCGCGATGCGAGGCGCGGCCCACGGCATGGATGGACGGGAAGTTCTGCTCCAGCAGCGCATCGCCGGTGATCACCTCGATCTGCGCGCCGTGGGCCGTGGCCAGTTCACGCGCGGCATCTTCGAGCTGCTGCGGACCCATGTCCTCGGTCGGGGTGTTGACCCAGTCGCGCACGCGCAGGCTGGCCGCGACCACGTCGCGCACTTCGGCCGAAGGGGTGGCGGCCAGCTGGGCCGGCGCGCGGTTGGGCTTCCGGTAGCGCGCGAAGCGGTAGCTGCCCAGGCCCCAGCCGATCTGCAGCAGGGTCTCGATCTCCGGTGGCAGTGCATCCGCCAGTGTCCACACAGTGCCTTCCGGCAGCGCGAACGGCGCATGCGCGTAGCTGTAGACATCGCCCGGGTCGCCGACACCGACGATCGCGCCGGCCAGGCCGTGCTCGCCCGGCAGCAGCACCACGCTGCCACCGCTGCCGTTGAAGCGCTGCGCGTCCAGCCACGCGCCGAGTGCGTCGGACTGCTGCGCACGCCAACCGGCGTACTGCTCGCGGGTCATCACATGCAGCGGCAGCGCATGCGAGGTATCGGACGTGAAACCGTTGATCTGGGACATGGGACTCGAGTGCTCCTTGGGCGGCGGCTTACGCGTGCTGGACGGATGCGTTGGCATCCAGCCAGTCGGCCAGCCCGGTCAGGGTGTCGAACTGCAGATCGGGCTGCAGTGAAGGATGGGTCCAGGGGTGTTCTTCGCGGTTGATCCAGCAGCCGCGCAGGCCGGCCTGCATCGCACCGACCACGTCCATCTCGGCGTGGTCGCCGACGTGCAGCACGTGGGCCGGGGCCACCGCAAGGCGCTCGCAGGCCGCGTGGAAGATGCTCGCTGCAGGCTTGGCCGCGCCGTGCTCGCGCGAGCCGAGCTGGAAGGTGAAGTGGTGGGACACGCCGATCCGCTGCAGGTCGGCATTGCCGTTGCTGAGCGCGGCGACCGGCACGCGTGCGGCGATCCGGGCCAGCGCGTCCATCGCATCCGGATAGAACTCGACCTGGTTGCGCGCGGCGTAGAACGCCTCGTAGGCCGGTTCCAGCAGGGCCGGATCGGCGCCGCTTTTCTCCAGCGCCTCGCTCAGCGTCAACCGGCGCAGCGCGCTCAGGTCGTAGTGCAGGTGCGGGTTGTCATGGAAGGAGCGCTCGCGCAGTTCGCGCATCGCGGCCACCGGGTACATCGCGGCGGTCGCGGGGCTGTGCTGGAGCATCCACTCGTACAACACCTGGTCGATGCGGGCGCCGATGGGGGCGAACGGCCACAAGGTGTCGTCGAGGTCGAGGGTGATGGCTTGGACGGGGAAATTCACCCCGCCATTCTACGCCTGCGCGCGCGGGCTTTCATGGCGCGCGCAGGGCCGAGGTGAGGTGCTTCAGCGCAGGTCGTAGGAGCAGGCGATGGAGGCTTGGCCCTCGTCCTGCCGCACGCTCAGGTCGTGGCGGCCTACTTCCAAGGTGTAGTCGCCGGCTTCGTTGCGCGGAATCTTCGCCAGCGCTGCGATCTGTTCGATACCGGCTGTGCTGAAGTAGGCGGTATAGCTGTCGATGCTGTCCTCGCCGTTGGCACCGTCGTACAGGTGCAGGCGGTTCACCGGCTGGCCCAGCACGAGCAGCGGTGTGGTCAGCGCATACTCGCCATCGGACAGCTCGCCGTACGCCTGCAGCTCGGTCGGCTTGAGCACCTTCGCCAGCGCGGCGAACTGCGCAGGCGTCAGGTGACGCTTGCAGGTGACCGCCTCGACCAGCTGGCGGCTGGCCACCTCGGCGCTGGGCGGGGGTGCGGCCAAGGTCGGGGCAGCGAGGGTGACAAGGCCGGCGAGGGCCAGGCAACGGGTAGCGAGGGAAGACATCAGGGCCGGGATCCATCCGAAAAGGTGCCGGTATTCTGGCAGCACCGGGGATCGCGCGGCCAGCCGTATCCTTGGCCTTGACTGCTTATTCCAGCAGCTTGGCCCAGCCCTGGGTGCCATCCAGCCGCGCCAGCACCAGCTTGATGCAGACCAGCAGCGGCACCGCCAGCAGCAGGCCGACCATGCCCCACAGCCAGCCAAACACCATCAGGGCCAGGATCAGGATCAGCGGCGAGATCGCCATCTGCCGGCCCAGTACGATCGGGGTCACCACCTGGCCTTCGATGGTGTGCAGCGCGAGGTAGCAGGCCGCGGGCAGCAATGCCTTGAAGGGATCGCTGAACTCCACGAAACCCATCAGCAGCATCAGCGCCACGCCGATCAGCGGACCGACGTAGGGCGCGAAGTTCAGCAGGGCCGCCACGGTGCCCCATAGCAGCGCCTCCTGCAGCGAAATGCCGAGCAGCAGCAGAATCCCGGAGAACACCAGGCCGACCAGCGTGTTGATCACGGTGATGGTCAGCACGTACCGGGAAACCTCGCGCTCGATCGAGCGCAGGATGTCCGTGGTGAAGCGTTGCTGCTGGCGGCTGGGGAACAGCGCGATCGCATGCTTCTGCAGGTTCTGCCCGTAGATCATGAAGAACAGGGTCAACAGCACCACCGCCAGCACCGAGGCGGCCAGGCGGGGCGCGCGGGTCAGCACCTTGTAGGGATCATCCAGCTGGGTGCGCACGATCTGCACGCGGCGGCTGCCTTCGCCACCGGCGACACGCGCGAAGTTCTCGGCGGCCTGGTTGGCCTGCTGCACCGGCTTGGTCAGGTTCTGCACCTGGCGGGCGACCTTGCGCAGCTGCTGCGGCGCTTCCTGGGCCCACTCCATCGCCGGGCCGACCAGCTGCACGCCGAGCGCGGCAGCACCACTCAGGCCGACGCCGAGCACCAGCACCGCGCCGAGGAACCGGGGAATCCAGATCCTCTGCAGCATCCGCAGGATCGGGTTGCCGACCAGCGCGAAGAACATGGCCAGCAGGATCGGCAGCACCACGTCCTGTGCCGCCCACAGGGTGAAGGCGACGGCCAGGGTGGCCAGGATCACCAGCGACATCGGGGCGCGCGGGCGCGGCGCGGGCGGTGCGACGACGGCTTCGGCAGAAGGGGGAACCGGGACGCTCATTCGGATCGCACACTGGAAAGGAGCGCCATTATTGGGCAAGCCGGGTGGGCATGGCGTGTGGGGTGCGTGCAGACGAAGAAAGGCCCCGCGGCGGGTGCCGCAGGGCCTTCGGATGTTGCGGCCGAGCGCGGTGCGATCAGCGTTCGGACAGGTCCGTGGCGGCCTCGGCCGGTTGCGGCTGATGCGGCGAGGCCGGATCCGCGCGGCGTTCCGGGCTGAGCCGCGGCGTTGCCGGGGCAGCAGGCGTCGGAGCCGCCTGGCGTGGTGCCTCATCGGTTGCCTCATCCACCTTGTCGGCCGCCTGCTCGGCGGTATCGGCCGCTTCGCTGGCCTGCATCGAGGCGAACGCGGCCTGGGTACTGGCCACCAGATTGGAGACCGAGCCGATCATCTGCAGCCACCGCGCGCCCTGCACCTTCGCGCCCAGGCCGGTGGGCTCCAGCTTGCCGGCCAGGAAACCGCCGGCCAGACCCACGGTGATGATGCGCAGCGGTGTCCATCCGGTACGCCAGACGGTGCTGAGGGTGGACCAGTTGCTGCGGGTTTTCTCCACCCGCACCGCCACCACCAGCTCGGCGCGCTGGACGCGCTGCCGCAAGGCTTCGAAGTTCATCGCTTCACCCCCGTGGTATCGACGTCGGCATCGGGATCTTCATCGCTGGGCTCGTCATACAGCCCCAGCCGCGACAGCTGGCGGCGGGTGGCATGCATGCCGGTATGGCGGAAGAAGAACGACACCCGCCACATCGCGTAGCCGGTCACCAGCAGGCTGACGATCGAGGTGATCAACAGCGAATGGAACCAGGACAGGCCCCAACGCTGCATCAGGGCGATCAGCGTACCGGCCAGCAACAGCCAGGCCGACGCACCGAATACGATCGCCACGCCCGCCCAGGCCAGTGCCCGGCCAAACGCGCTGCGCGCCAGTGCGAAGTCGACAGAAGCCAACCGTCGCAGGGAGCGCAGGGTGTGTTTGGCCGAATCGACGGTCTCACGGCCGGCCTCACCGACCTGACGGATGCTCTCGTCCAGGCGCGGTGCTTTTTCACCGCTGTCCGGTGGCGGGATATCCGCGCCACCGGCAGCGTTCGACTGGGCTTGATCGCTCACGCCGCTGCTTACTTGTCGCCGCCGCTGCGGGCCAGCTTGGCGATGATCCAGCCGGCCGCGAAGGCCACGCCGAAGGATGCCAGCGGACGCTCACGGATCAGTTCGGCAGCGCTGTCGACCAGGTCCTTGCCCTTGTCCATCAGTGCATCGACCTGTTCCTTGGCAGCGGCGCCACCGAACTCGGCAGCCGCCAGGCCGGACAGCGCGGTATCGGACAGTTCGGCCTTGACGTTGGCCTTGCCGATGCGCAGCTCGTCACCGGCAGCACCGGTGGCGCCCTTGATCGCACCGCCGGCGGCGGTGGCGGCCGACTTCAGGTGCGAGCCGGCTTCGCCCAGGTGTTCCTTCAGGTTCTCGGTATTGGTGGGGCTCATCGTGTATCTCCTGCTATGCGATGGGGAAGGTGACCGCGGACGATCCGACGGCAACGAACACAAGGTAATAGCACCGGCCGGGTGTAAGCGACGTTACGGCAGCCGCTGCGTTCAGCGCATCACCAGCTGGCCACCACCGTTGCCCCGGATGATGCGCAGCACCAGCTGGGCCGGACGCTGCTGGAAGTTGGCCCGCCAGCTGGCGAGATCGGCAAACTCACCTGCCGTTGCCGCGGTGATCACATCGCCCTGCTGCAGCCCGGAGTTGGCCGCGCGGCTGCCGCGTTTGACCTCGCTGACAAGTACGCCGCTGACACCGGCCTGGCGCAGCGACTCGGGCAGATCGACGAAGGTGGCGCCGCCCAGTCGCGGATCGAGCGACTCGCCACTGACCGCGCGTGCCTGCTCCTTGAGCGTGGCCTTGATCTGCAGCGGCTTGCCTTCGCGGCGCACATCCAGGGTCAGCGTGCTGCCCACCGGCTGCAGGCCTTCCACGTTGTGCAGCGCCTGCGCGCTGTCCACGCGCTGTCCGTTCGCCGACACCACCACATCGCCCGGCTTCAGCCCGGCAGCGGCGGCACTGGAACCGGCCAGCACGCGGGTGACCAGTGCGCCCCGCGTCTCGGTCAGGCCCAGGCCCTGTGCGATCTGCTGGGTCAGGTTCTGCGTCTCGATGCCGAGCGTGCCGCGCACCACCACGCCGTGCTTGACCAGCTGATCGACCACGTCGCGCGCCAGGTTGGAGGGGATCGCCAGGCCCAGGCCGATGTTGCCGGCCATGCTGCCCTGCGGATTGAAACTGGCGGTATTGATGCCGACCAGCTGGCCCTGCAGGTTGACCAGTGCGCCGCCGGAATTACCCGGGTTGATCGAGGCATCGGTCTGGATGAAGTTCTGGTAGCCCAGCCCGCGGATGCCGCTGCGGCCCACCGCCGAGACGATGCCGGAGGTGACCGTCTGGCTGAAACCGAACGGGTTGCCGATCGCCACCACGAAGTCGCCCACGCGCAGCTGCGCGCTGTTACCGAGCTTGATCTCGGTCAGGTTGCCGGTCGGAATACGGATCAGGGCAACGTCGGTATCGGCATCGGAGCCGATGAATTCAGCCTTGACCGTCCGTCCATCGGCCAGCGTCACCTGCACGTCGTCGGCATTGTCGATGACGTGGTGGTTGGTCAGCACCAGGCCCTCGGCGGCATCGATGATCACGCCCGAGCCCAGCGATTCGTTGATGCGCTCCTGCGGCACTTCCGGGAACAGGCGGCGGAAGAACGGGTCGTTGAAGTAGGGGTTGCGCACGCGCACCACCTGCTTGGTGTTGACGCTCACCACCGCCGGCATCACCCGCTCCAGCATCGGTGCCAGTGACGGTACCGCCTGTCCGGCGACCGCCGCGGGCAGCGCGGCCGTGGTCGGGATCGTGTACGCGGCCGGTGCCGCTTCGGCACGGTTGTCCAGGTGCGCGTTGATGGCCGTGGCGGTGAATCCGCCGAAGGCAGCGGCGAGGGCGAGCGTAAGCAGGGTCGGGAGCGGTCGCATGTCCGGCGGTTCCGTGTCGGAGGGGGCGGGGGCAGGGAAAACAGGTATACGGTAATTCAACCTGAATGAGTGTGTCCGCAACCGGCTAAACCCGGCATGAAACCCGCCGCGGCCGCGGCGTTCCCGACGACATCGGCAGGCCGATGGTCGGGGTGCCGAGGCAGCCGACAGGGAGGACCGGAAGTGGCTGCCGCGATGCATCCGGTGACGCCCGATCGCACCCTCGTCGTGCGTCGGCAACGCGTACCAGCGTGATCGAAACCAGCGCAAATGCCGGGTGTGGAGGCAGGGAATGGATCAGGTGCGACGACCAATTGTCGAATCATCGGATGCGGCGGAGATGCGCATCCAGACACACGCCGTGCACCACGCACTGGAACGGCGATGCTGTTTTCAAGGGGTTTCATGCAAGCGCCTGGTGCGTTGCTTGCTGCCGCCGATGGGGGTGCTACTGTCGGCTTGGCACGTGCATCGCATCAAGACCGTTCCACGATGGACCGCGCCGGTATAGCATCGCCAGCGATTTGACTAACCAGGCCCCTTAGGAGGCACTCAATGAGCAACGGTAATGGTGTGACCACGGTTCTCTCGCAGACCGTCGAAGATGCAAAAGAAACCGCCACCAACGTCGGCGAGACCATCGCACACGTTGCGGAAGATGCCGTCGCTTCGGTGAAGAAGACCGCCAAGCGCGCTCGCAAGGCCGCCACCACCCAGGTCGCCAAGGTCAAGAAGGCCGTGACCAAGGTCGAGAAGACCGTCGCCAAGAAGGCTGACAAGGCGGCCAAGTCGGTCGGCAAGACCCTGGCCACCGCCAAGCAGAAGCTGGAAACGGCCAAGAAGAACGCCAAGGCCGAAGTCACCGCGATCAAGAAGCAGGTCGCCAAGAAGAAGGCCGCCGCTGAAAAGGCCGTGACCAAGACCACCAAGGCTGCCGGCAAGAAGGCCACGACCGCCAAGAAGGCCGTGACCAAGAAGGCTGCCGCCGCCAAGAAGACCGTGACCAAGAAGGTCGCCACCGCCAAGAAGGCCGTCGCCAAGAAGACCGCGACCGCCAAGAAGGCCGTGACCAAGAAGACCACCGCCGCCAAGAAGACCGTCGGCAAGAAGGTCGCCGCTGCCCGGACCGCCGTTGCCAAGAAGTCGGCGACCGCCAAGAAGGCCGTGACCAAGAAGACCGCAGCGGCCAAGAAGGTAGTCGGCAAGAAGACCGCCGTCGCCAAGAAGACCGTCGGCAAGAAGGTCGCCACCGCCAAGAAGGCCGTTGCCAGGAAGTCGGCGACCGCCAAGAAGGCCGTGACCCGGAAGACCGCGACCGCCAAGAAGGTGGCCGGCAAGAAGACCGCCGTCGCCCGCAAGTCGGTCGGCAAGAAGGTCGCCACGGCCAAGAAGGCCGTGACCAAGAAGACCACCGCGGCCAAGAAGACCGTCGGCAAGAAGGTCGCGACCGCCAAGAAGGCTGTGGCCAAGAAGGCTCCGGCGAAGAAGGCTCCGGCGAAGAAGGCTCCGGCCCGCAAGGCCGCCCCGGCCAAGCGTGCTGCCGCCAAGCCGGTTGCCCGCAAGGCGCCGGCCAAGCGCGCGCGCAAGTAAGCAAGTTGCAACGTGCTGCTCCCGCCTGAGGGCGGGAGTGGCATGGCGGGGTCGGCCTGTGCCCGCCCACTGCCTCTTGGCATCCCGGTCGAGTGCATCGCGCCACGCTGCGATCAGACTCCCGGTTCCTGTCCTGACTGTCCCGCCCCTTCGTCAGATCCTGCCCCTGCGGCCAGGTGCTTGACGGTTCCTCCCTGCATCTCTTGCTAACCTGCTCCGCGGACGTCCACGGGAAGATGCAATGCGCGGTCTCGACTTCAGTTCCTGGCAGGCCATGCTCTCGACCCTGGTCGGCCTGGCGGTCATCACCCTGATCGGCGTCGGCATCCGGCTGCTGGTCATGCAGACCATGCAGCAGCGCCGCGAGCGCGAGAACCGGCAGATCAACGAGCGGCTGCGCACGCTGATCGCGGCTTACAAAGTGCTCGGGGGTTCATTCACCGGCACGCTTGATGTCGATCCACGCCATCGCCGGGACTTCCGCGCGCTGCCCGACGCAGGCGAAGACGGCGATGCATTGCACCTGCCGGCGGACGCGGAGATCGGCGGCGAGCGTGCGCGTCGCATCCGTGATGCGGTGGAAGCAGCCCTGTCGGACATCATCCTGCTGGGCACCGATGAGCAGGTGCGCCTGGCCGCGCACGCCGCCAACGAGATGGCCCAGGGCCGCCTCGTTCCCACCGCCGAACTGGTGGTGTCGCTGCGTGACTTCATCCGCCAAGCGCTGGATCTCGATCCCATCCCTGCCGCCGTCGTCATCCCGCGCCAAGGCCCGGCACGGCCCTCGGCCGGTGCGAAGGGCAAGGGCGATGCGGGTGACAAGGGCGGCGGTAAAGGCGGTGGGGGCGGTAGCGGCATGGGAGGAATGGGCGGCGGTGGCATGGGCGGTGGCGCAGACGACACTTCGGACGCGCATCGCTGATCGCCGATCGGCTCACGGCGAGGCGGCCACGCCGATCCGGTACGGCGGTGGCGTCGTGCCCATCAGGTGCGTGACGAAGTAATCCCACATCCGGCGCATGTAGTAGTCGTCGTTGCGGAACAGCTCGTGGTCCTGGTTGGGCAGGTACAGCAGGTCGTAATCCTTGTTGGCGAGCGTCAGCGCCCGCGCCAGTTGCAGGGTCAGCGCCGGCATGGCGTTTTCGTCCAGATCGCCGTAGACCAGCATCAGCCGGCCCTGCAGGCGGTCGGCCAGCGCATCGTTGGCCAGCGGCTGGAACAGTGCGGGCACCGCATCGGGCTGCGGGCGCACCGCACTACCGTCGGCATAGATCGGTTGGCCGCCGACCAGCCGGTCCATCCCATGGATCGCGCCGCCGTACATGCCCTGGAAGCTGTGGCTGCCGGCCGACGCCACGCCGACCTTGTAGAACGCCGGGTGGCGCAGCAGGGCACGCGCCGCGCTGTAGCCGCCGAAGGAGTGCCCATAGATGCCGACGCGGCTCAGGTCCATCCCCGGATAACGGGTGGCCAGCTGGCGGATGGCCGCGACATGATCGTCCAGCTGCAGATCGGCCGCGGTCAGGAAGCTGGCATCGTGGAACGCCTTGGAACGCCCGGGCGTGCCGCGCGCATCGATGCTCACCACCACGAAGCCGAGCTGGGCCAGGCTGGAACGCGCGACCGGATTCATCGTGGCGGTGGCATCGACGAAACCGACCGGGGCGTTGGTGATATGCGGTCCACCGTACATGGCATCGATCACTGGATGGTGTCCGGTCCCGCTGTAGCCGGGCGGCAGGTACACCGTCGCCTGCAGTTCGGTACGGCCGTCGGCGGCCAGCACGCTCACCCGCTGCGGCGGCACCCAGCCGGCCGCACGTACGCTGCGGTCATCGGCGTGTTCCAGTTCCAGCACCACGCGCCCATCGGTGGTCGAGCGCAGCACGCTGATCGGTGCCTGGTCCACCCGCGAGTAGCTGTCGACCACGTAGGCCGCCGAGGGTGACAGCAGCGTGGACGCACGGCCCCCCATCAGCACGCCGGCGCCGCCATCGACCGCATGGTCGGCTGCTTCCGGTGTGAGCAGGACCGGGGCGCCGTCGTCCAGCGACACGCGGTACAGGCGGCGCTGATAGGGATCGCCGGGCTCGCGCCCGCCGGCGGTGAACAGCACCTGGCGACGCGCCTCATCGACGCCGACCACATCACGGACCAGCCATTTGCCGCGGGTCAGCTGGCGGACCACGCGGCCATCGCGGCGGTCGATCAGGTACAGATGGCCCCAGCCATCGCGCTGCGAGAACCAGACGATGCCGTCGCCGCGCTGCATAACGTGCACGGCTGGCCGGTTGTAGGGATAGGTGTTGAGCTGCACGCGGGTATCGCTGGTCTCCTCATGCACGGTGCGCACGCGGCCGGTGCGCACGTCCACCTCGACCAGGCGCAGGCGTGCCGGCGCGTCATGACGCATGATCGCCGTGTAGACCTTGCCGGCATCGGCCGACCAGCCCAGCACCCCTGCCTCGGTCAGCGTGTGCCAGCCCTCGGGAACGGCGATGTGGCGCGTGCCGCTACCGTCCACCTCGGTGACGAACCAGGTGTCGCGCACCTGCTCGGCGTCGCCGAGCAGGCCCAGGCGCACTTCGTGCACGACCGGGCGGAAGCCATCGGTCGGGGCCGTCGCCAGATAGGGATAGGGCAGCACCTGGCGCTCGTCATAGCGCACGCCGAACAGGCGCTGGCTGTCCGGCGACCACGTGACCGCGAAGGGCGGCATCTGCAGCCGTCCTTCACGTCGCGGAATGCCGCGCAGGGCGAAATCGGGCAGCACCCCGTAGCCGTGGGACGCTTCACCTTCCACGGTCAGTGCCCGTCGGCTGCCGTCGGAAACGCTGCGCAGCCACAGGTTGTCCTGCTCGACGCGCACGCTGTGCCGACCATCCGGTGCCGGCAGATCACGGGGATCGGCGACCGCTGCCGACTGCAGTTCGCAGCCCGCAGGCAGCACGCACGCGACCCGCCGCTGTGGATCCACGCGCAGGGTGATCCGCACGTCATCGCCGCTGCGGGCGACCGCCTCCACCTGCTGCATCACCGTGTCCGGATCGACGATGCCGGCGGCGGCCAGCGTGCTGCGCATCGTGTCGCTGTCGAACAGTGCGGTGCGCGTGGACGCGGCAGGGTCGACCAGCAGGTAGCTCGTGCGGCCGTGCTCATCCTGGCGCGGATACCAGAAGCGGCCATCGTCGAGCCAGCGCGGTACCACCGTGGCATTGCGGACCTTGCCGCGCAACTGCTGGTCCAGCACGCGTTCGGCGCGCTGGTACTGCGCCAGCCCCGGCCCTTCAGCCCGGGCCGGCCGGCTGGCGATCACGCCAAGCCCGAGCGCGACCGCGAGCAGACAACCCAACATCCCCGGACGCACTGCTGCCATGCCGATCGCTCCTTGATGACGGCGGCCCCGCGGGCGGCATCGTCATCATGGCGCGCGCTTCCTGCCAGCCTGGAGCACCGAGCATGCCGGTGCTCCAGCGCCGACTCAAGCGGCGTTGCGCCAACCGATCCGCCTGGCCCGGGCCGAAACCGGCGCCCGGATCACTGCTTCAATTCCACCACCGGCACGAAGCCGCCGTAGATCATCCGCTTGCCGTCGAACGGCATCGGATTGTTCTCCGGGTTCATCTGCGGGTCTTCCATCATCTTCTGCATGCCGGCATCGCGCGTGGCCTTGTCCGGCCATTCGATCCAGGAAAACAGTACCGCCTCATCCTCCTTCGCTTCGACCGCGCGATGGAAGTCGGTCTGCTTTCCGTGCGGAACATCATCGCCCCAACACTCCACCACGCGCAGCGCACCGTGTTTGATGCAGATCGCATCGCCCATGCGGGCGTGCTCGAGGAATTTGTCTTTGTTCGCGGTCGGGACGGCCAGTACGAAACCATCGATATACGCCATGACAACGCTCCAGATGGCGCGCCAGGATGGGCGCCTTCAAGGCATACGACGAACCAGGGGGCGGAGTATCGACACTGCGCGCGAGGCCCTTTGCGGCGGGTGAACACCCTGGGTGAACCCGGGTGATCCCATTCAGCGGGGCCGACCCGCCCATCCGGCCGAGGGTTCGGGGGGTCAGAAAAATCCGAATCAGAGTGAGGAACTTCCTGATGGTTCAGCTGACGCATCCAGCCCATGATGGCGGTGCCGGGCAGGACGCCCCACGGCGCCCTGCGGTCCGACGCCCCACGGCACGGACCTCGGTGCATTCAGGAGGATGGACGCGTTAGCCGATTACTCCCCAAGAGCGGCTTCCCCAGCGCGTGACGCCCCGCAAGGGCACCGTCGTGACCAGAGTCCTTTCCCGTACGGCTCCCGTGCGTGGCCTTTTCCCCGCTTCCGTTGCCCGTGTGATGATCGCGCGCTACGGGCATTCACGCCTTCATCGCCTGGAAGAAGCCACGCGCGTATGCCAGAGCGCGTCTGAACGCCGCCCCAAAATTCACTTTTGTGCAGGTGGTCAACTTCAGGGCGGGTTGTGTCGAATAACGGAGAATTTACATTCCCGATGCAGTCCGGCCTCCATGCCGGGTGCAAGTAGTCCAAGACATAAAGGTGTACCCCCATGAAGACTTCGTTGATTGCTCTGGCCCTGGCTGCCGCCCTCCCGTTCACCGCTTCGGCGGCTGAAGGCCTGTCCTACAACTACGCTGAAGCCGACTACGTCAAGACCGACGCAGATGGCGGCAAGGCCGATGGTTGGGGCGTGAAGGGTTCCTACGCCTTCCACCCGAACTTCCACGCCTTCGGTGAGTACAACCAGCAGAAGACCGACATCGGTGACTTCAAGATCGACCAGTGGCGCGTCGGCGTGGGCTACAACCAGGAAATCGGCAACAGCACCGACTTCGTGGGTCGCGTTGCCTACAACAAGTTCGACCCGAAGGAAGGCCTGGACTTCAACGGCTACAGCGCTGAAGCCGGTATCCGTACCGCGTTCGGCCAGCACGCCGAAGTCTATGCGATGGCCGGCTACGAGGATTACAGCAAGAAGCACGGCGTCAATCCGGATGGCCAGTTCTACGGCCGCCTGGGTGGCCAGGTGAAGTTGAACCAGAACTGGGGCATCAACGGCGACATCAAGATGGATCGCCACGGTGACAAGGAATGGTCGGTCGGCCCGCGCTTCAGCTGGTAATCCCAGCGTGACCGCATCGCCACGCGCCTGATCGGCGTGGCAGGAAAGGCCCGGCATTGCCGGGCCTTTTTCGTGGGCGCGGTTTCCGCGGGGAGAGGGATAATGAGGCACTGTCATGGAGATGCCTGATGTCCGAGTCCCCTGCGCTGCAGCAACCCCGCCTCGGTTGCGGTGCCGTCATCCAGCGCGCCGATGGCGCGATCCTGCTGGTCCAGCGCGGGCGTCAGCCCGAACAGGGCCACTGGGGCCTGCCCGGCGGCAAGGTCGATTGGATGGAGAAGGTCGAAGATGCCGTGGTGCGCGAAGTCCTGGAAGAATCCGGACTCGAGGTGACCGTCGAACGGCTGCTGTGCGTCGTGGATCACTTCGAACCGGCGCTGGGGCAGCACTGGGTGGCGCCGGTGTATCTGGCACGCGTACCGGCAACGGTGCAGGCCACGCTGCGCGAACCCGAAGCAATCCTCGCGCTGGACTGGTTCCAGCCGGACGCACTGCCCGCGCTGCTGACCGTCTCTGCCACCCAGGGCCTGGCGCAGCTTTCAACGCTGCGCTGATACGCATCCCTCAGCGGCGCGCTGCGGCCCCGTCGCCCCGCGCCACGGCCTCCACTTCCGCCAGGCTGGTGATGGCGTAGTCGCCCGGCGTGGACATCGCCAACGCGCCATGCGCGGCGCCCAGGTCCACCGCCGCCTGCTCGCCCTTGCCGCTGAGCAGGGCATGCACCACGCCAGCCACGAAGGCATCGCCACCGCCGACGCGGTCGAGCAGGTCCACTTCGCGCGCGTCGGAGACATACAGCTGCGCCCGCGTGCGCAGCGCACCCGCCCACCCATGCCGGGCCGCCGTGGCGGCGTCGCGCAGGGTAAAGGCCACGGCCTGCAGCGTGGGAAACCGGTCCAGTGCACGCACCGCGGCGGCCTCGGCCGGGCCGACATCCATCGGCGTGTGGCGACGCCCGAGATCGCTCAGGTCCATGCCCAGGCACGCGGCGAACGAATACTCATCGCCGATCAGCAGGTCGCACTCGGCAGCGATCGCGCAGTTGGCGTGGCGCGCGGCGTCCGGATCGGGATGGCTGTTCCAGAGGCTGGCACGGTAGTTGAGGTCGTAGGAGACCGCCACGCCGTGCCGCCGCGCGGCACGCACCGCCGTGATCGCCGTCGCCGCGCTGTGCTCGGACAGGGCGGCGAAGATCCCACCGGTGTGCAGCCAACGCACGCCGTGCTGGCCGAACAGCGCATCCCAGTCGAATGCCTCCGGCTGCAGCTGCGAGGCCGCCGAGTACGCGCGATCGGAGATGCCCAGCGGCGCACGTGCGCCGAAGCCGCGCTCGGTGAAGTTCAGCCCCATGCGCGTGTTGCGGCCGATGCCGTCGTAGTCACGCCAGGCGATCTGGCCGGTATCCACGCCACCGGCCTGGATCAACTGCCGGGCGAGCAGGCCGAGCTCATTGCGCGGCAGGGCGGTAAGCACGCCGGTGCGATGCTCGAAGGTGCTGCACAGGCCGCGCGCGACGTTGTATTCGCCGCCGCCTTCCCACACGGTGAACTGGCGCGTGCTGCGGATCCGGCCTTCGCCGGGATCGAAGCGCAGCATCACCTCGCCCAGCGCCAGTGCGTCCCAGCGCTGCCCGCTGTCAGGCGCAACCCGGAAGGTCTGGGCACTCATCGCGCCGGGCACCCGAGCAGGGCCAGATCGATGCCGTCGGCCATCCGCCGGTAGCCTTCATCGTTGGGATGCAGGTGGTCGCGGGTGATGTCCTCGGGCAGGTTCTCCGGGTTGGCCGGATCACGCAGGATCCGGTCGAAGTCGATCAGTCCATCGAAACCGCTGCGGCCGCCGCGCATCCAGGTGTTGAGCGTGGTGCGGGTGGCGGCGGCGATCGGCTCGTAGCGGTCCGAACCCCCGAAGGGGGTGATCGTGGCAGCGATCGGGCGGATGCCGTTACTGTGCAGGCGCTCCGCGATCTGCCGGTAGCCCAGCACCATGTCCTCGGCGTTGCGGCCGGCCACGGGCGGGGTTCCACCGTCGTGGCGGATGTCGTTGATGCCTTCGAACAGGATCACGCGGTCCACGTTCGGCAGCGCGATCACATCGCGGTCCAGCCGCGCCAGCGCGCTATGGCTGCGGCCATGGTCCATCACCTTGTTGCCGCTGATGCCGGCGTTGACCACCACCACCTGGTCCGGACAGGCCTGCTGCAGGCGGGCGGACAGCAGTGCGGGCCAGTCGCCGTTGCTGCCGCGGGTGGCCGTGGCGCCTTCGGTGATCGAGTCGCCGAGGGCGACCACCACGACAGGCTTGCGGGTACGTTCGGCCAGCACGGCGGAGACCACGTTCTGCCGGTAGGCGAGTTTGACTGCATCGCCCACGGTGGCAGCGCGGCCGTCGGCGATGCGCAGCGCGGTGCGGCGCACGGCAGGGCGGGTGGCATCCGGGAAGTACACGGTGAGCGAGACGTCGGCCAGCGCCGGTGCGGTGATCGCGACCGGGTCGCTGAGCAGGGCGGCGCCGACCGGCACCACGACATCGCCACGCCCATTGAAAGTGACCGGCTTGGCCGCGGTGGCGGTGCCGGTGAGATGGGCCGAGGCACTGCCGATATGCAGCGGTGCCTGGCCGAGTTCATTGCTGATGCGGAAGCGCAGGGCGCGGGCCGAACTGGCCAGGCGCATGTCCTGGCGCACGGTCTGGTTCGCGAACTGCACCGGGGCCTCGGGGGTGCCATCGAGACGGTCCGGGGCCGGCGAAGCGGTCCAGGCCGGCACCCAGACCTGGGCCTGGGCGGGCAGCGCCGCGGCGCTGGTGGCAAGTGCAAGAGAGAATGCAGTGATCCAGCGCAGCATGGCGGCCCTCCCAGGCGGTCAGCGGGTCAATCAGGAGAAATAGGTGCCGCCGTTGACGTCGACGTTGGCACCGGTGATGAAACCGGCCGCATCCGACGCGAGGTACACGGCGGTATCGGCGGCTTCCTGCGGGCGGCCCTGGCGGCGCAGCGGCGTGTTGCCGGCCACCGCGGTGCGCACTTCCGGCTTGGTGAACTCGTCATGGAAGCGGGTAGCGATCATGCCGCAGCACAGCGCGTTGACGCGGATGCCGCGCGGGCCCAGCTCCTTCGCCATGGCACGGGTGAAGGTCATCACCGCGGCCTTGGCGGTGGCGTAGATCGCCGCGCCCGGGCCACCGCCATCGCGGCCGGCCTGCGAAGCGAAGTTCACGATCGCGCCGCCTTCGGGCATGTGCGGTACCACCGCATGCGTGGTCAGGTAGACCGAGCTCATGTTGAGGTCCATCACCTTGTGGAAGAACGCCTCGTCGATCTCGGCCAGCGGACGGCGCTGGACCATGCCACCGGCCACGTTCACCAGTACGTCGATCTGCGGGCCGAACGCGGCCTGGGTCGCGGCGACCATCGCCGCCACCGCCTTGGCATCGGTGACGTCGGCGCGATGCACGATCGCGGTGCCGCCGGCGGCTTCGACCTGCTTGAGGGTCTCCTGCGCGCTGGCTTCGTCGTTGGCGTAGTTGATGCAGACCTTGGCACCGGCCGCGGCCAGCTTGAGCGAGATCTCGCGGCCGATGTCACGGCCGCCACCGGTGACGATCGCCACCTTGTCCTTGAATTGGGTCATGAAACACTCCTGTGATGCGTTGGGGGAAAGGGAAGAAGGGGACTCAGCGGCGCTCGACCGGGCCGTGGATTTTTTCCACGCGACCGGTGACCAGCCACAGCGCCAGCAGGGAGGCCGGCACCAGGGCCGCCACCAGGATGAAAATCGGTGCGTAGGATTCGTGGGTCATCGCCGGCACCAGCCAGGTGGTGATCAGCGTGCCGGCCACCGCGGCCATGCCGCCCAGGCCGGCGACCGAGCCGACCGACTTGCCACTGAAGATGTCGCCGGGCAGGGTCTGGATGTTGCCGATGGCGATCTGGAAGCCGAGCAGCACGAAGGCGATGGTGACGACCGCCCAGACCGGATCGGTGGCCAGCACCGCGCCGATCAGCGCCGGCGCCATGATCGCGCCGCCCAGGGTGATCACCACCTTGCGCGCCTTGTCCACGCTCCAGCCGGCGCCGATCAGGCGGCCGGACAACCAGCCGCCACCGAGGCTGCCGATCATCGCGCCGACGTAGGGCACCCAGGCGAAGATGCCGATCTGCTTGATGTCGAAACCAAAGGTGTCGGCCAGGTAGATCGGCAGCCAGGACACGAACAGCCACCAGATCGGGTCCAGGAAGAACCGCGAGATCAGGATGCCCCAGGTCTGGCGGTGGCCCAGCAGCTGGCGCACGTTCGGTACGTACTCGGCAACCGGCACCGCAGGCTGCTCGGCCGGCGCATCCAGGATCAGCGCACGCTCGGCCGCGCTCACCCACGGGTGCTTGTCCGGTCCGGCGCGGTAGATGATCAGCCACGGCAGCAGCCAGATGAAGCCGATCGCACCGATCAGGATGAACGTGCCGCGCCAGCCCAGCCACAGGAACAGCACGGCGATCAGCGGCGCGGAGATGATGGCGCCGATCGAGGCGCCGGCGTTGAACACGCCCTGCGCCAGCGCACGTTCACGCGCCGGGAACCACTCGGCATTGGCCTTGACCGCGCCCGGCCATGCGCCGGCCTCGCTGATCCCGAGCATGGCGCGCACGATGCTGAAAGACAGGATGGAGTGGGTGACCGAGTGCAGCGCGATCGAGACCGACCACACCGCGATCGACAGCGCGAAGCCCAGCCGCGTGCCGATGATGTCGAACAGGCGCCCGAACACGAACTGGCCGGCGGCGTAGAACAGCATGAACACCGTGACCAGCAGCGCGTAGTCCTCCTTGGTCGCGCCGACATCCTGCGAAATCTGCGGCCACATCACCGCCAGGGCGTTGCGGTCGATGTAGTTGATCACCGTGGCCACGGCGATCAGCGCCACGATCAGCCAACGGACATAGGTGCGGGCCTGCGTGGTGACTTTCATTTGCCGTCCTTGCCTGTGCTGGTATCGAAGCGCTTCCAGCCGCCGTCCCAGCGCCAGCTGTGTCCGCCGCCGCTGACTTCATGTGCGCCACCCTTGGCCGGGTCATCGGCGATGCCCAGCGCCAGACGCTTGCCACCGGCCAGGTCGAGCACCAGCACGTCCGCATCCTTGCCGCGGTAGTGGGTGAGACGGTCGATGCGGCTGTTGGCGCCACGTACGGTTTCGGCGGTGCCGTCGTATTGGCCGTGCGGTTCGAGCACGCCGTAGAACGTGGTGGCCGCCTGGCCATCCACGCGTTGCAGCAGCATCGGCTCGCGGCGCAGGTTGAATGACGGATCGTTCGCACCGCTCTCGCCGATCAACGCGCGCGAGGGTGCAGTGCTGGCGAAGCGGTACGTATAGAAACGGCCATCGAGCAGCCAGGTCAGGCTGCGCGCCTCGCTGGTCGGCTCGCTGGCCGCATCGATCCAGACATGCTGGTAGCCGTTGGCCTTGCCCAGCACCGGACGCGCGGCGACCGCGGACTGGCTCTTGAAGCCCACGTCCATGATGTGCCCATTGAAGTGCAGCGGCAGGTCATAGCGCGCGGCCTTGGTGCCGGTGACGCGCAGCAGATCCAGCACCACCGGCTCGCCCAGCGCAGGATGCGAGAGCAGCGCCTGGGTGCGGGTGAAGCTGACGCCGTCATAGGCCCCCTCCATCCGCGCCGAAGCGATCTGGGTGTCGTCGCTGACCGCGAACAGCAGCGGGGTCGGTGCCAGTGGCTGGCCCTTCTTCCAGTCGCCACCGAAGTGGCTCTGCTCGTTCACCACCAGCGTGTTGTGCGCGATGGTCTGCCGTGCCCAGCTGGCGTTCTCCGGCAGGTAGATGCCGCCGGCCTTCGCCTCGATGTTGAGGAAGCGCGCGGCGCCGTAGTCGGTGACCACGCGCTGGCCGTTGTCGTAGAACAGCCAGTTGAGCTTGTCGAAGTGGCCGTGGCCCATGCCCTGCTTGGTGTTCTTCATCACCAGCGCCTGGCCGTCCTCGCCGCCCATGCGCAGGATCGCCAGCGCGCCTTCGGTGCCGTCCGGGCCGTCACGCAGCAGGGCCGGGACGAAGGCGAATGGCTTGGCCTTGTTCCCGGCCAGCGCCTGGGCCACCTGCAGGCCCTCCGGCGAGAGCAGCACGCGCTTCTGCGTCTGGGCCACTGAAAGCAGGCGGGCATCGCCGGTCTGCGCGTACGCGATATCGATGCCGGCCACCAGTTCCTCGGTGTCCAGGCCCTTGTCGAGGATGGCGTCGTTGATCGGGAAGAAGTAGCCGCCGTAGCTGCTCTGCACCAGCGCATCCACGGCCTTGAGCAGCACGCCGTCGCGGCGCTTGAAGATGCCGCGCTGCGGTTCGTTGCGCTCGATGGCGTTGGCGAACAGGATGAACGGGGCCAGCGCATACCGCTGGTAGTACGGGCCTTCTTCGTAATATCCGTCCGGCGAGAACAGCTGATCGACCTGTTTCAGGAAGCCGGCGCTGCCATCGCGTCTGCTGCCCTGCAGGGCTTTGTCGACGTAGCCGGTATCGCGCAGGACGTAGCCGGTCATGCCCACGGCAGCGACAGCCCAGGTGGCGTGGTTGTGGATCTTGTCGAAGTTCTCCGGCGTGCCGGACAGGAAATCGGCCATCGCGCGGAACACATGCGTATCGATGGTGTCGCGGTCGGCGGCACTGAGCGTGTCGCGGATCGCGTCGTAACCCTGCGCGGCGCTGACCAGCCAGACCGAATCGTTGAGGGTCTGCCAGAACAGCCGGCCGGGGATCTGGCCGCGGCCCTGCGGATGCGCGCCCAGGCCCGGGTAGAGCTTGGCGTAGCCCAGCAGCAGGTCGCGGGCGAAGGTGGCATACGCCTTGTCGCCGGTCAGGCGGTACAGCGCGCCGGCCGCCTGGATGGCCTGGTAATTGCGCTTGTGCTGTTCGTGGGTGTAGCCACCGCCCTTGTCCTTGGGCACCGGAACGTCGATACCGGCCGTCATCATCGCGCGCACGCGCTGCTCGGCCCGCTGCTGTTCCCTGGCGAACAGCGGCGAGCGCGCGCCCTCGGCCCGCATCTGCGTCCACTGCGCGGCGGTGACCAGCACCGGCGCGGTGGCAGCGTCGGCGGGCGCCTGCCGGGCGGCGGGGGCGGCCTGCGCAGCGGGCAATGCGGCCCCGCCAAGCGTGGCGGCGAGCAGCAGCATCAGGGGCGGGGCGTGATTCATGGCAGGGCCTCAACAGGGGTATCGGACAGCAACGGCGCGGTGGCCGTCAGCGGGTTGTCGCCCATGCGCAGGGTGGGTTCCCCGACGCGATGGCTGAAACGGATGCGGCCGCTGCGGTCGAAGCGGTTGTCGCGGATGCTGGCGAACTGCACGCCATGCAGGCGCAGGCTGGTGTCATCTGCCACGCCCACCTGCTCGAACTGGTTGCCGCGCACCTGCAGCGCCGGGCCAAAGGTGCTTTCGTCGGTGCCGCCGCGATACAGGTTCAACACCGGTCCGCCGATGCGGCGGAAGCGGGAGTCCAGCAGATCGACCTGCTCGGCGTTGTAGGTGCCGAGGTCATCGGTCTCGGCGGCCGCGGCGATCACGCTGCCGCTGATGTCCTCCACCGTGACGTTCACGAGCGCGATCCGCGCGGCCAGGCTGCCCTTGCCGGTGGCGATCACGTCGAAGGCCTTGTTGGCGGTCAGCCCGTGCACGCGGCTGTCTTCGACAAGCAACGTGTAGTTGAAGGCCTGGCTGCCGGGCGGCACGCGGATCACTGCGTTGCCGGCGGCGTCCGGTGCGAGCGCGCCGTCGATGTCCAGCCGCGCCAGGCGCAGCGAACCGCCCGCGCCGATCTCGAACAGGCTCGGCCGCGAGAACTGCACGCTGGCCTGGCCGCGCGCGGGGCCGAGCACGCTGAGCGGATGATTCACCGCCAGCACCTGGCTCACCGTATAGCGGCCGCGCTGCAGCTGCAGGCGGTCGCCGGGAGCGCTGGCGGCCACGGCGGCGGTCAACGTGTCCTCGCCCGGTGCGACCTGGCGCACGGCGCCACTATCCAGTGCGGTGGCCGGCAGGGCCTTGGGGTACCAGTCCACGCCGACCTGGTCGCGCGCAATCGGGGCCAGGTCGCGCGGAGCACCGGCATCGACCGCGGTGGTGGGGTAAAGAAGGCCGTTGGCCGCGCGCTGCAGGGTCAGGGACTGAGCGCGGACACCGCCGGGGAAGCCGGGTGACACGGCAGGGCTCTGCACGTTGCCGGCGAAGGTGATGCCGGAGAGGTCACCCTGCGTGCGCAGCAGATCGCGTTTCCCATCGCCGATGAACAGGTTGCCGGCGATGCGGCTGTTCACCGGCATCGCATTGCGCTCCTCATCCAGCCCCGCGCCCAGCAGCAGGGTGCCGACCTGGATGAAGCTGTTACGTTCGATCACCGCATGGTCGATCTGCTCGTAGCGGTTCAATGGCGCGTTGTGCGTACCGGCCATCACGCTCAAGGCGGCGGCGAAGTTGTCGCCGGCGATGCCTTCGAAGTAGTTGTCGCGCACGGTCTGGTTGCGGTTGATCACGCGCACCCCGCCGGTATGCGCCTTGCCATGGCCGAGGAACACATTGCGCTCGACCAGATTGCCATGGCCGTGGCGCAGCACCAGTGAGCCGCGAGAGTCCTGGAAGACGTTGCCGCGGTACGTGTTCCCACCGGACTTGTTGGAGACGATCTCGACCTCGCCATCGCACTGCTCGAACCAGTTGTTCTCCACCACGGTGCGCGAATCGGACTGCGAATCGTGGCTGGTGCCGATGCGCATCGTCTCGCCGCCGTTGGAGCCCAGGTTGGGGCGCGGGCCGAACCAGTTGTGGTCGATGCGGTGCTGGTTGTCCAGGCCGCTGGTGGCGTTGCGCACCACCACCAGGGTGGTGCCTGCATTGGTCTTGCCCACCAGCTGGTTGTGGTCGAAGCGGTTGTGCTGGCCGTAGAGCGCCACCCAGTGATCGGACTGCTGGCGGTCCGGCTTGTTGTAGCGGTCGATCACGATCCCGGTGACCCGGCTGTGGTCGGCCCACTCGCTGGTCGACCGCCGGAACGAGATCACTTCACCGCCGGGTGCCCAGCCATCGCGGAACACAAGGTTGGAGACCTCCAGATGCGCGCCGGCCAACCGCAGCTGGGACTGGCCGCTGAGAATCACCTTGCCGGGGGTCTGCGCCGTCAACTTAATTGGTTGACCAATTTTGCCGGTACCCCGGAAAAGCAGGTCGACGTCGCGCCAGACGCCATCCGCCAGGACCACCGTATCGCCGGGGGCGAGGGCGCGTACCGCGGTGGCGTATGCAGCAGCATCGCGCACCAAGTAATCGGCCGCCACGGCAGGGAACGTCGCCAGCGAAAGGCTCACCAGCAGGGCCTTGGCCATGGGGCGCAGCGCCAACGGCGCGTGCGGGTGTTGCAAAGTCACGGGTTACCCTCCCAGATGAACCGTAGCGACCAACGCGAGCCACGATCCTAACAGGTTGCCGGACGTGCACGTCAACCACAATCGCATACCACTTTAGGTGCATGTGGTATGCGATTTGCGCATTTTTCTGCTGCGTCCGCACATTAAATCCGTGCAAAGTGGTCTGGGCGGTGGTGCGGGGTAGACTTTAGTACCAATTCATTGACATTGGTCCATCAGTCGTGAATCTTCCGGATCGAATCCGTGTAATCGGACGATCCATCCTGGGAGGGAGATCACGATGTTGCATGACCGCCGTACGGCCTCGCCACGAGGCCTCCGCCACACCGCGCTGCACAGCGCGCTGTTCTATGCCCTGTGTGCCACCGCGGCCCTGCCGCTGGCCCACGCACAGGACGCCGATGCCCCGGCCACGCCGCCGGCTGAAGCCACCACGCTGGACCAGGTCCAGGTGACCGGCATCCGCGGCACCATCCAGACCTCGATCGACAAGAAGCGCGAGGAGACTGTGGTCTCCGACGTGCTGGCGGCCGACGACATCGGCGATCTGCCGGCCCTGTCGATCGGTGAAGCGATCGAAACCATCACCGGGGCGTCCACCCATCGCGAGAAGGGCGGTGCCTCGGAAATCTCGATCCGTGGCCTTGGGCCGTTCCTCGGCTCGTCCACCTTCAACGGTCGCGAGGCCACCAATGGCAGCGGCGACCGCTCGGTGAACTTCAACCAGTTCCCGTCCGAGCTGATCAACACCGTGGCGATCTACAAGACCCAGCGCGCCGACTTCGTTGAAGGCGGCGTGGCCGGCACGATCAACATGGAGACGGTCAAGCCGCTGGAATATGGCAAACGCACGTTCCAGCTCGACGGCCGCGGCACCTGGCAGGAGTACGACGATCGGCTCAAGGACAAGGACGGCGTGGGCTGGCGCGGTACGGCCAGCTACATCGACCAGTTCGACATGGGCAACGCCGGCAAGCTCGGTGTCTCCATCGGCGTGCAGGCGCTGGAAGGCAGCAACCCGGAAGAAATGTTCTCCAGCAGCTCCACCTGGGTCGCCTGCGATGGCCGTGAAGTGGTCGGCGCGACGCGCAACTGCACCCAGGTCAACGGCAAGGACGTGGCCAACGGCGTGCCGTACTACCTGGTGCCCAGCAGCCGCATCTACCGCCAGTTCATCGAGCACGACAAGCGCGATTCGCAGTTCGCCGCGCTCCAGTGGCGGCCCAGCGATACGGTGGAAGTGAACCTGGATTACCAGCACTCCAAGCGCGACTACACCGAGGACCGCTCGGATCTGTCGCTGTCCTCGATGATGCGCAACCTCAACAACCGCGTGGTCACCGACGATGGCGCGCTGCTGCACCACACCGGCAGCACCACGGTAGATTCGACCGGCAACTTCCTGGAGCGCCAGGAGGAATACACCGGTGGCGGGCTCAACGTGATCTTCCGGCCGAGTCCGGCGTGGACGCTGTCCACCGATCTGTCCTACTCCAACACCCTGCGTGACCAGATCGAACGCAGCACCCGCCTGCGCGCCGGTCGCACCGACGTCAACGGCCAGCCGGTCGGCGGCATCAAGAACACGCGCTACGTCGATTACACCTACGACTACAGCGGCGATGTGCCGAGCATCTCTCTGGATCCGGCGTTCGATGTGAACAACCCGGACAACTTCACCGATTCGGCGCTGGTGCGTCGTCGCCAGCAGAACCGCGAGCACACCATCCGCGCGGGCCGCTTCGATGCCACGTTCACCCCGGAAAGCGGCTTCTTCACCGCGATCAAGGGCGGCCTGCGCCGGTCCGAAGCCACCTACACCGATTACACCGACACCGTGGATGTCACCACCACCAATGTCGCCGCGATCCGCGCTGCCAACCTGGCCTGCCGCCAGGCCTTCCCGCAGGACGATTTCCTGGACAACGCCAGCGGCAACACCATCGACCAGTGGGCCAGCTTCGACAGCCGCTGTTTGTTCAAGGCCTTCACCGGCGTGGACGACACCGGCCTCAGCGCGGACCTGCGCAACCCGGCCAACAACGATGTCACCGAGAAGACCAGCGCGCTCTACCTGATGGGCGACTACAGCGCCGAATGGTTCGGCCTGCCGGTGACCGGCAACATCGGCGTGCGTGGTGTGCGCACCGAGGTGCGTTCGGTCGGCCTGCGCAGCGGCCTGGATGTGATCAACAATCCCGACGGCACCGTGACCCTGGAACCCACCGGCGATTTCACCTCGCAGGTGCTCAAGTCCAGCAACACCGAATGGCTGCCCAGCTTCAATGCCGCTTTCGAGCTGCGCCCGGACCTGCTGCTGCGCGTCGGTGCCTATCGGGCGATGTCGCGTCCGGACCTGGCCGCCGAAGGCTTCGGCCGCACCTTCAACCTGGGTGAGGTGGATACCGAGTTCAACAGCGTCGGCGATGCACTGCGCAGCATCACCGCCACCGGCAACCCGCGCGCCAAGCCGTTGATGTCGTGGAACGGCGACCTCTCGCTGGAGTGGTATGCCAACGAAGACACCATGCTGTCCGGTGCGCTCTACTACAAGCAGTTCAACGGCGGCTCGATGCCGGTGATCGTCAACGAATCCTTCGATATCGACGGCCAGAGCGTGACCGTGCCGGTGGAGCAGCTGGCCACCAGCGACCAGAAGAGCGATCTGTTCGGCGTCGAGTTCACCGCCTCGCACAGCTTCTCCTACCTGCCGGGCATCTTCTCCGGGCTGGGCGTGAAGGCCAGCTACAACTACGCCGATTCCAACTTCAAGACCGAAGACCTGCGCCTGGGCGAGTCCACCGACCCGACCACCGGCGTGGTGACCCCGGGCATCGTCGAGCCGGCCAACATCTTCGGCCTCTCCAAGCATGTGGCCTCGGCACAGGTGTACTGGGGCCTGGGCAAGCTCGACCTGCAGGCGATCTACAAGTACCGCTCCGACTATTACCAGCAGTTTGTCGGCGACCCGTCGCAGAACCGTTATGTGCGGGACAATGGCTCGCTGGACTTCCGCGCCACCTACAAGGTGAACAAGCACCTGTCGCTGTCGCTGTCGGCCAGCAACCTCACCGATGAGCCGCGGGTGTCGGATATGCCCATCCTCGGCAGCTTCCGCGAGTACACCACGTACGGGCGGCGGTATTATCTGGGGGTGCGCTACCGCTTCTGAGGTCAGTGGCGCGGTTTTTCCGACCGCGCCGCTCTCTGAAGGCGCGGTCGCGTGTCGGTCCCCAGCCACCTGTCAGCAGGCCTTTGATGATGTCCGAACCCCGTCTGTACCAGTCCATTGCCGCCGAAATCGTCGCGCTGATCGAGAAGGGCGAATTCCCGCCGGGCTCGCGCCTGCCGGGCGAACGCGACCTGGCCGAACGCCTGGGCGTGAGCCGGGTGACGGTGCGGGAGGCGGAAATCGCGCTGGAAGCGCAGGGCCTGATCACCATCAAGACCGGCTCGGGCGTTTACGTGAAGGCCAAGCCGTCGCAGGCGCCGGGCGCACTGCCCGACGTCTCGGCGTTCGACCTGACCGCCGCACGCGCGGTGATCGAGGCCGAGGCCGCGGCGATGGCCGCCAGCCGCATCACCGATGCCGAACTGGAGGACCTGGCCGGCCTGATCGCGGCCATGGTCGATCCCAACTCCGGCGAAGCGGCGGCCAGCGAGGCCGACCGCCAGTTCCACCTCTCGATTGCACGCATCGCCGGCAACCCGGTGGTGGAGCACTGCGTGCAGCTGATCTGGCGGATGCGCAACGAGCTGCCGCGGGTCAAGCAGGTCTACGCCAACGTCTGCCACAACGACGATGACACCCGCGACGAAGAACACACCCGGATTCTCGATGCGCTGCGCCAGCGCGACCCGGCGGCGGCGCGGCTGGCCATGCGCAACCACTTCCAGCGGCTGTTCGAATCGATGCTGGAAGCCACCGAGAATGAAGCGCTGGCCGAAATCCGCCGGCGGACCCAGCAGGACCGCGAACGCTTCAGGGCCGCGACCGGGCACTGAGCCCGGTGCGTACCGGCGGCCTTATTCGCCCTGGTACTGCTTCTCTTCGACCAACTGCGAGCCGGCGATGCGGTTGATCTCGTTCTTCACTTTGACCCGCTCGCCATTGGTGCCATAGACGCCGCGGGCCAGCTGGATGAAGGCATCGTCGAAGACCTGCGCTGCTTCCTTGTCGCGCAGCTGGTCCTGGATCTCCCACATGCGCTCGTTGATCGCCTTGAGCTGCGTCTTCAGCGCCTCCAGCCCGGGCTGAGCGCCCACCTGCTGCTGCCACAGCGGCCACAGACCGTCGAGTTCCTTGCGGACGTTGGCGTTCTTGCCGGCATCGGCAATGCGTTCGGCCTTGATTTCCAGGATGGTGATCTTGTCGATCAGCTCGCCAATCGATACCGGGGTCAGGATCGCGTCCACGCCATTACTCGCAACAGGTCAGAGCGGCCATGATACCGCGCACCCCCGGGCACCACCCTGACGCAGGATTTACAGAAACGTTGCGCCGATCGGGTGCCCACGCCATGGCGGCTTTACGCCGGTCCTGAGGACACTGTCGCTCTCGACGGCGCGGCCGTCATCTGGAGCGGGACACGTGGTGGGTAACTATTCGAAACAGCGCCTGCGCTGCGGCGCGGTGCTGGTGGGGCTGGTCATGAGCGGTGCGGCCGCGGCCGCGGTGGAAGGCAATGCGACGCTGACCTCGGACTACGTATGGCGCGGCAGCTCGCAGAGCGACGGCGATCCGGCCGTGCAGGCGGGCGTGAAGCTGAGCGCGGGCACCGGTTGGTATGCCTCGGCGTGGGGCTCGGGTGTCTCGTTCCGGCCGGACAACGGCGCGCGCAGCGAGTTTGATCTTGTCGCGGGCTGGAGCGGGGCGGTGACGCCGGACTGGAGCGTGGACGTCAACCTGACCCGCTACGTCTATCCGTCCGCCACGGTCGATCTGGACTGGACCGAGCTCAACGGCACCGTCACCTGGCGGCAGCGCGCCTGGCTGCAGGTCGGCGTCTCCGACAACGCGCTGGCCGGTGGCCACGGCGGCACCTACGCCCAGCTCGGCGCGCGTTTGCCGCTGGACGAACAATGGCGTATCGAGGGCGCGGTCGGCCGCTACTGGCTGGACAGCGCGCAGGCCGATGACTACCTGCACGGACAGCTGAGCGTGGTTTGGCGTGTGCACGGGCCGTGGGAGCTGCGGGTGACCGGGCATGACACCGACGGTGCCGCCAAGCGACTGTTCCCGGGCAACGCGGGATCGCGCGTCGAGGTCGCGGTGCAGACGAGTTTCTGAAGTGCGCGGGCGCTACGCCCGCCGCTTTACCTGCGACATCGCCCAGACGCTCATCGCCACCACCGCAACGCAGGCACCGGTGACACACACACCGGTCCAGCCGAAGCGATCAAAGACCTGCGCCGAGACCAAGGAACCCAGCGAGCCACCGATGAAGTAGCCGGTCATGTAGCCGGCATTGAGCCGGTTGCGGGCTTCCGGGCGCAGCGCATACACCACGTTCTGGTTGCTCACGTGCAGCAGCTGTGCGGCCAGGTCGAGCACGATCACGCCCAGCACCAGCGCGATCAACGAGTGCGTGGAAAAGCCCAGCGGCAGCCACGATGCGGCCAGCAGCACCAGCGCCACGGTGGTGGCCAGGGCGGCCTTGCCATGGTCGGCCATGCGCCCGGCCACGCCGGCGGCCAGCGTGCCGGCCGCACCGACCAGCCCGAACAGGCCGATCGTCGCATCGCTGTAGCCATAGGGTTCGGCCGCCAGCAGGAACGCCAGCGGCGTCCAGAAGATCGCGAACATCGCAAAGCTCAGCGCGCCCAGTACGGTACGCAGGCGGAACACCGGCTCCTGCGCGAACAGGGTGCCGATCGAGCGCAGCAGCTGCAGATAGCCCAGCCCGGCGGTCTGGTGGAAGCGCGGCAGATGCCGATAGAGCATGCCCGTGGTCAGCACCAGCGCGCCCGCGGCGATCCAGTACACCGTGCGCCAATCGCCCAGCGAGGACAGCGCCCCGGCCACGGTGCGTGCCAGCAGAATGCCGAGCAACAGGCCGCTCATCACCGTGCCGACCACCTGGCCGCGCTCCTCCGGCCGCGCCAGCGTGGCCGCGAACGGCACCAGCACCTGCGCCACCACCGAGAACAGACCGGTCAGCGCGGTGCCCACCAGCAGCCACACGAACTGATGGCTGAGCGCGCTCAGCACCAGGCCGGAGGCCGACAGCAGTGACATCACCACGATCAGCCGGCGGCGCTCGAACAGATCGCCCAGCGGCACCAGCAGGATGAGGCCGGCGGCATAGCTCAGCTGGGCCACGGTCACCACCGTGCCGGCACGTGCGAACGACACCCCGAACTGCCCGGCGATGGTGTGCAGCAGCGGCTGCGCGTAATAGTTGCTGGCCACGGCCACACCGGTGGCGAAGGCCATCAGCAGGACCTGCCAGCGGCTGAGCGGGGAGGGCGCGTCGTGGGTCATGACGGGCTCCGGATAAGAAGGGGCGCCAGTGTCTGCCTGATCCACAAATGAGGGAAATGAATAGTTATCATCCGATGCATCTGGAAATGAGATGGCGCGATGAACCTCAAGCAGCTCGAGTTCGCGGTCGCGCTGGCCGAGGAGGGCAACTTCACCCGTGCCGCGCAGCGCTGCCACGTCGTGCAGTCAGCGCTGAGCCACCAGATCGCCCATCTCGAGGACGAACTGCAGGCCACGCTGTTCGAGCGGCTGCCGCGCCAGGTCAGGGTAACGCCCGCCGGTGAAGCACTCTTGACGCACGCACGCCAGGTGCTCGCCTCGCTGCGGCATCTGCGCGATGACGTTGCCGCCGTCGGTGGCCAGGTGCGCGGCATCCTGCACATCGGCCAGATCACTTCGTTGACCGCCGTGGATCTGGTCGCCTGCCTGGCGACGTTCCATCGGCGCTATCCGCAGGTCGCGTTCCGCCTGCGCATGGACAAGAGCGAAGTGCTGATGGCCGATGTGCGCGAGCGGCGGCTGGACGTGGCGCTGGTGGGCTTGTCGCCGGGCACGCCGATCGAGGGCGCCCAGCACCGATTGCTGGCCGAGGAATCGATGGTCGCCGTGCTGCCGCCCGCCCATCCGCTGGCGACGCGCAGACGGCTCTCGCTGGCGACGCTGGCCGAGCTTCCGCTGGTGGATTTCCCGCAGGGGAGTGGGGCCCGCCGGCAGACCGACGAGGCCTTCGCCGCCGCCGGACTGCCCCATCGGGTGCCGTTCGAGATCAATCACATGGCGCTGGTCGAGCGCTTCGTGCAGCAGGGCCTGGCGGTTGGCATCGTGCCGCAGGCGATCGCCGCCGGTTTCAGCGGCGTTGCCTGTGTGGCAATCCAGGGTGCACCGACCCGGCGCGTGCATGCGGTCTGGTCGAACCTGCCCACGCCGGCGGCGCGGGCCTTCATGGAGGAACTGCTGCAGCACGTGGCCCCGACACCGGCGCCACGCACCAACACCGCTCTCAGGCGGCGCGCACGCGCAGGGTAAGGCCCTTGAGGAAATTGCGCAGCATCTGGTCACCGCAGGCGCGGTAGTTCTTGTGGTCCGGCTGGCGGAACAGCGCGGACAGTTCCGGCTTGGAGACCGAGAAACCGGCAGCGTCGAACACTTCGTGCATGTCCACGTCCTTCAGCTGGAAGGCGACGCGCAGCTTCTTCAGCACCAGGTTGTTGGTGATGCGCTTTTCCACCGGGCGGACCGGCTGGCTCTCGTCGCGGCCGCGGAAATGCACGATCAGGCCATCCAGGAAATGCGCCAGGGTGCGGTCGTCGCAGGGCACGAAACCTTCTTCGTCTTCCTTGCGCAGCCAGCCGGCCACATCGGCCTTGTCGACCACGAAGGCCGGATCGGCCAGGGCACAGGTGTCGGCGATCATGCCGTCGCTGAGGTCGAGCATGTAGCGGATGCTGCGCAGTACATCGTTGTTGATCATGGGACGTCCAATACCGCCGGCGCGGCTGCGCGGCTGGCGGCCATTTTACCCCGTGCCGGGCGCGCGGCCGGCTGCGACCGGTGGTCGCTGTCATCTGGCTGCCATGAAAGTGAAGCACAGTGCCGCGATCAGGCATCGACAGGCAGTGGAGCAGGCAATGCGCAGGTGGCAGGTACTCGGGTGTGTGGGCATGTTGCTGGCGGGCCAGGCAGGGGCGCAGGCCCCTTATGTGGCGCTGGAACAGCGGCTGGATCCGCAGGCGCTGGCCGAGGTCGGGCTGACCCCGGGCCAGTTGCAGACGCTGAACCGCCTGCTGCGCCAGGCCGAGGCCGACGCCCCGGCACCGGTCGCCGTCGCGGCGGCGCCGGCCGCAGGCCCGGGTCTACCAACGCCGGCCCCGATGTTCCCCGGGCTAGACGATGGCCCGATCCACGCCAAGGTCAGCGGCCAAGTAGACGGCTGGGCCCCCGGCACCGTGTTCACCCTCGACAACGGCCAGCAGTGGCAGGTGCTCAAGGGCGAGATGACGCTCAAGACCGCCCGCAGCAACCCCGAGATCGTCGTGGTGCCGGGCATCGCCGGCCGCTGGTTCCTGCAGGTGGATGAAGACCTGCCCAAGGCACGGGTGTTCCGCATCCGCTGACCCGCCGACCCGCAGCGCCGGGCAGCCGGGCAGCCGGGCAGCCGGGCAGCCGGGCAGCGCCCGGCTCTACACCGTGCGTGCATCGGTGCGAAAATGGTCGGGATCTTCACGGAGTACCTCGATGACCCGTACCGCTCTGATTACCGGCGCCACCTCCGGCTTTGGCGCCGCCGCTGTCCACCGTTTCGCCCAGGCCGGCTGGCGCGTGATCGCCACCGGGCGCCGGGCCGAGCGCCTGCAGCCGCTGGTCGACGCCTACGGTCCCGAGCGCGTGCATGCCGCGGTGTTCGACGTGCGCGACAGCGTGGCGATGGAAGCGGCCCTGGCCGCCCTGCCGGCCGGGTTCGCCGACATCGACCTGCTGGTCAACAATGCCGGCCTGGCCCAGGGCACCGCCCCGGCCCAGAGCGCCTCGCTGGAAGACTGGCGCACCATGATCGACACCAACGTCACCGCCCTGGTGACGCTGACCCATCGCCTGTTGCCGCAGCTGGTCGCGCGCAAGGGCGCGATCATCAACATCAGCTCGGTCGCCGGCGTGTACCCCTATCCGGGCGGCAACGCCTATGGCGGCACCAAGGCCTTCGTCAGCCAGTTCTCGCTCGGCCTGCGCTCGGACCTGCACGGCAGTGGCGTGCGCGTGACCACGATCGAGCCGGGCATGGCGGAAACCGAGTTCACCGTGGTCCGCACCCATGGCGACCAGGCGGCCTCGGACAAGCTCTACACCGGCGCCAACCCGATGACCGCCGAGGACATCGCCGAGCAGATCTTCTGGGTCGCCTCGCTGCCGGCACACCTGAACATCAATCGCCTCGAAGTAATGCCGGTCAGCCAGTCGTTCGCCGGCTTCCAGGTCGCGCGCGACTGAGCGCATCATCCGCTTGCCGCCAAGCGAGGGGTGCTGTCTGAAACAAGAACGCCGACCCAAGGGCCGGCGTTCGGGTTGCATCTGGAGCAACAGCCCCCTTGGAGTGCAAGGGGGCGCGCCGGCAGGCGCGGGGATGTGGAGGTACCCGCAGGGGCCCAAGGTTTCGCGTAGCGCAACCTTGGGGTAGTCGCGCGGCGCGCGGCTACTGCGCCTTGATCGCCATCGCCTGCAGCCCCGTCCCATCCAGCTTCTGCTTGGCTTCGGCCAGCTCGCCCGCGCTGCCATACGGCCCCATGCGCACGCGATACACCGTCTTGCCGTTGATCTGCGCCGATTCCACGCGCGCGGGCAGGCCGATCATCGCCAGCTTGGCCTTGGTCGCCTCGGCATCGCCGGAAGCACCGAAGGCGCCTGCCTGCAGGATGTAACGCACGTTGCTGGCCGCAGGCTCAGCCGCTGTAGCAGCAGGCGTCGTCGCCGCAGTAGCCGCCGGCTTCGGTGCCGCCGGAGTAGCCGCAGCCGTCTGCGCCGGCGTTGCCGCCGCAGCCGTGGTCGCCGCCGGGCGTTCCGCTACCGGGGCGGGCAGCGGGGCGGTGCTCACCGGGGCCGCCGACGTGGTCGCCGCGGTACTGTTCGGCGCCGGTGCGGGCGGCAACGGGCGGCCTTCCAGCGCCGCCTGCGCGCGCTGCGCTTCCGCCTTGGCACGGCGCTGATCTTCGGCGCGTGCGCTGGCCGCCAGCTCGGCATCGGACATTTCCACTTCCTTGCCGGGCAGCAGGGTGTAGAAGTCGTACTGCGTCGCCGCCGGCTTGGCCGCTTCGGCAGGCTTGGCGGTGCCCGGCTTGGGCAGCTCGGTGCCGACGTCGGTCTCGGCGTCGCTCACCGGGGCCGGCTGGGCGTTCGGGTCCGGCTGCGGGCCGACCCGCAGGAAGCCATCGCCGTCGTTCTTGAACAGGTTCGGTGCCGCCAGGAACACCACGGCCGCAATCGCCACACCCGCGACCAGCCACACCCATCCCGGGGTGCCCTGGTTGCTGTTGCGCCGTGCCTGGCTCTTGCCGCGTCGTGCTGCCATTTACTGCTTCTCCACTGCTTACATTTTTTCCGGGGCGGAAACGCCCAGGATGTTCAGACCATTGGCCAGGACCTGGCGCGCGGCGCAGGCCAGCGTCAGCTTGGCGTTGCGTTCGCTTTCGTCGGCCACCAGTACCTGCGTGCCGTGATACCACGTGTGGAAGGCGTGCGCCAATTCACGCAGATACTGCGCGATCAGGTGCGGTTCCAGCGCGAGGCCGGCCGCTTCGACGACTTCCGGGAAGCGCGACATTTCCACCATCAGCCACAGCGAGGCGTCGTCGCCCAGCGAGGACAGACCGGCCAGACCCGCAGCCGGCGTGTAGCTCAGGCCCTTTTCCTGCGCCTGGCGCAGCAGGCTGCAGACGCGGGCATGCGCGTACTGCACGTAGAACACCGGATTGTCGTTGCTCTGCTGGCGGGCCAGATCGATATCGAAGGTCAGCTGCGAATCGGGCTTGCGCGCGATCAGGAACCAGCGGGTGGCATCACGGCCGGCTTCTTCGATCAGGTCGCGCAGGGTCAGGTAGCTGCCGGCACGCTTGGAGAGCTTCACTTCCTCGCCACCGCGCATCACCGTCACCATCTGGTGCAGCACGTACTCCGGCCAGCCCTTCGGGATGCCGACGTCCAGCGCCTGCAGGCCGGCACGCACGCGCGCCAGCGAACCGTGGTGGTCCGCGCCCAGCTCGGTGATCGCGCGCTCGTAGCCGCGCTGCCACTTGGAGAGGTGGTAGGCCACGTCCGGCAGGAAGTAGGTGTAGGTGCCGTCGGACTTGCGCATCACGCGGTCCTTGTCGTCACCGAAGTCGGTCGAGCGCAACCACAGCGCGCCGCCCTCCTCATACGTATGGCCGGCCGCGTTGAGCTGGGCGACGGTCTCTTCGACCTTGCCATCCTTGTACAGCGAGCTTTCCAGGAAGTAGATGTCGAAATCCACGCCGAACGCGGCCAGGTCCTGGTTCTGCTCGTTGCGCAGGTAGGCCACCGCGAAGCGACGGATCGCATCGAGGTTGTCCGGGTCGCGCTCGCCGACCACCGAGTGGCCTTCCAGCTCCACGGTGGCGCCGGCCAGGTAGGCGTTGGCCACGTCCTGGATGTAATCGCCGCGGTAGCCCGCTTCCGGCCAGCCGGCATCGTCGGGCTTGAGGCCCTTCGCACGCGCCTGGGTGGACAGCGCCAGGTTTTCGATCTGCACGCCGGCGTCGTTGTAGTAGAACTCGCGCTTGGCGTTCCAGCCGTTCACTTCCAGCAGGCGCGCCAGGCAGTCACCGATCGCCGCCGCGCGGCCGTGGCCGACATGCAGCGGACCGGTCGGGTTGGCCGACACGTATTCCACGCCCACGGTGCGGCCGTTGCCGCTCAGGTTGTGGCCGTAATCGGCGCCTTCCTTGAGCACGCCGGCCGCTTCGCGCTGGTAGGCGCTGGGGGCGAGGTGGAAATTGATGAAGCCCGGGCCGGCGATCTCGACGCGGGCCACGTCATCGCTCTTGGGCAGCGCATCGAGCAGCGCCTGGGCCAGGGCGCGCGGGTTGCTGCGCGCCGGCTTGGCCAGCAGCATCGCGGCGTTGGTGGCGAAATCGCCGTGCTCACGGGTCTTCGGGCGTTCGACCACGAATTCCGGGGTCAGGGTATCGGCCGGCAGAGTGCCGTTGGCGCGCAAGGCTTCGATGCCTTGGCTGATCAGGGCGCGGAGGAGATTTTTCACAAGGCCTGCTTTGGGACTGGAGCGGCGGAATCGGCAATTTTAGCCCAGAAGCCAGCCCGATCCATTGAACCGGGCCCCAGCGGCGGCGTTTCCCACGCCGGATCAGGCCGTTCCGGTGCCCATCCAGCCGCGCGCGGCCATCGATACCGGGGCCCCGTCGCCGATCACGACATGGTCGAGCAGCCGGATATCCACCAGCGCCAAGGCCTGCTGCAGCAGCGTGGTGATCCGGCGGTCCTCCAGCGAGGGCTCGGCGCTGCCCGAGGGATGGTTATGGCTGACGATCACCGCCGCCGCGTTGTGCAGCAGGGCGCGGCGGACCACTTCACGCGGGTAGACCGCCGCCGCATCCACCGTCCCGCTGAACAGCTCCTCGCAGGCCAGCGTGCGGTGCTGGTTGTCCAGGAACAGCGCGGCGAACACCTCGTTGGGCCGCGCCCGCAGCCGCTGCTTGAAGTAACGGCCGGCGGCGGCGGGGTCGCGCAGGCTTTCGCCCCGCGCCAGCTCGGCAGCCAGATGCCGATGCGCGAGCTCCAGCCCGGCCACCAGCTTGCAGCTGCGGGCCGGCCCAAGGCCGGGCAGCGCCGCCAGCGCGCTGGCCGGCAGGTCAAGCAGGTTGCGCAGGGGGCCGTGGGACTGCAACAGATCGCGGGCGGTTTCGACCGCATCCCGGCCGCGCAGGCCTGAGCCGAGGAAGATCGCGAGCAGTTCGGCATCGGACAGGGCGCCGGCACCTTGGGCCAGCAGTTTTTCGCGGGGACGCTCGGCGCTGGGCCAGTCTCGGATCGACATGACCCCAGTGTCTGTAGGGGGCGGCGAATCCACCATCGGTGAACCGGGCGCCATCGTGTCGGTAAATGCAGGGCAACGTGCCACGTCGGGCGATTCCTTATGACGAAAACCTGCCTCCTTATGCCGCTGGCGCATCAGGCGGCTTACGGACCATCGGGTAAGCTAATCGCCTCGGTTCGACAGGAACACCCAAGGTGGCTGACTCCCCCCAGGCTTCTCCGGCGGCCGCGCGCCCGTTGGAAGGCCAGAAGCTGTTGTTGTGCGTTGGTGGCGGGATCGCTGCCTACAAGTCGCTGGAACTGGTGCGCCGCCTGCGCGATGCCGGGGCCCAGGTGCAGGTCGCGATGACCGCCGGGGCCCAGCAGTTCGTCACCCCGCTGAGCTTCCAGGCGCTGTCCGGCCAGCCGACCCGCACCACGCTGTGGGACAGCGCGGCCGAGCAGGCGATGGGCCATATCGAGCTGGCCCGCTGGGCCGACCGCATCGTGGTCGCACCGGCGACCGCCGATCTGCTCGCGCGCCTGGCCCACGGCCACGCCGATGACCTCGTCACCACCCTGTGCCTGGCCACCACCGCGCCGCTGACCGTGTGCCCGGCGATGAACCACCGCATGTGGCTGCACCCGGCCACCCAGGCCAACATCGGCCTGCTGCGCGAGCGCGGTGCCCAGGTGATCGGGCCGGAAGACGGTCCGCTGGCCGAAGGCGAGTCCGGCCCGGGCCGGCTCACCGAACCGCACGCGATCGTGGCCGCGCTGGCCGGGCTGCACGCGCCGGCCCCCGCCGAGCCGCCGGCGAGCAGCGAGCTGAAGGGCCTGCGCGTGCTGATCAGCGCCGGCCCCACCTATGAAGACATCGATCCGGTGCGCTACGTCGGCAACCGCAGCAGCGGCAAGATGGGCTACGCCCTGGCCGCCGCCGCCGCCCGCCTGGGCGCGCAGGTGGTGCTGGTCAGTGGCCCGGTCCAGCTGGCCACGCCCGCCGGCGTGCAGCGCGTCGACGTGCGTTCGGCCGCGCAGATGCGCGAAGCGGTGCTGGGTGCGTTGCCGGCCGACATCTATATCGGTGCGGCCGCAGTGTCCGATTACACCCCGCGCCAGATCGCCCCGCAGAAACTCAAGAAGACCGCCGGTACCCAGAGCCTGACCCTGGAACTGGTGCGTACCCCGGACATCCTGGCCGAAGTCGCCGCGCAGACCAACGCGCTCAAGCTGGTGGTCGGTTTCGCTGCCGAGACCCACGACGTGGAGAAATACGCGCGTGGCAAGCTGGTGGACAAGCGCCTGGACCTGGTGATCGCCAACCAGGTCGGGATCAGCACCGGCGGTTTCGAAAGCGATGAAAACGCGGCCACGGCCTACTGGCAGGGCGGCGAACAGGTGTTCCCCGGCACCTCCAAGGCCGTGCTGGCCGAACAACTGTTGTCCCTGATTGCCCAGAGGTTGCACGCATGACCATCGATTCCTCCCTGCAGCCGCTGCAGGTCAAGCTGCTGGACCCGCGTTTCGGCGACGAATGGCCGCTGCCGGCCTACGCCACCGAGCACAGCGCCGGGCTGGATCTGCGCGCCGCGCTGGAGACCGAGCTCACCCTGCAGCCCGGCGACACCGCGCTGATTCCCAGCGGCATCGCGATCCATATCGCCGACCCGAACCTGGCCGCCGTGGTGCTGCCGCGCTCCGGCCTGGGCCATCGCCACGGCATCGTGCTGGGCAACGGCACCGGCCTGATCGACGCCGATTACCAGGGCCCGCTGCTGATCAGCGCCTGGAACCGGGGCCGCGAACCCTTCACCCTGCAGCCCGGTGATCGCATCGCCCAGCTGGTGGTGCTGCCGATTGCACGCGTGGCCCTTCAGGTAGTGGATACTTTCAGCGACAGCGCCAGGGGAACGGGTGGATTCGGCCATACCGGGGTGCGCTGACAGGGGAGCGTCATGAGCAAGGCGAAGGCGGAAGGACGGCCGCGGTTGACCACAGGGCGCTCGGTGCCGCTGTTGGCCGTGCTGCTGGTGCTGTTGGCGGTCTGGTTCGGGTGGAGCGGTGTGCGCCAGTGGCGCCAGGCCGCCGTGGGTGCGGAGCTTGAGCAGTCGCGCGACCGTGTGGTCGAGGGCCTGCAGACGGCCCTGACCGGGCAGCTCGGCAAACTGGCCACGCTGCTCAAGACCGAGCGCGTTGCAACTGCACTGGCCAGCGGCAACGCCCAGGCGGCCGCCGTCGCCATTCGCGAAGGCTGGCCGGGCGTGGAGGACGTCCAGATCCTCACCGCCGATCTGGATGTGGCCTACGCCGATCCGAAGGCCTTCGGTTACTCGCGCCTGGCGCTGCTCGAAGCGGCCATCGCCGATAACGCGCCGGTCGCCCGCGTGGTGCGTGATGCCGGCGGGCAACGTCTTGGTCTGGCGGCGGCGGTCGATCTCGGCCCGCAGGGCGCGGCCGTCGTCTATATCCGCCAGCCACTGCTGCGCCTGACCGGTGTGTTCGACAAGGTCGCCGTGCCGGGCGACGGTTACCTCGCCCTGCGCCAGGGCAGTCACAACGTCGTCGAACAGGGCAGCCGCGGGCTGTCCGGCGGCGCTGAAGCACTGGCGCGCCCGATCGGGCGCAGTGGGCTGCGTCTGTCCGCCGCCGTGCCGGATATCGAACCGGGTCCGTTGGGGCTGGGGGCGATCCCCAGTGCGATCGTCGCCGCGTTGCTGCTGTTGATCGCCGGGCTGCTGGTGCTGGGCAAGGGCAAGGTGCCGTTGCCGCGCCGCCGCGGTACCGCCGAGAGCGCCACCGACAGCGGCCCGACCCTGAGCGAAAGCCTCGCCCAGGCCACGCTGGCGGCGGCCGCCGTCGAGCGCATTGACGAAGCGACGCCGCCACCGCCGTCCGTCCCGGGCGAGGCCGTCGCGGCCGAGATCTTCCGCGCCTACGACATCCGCGGCGTGGTCGGCCGCGAGCTGACCCCGAAGGTCGCCGCCCTGATCGGCCAGGCGATCGGCTCGGTACTGCAGGTCCAAGGCCTGCGCGACATCGTGGTCGGCCGCGATGGCCGCCTCTCCGGCCCCGAGCTCACCGCCGGGCTGATCGAAGGCCTGCGCCGCGCCGGCTGCAACGTCACCGACATCGGCCTGGCGCCGACCCCGGTGGTGTACTTCGCCAGTTACCACCTGCGCGCGGGCAGTTGCGTGGCGGTGACCGGCAGCCACAATCCGCCCGATTACAACGGCTTCAAGATCGTGGTCGGTGGCGAAACGCTGTCCGGCGATGCGATCACCGAGCTGTACCACCGCATCCGCGATGGCCAGCTGCACGTGGCGTCCGAGCCGGGCAGCTTCCAGACCCGCGAGGTCAACGCCGATTACATCCAGCGCATTGCCGATGACGTGCAGCTGGACCGCCCGCTCAAGGTGGTCGCCGATGCCGGCAACGGGGTGGCGGGCGAGCTCGCCCAGCCGCTGCTGGAGGCGATCGGTGCCGAAGTGATTCCGCTGTACTGCGATGTGGACGGCACCTTCCCCAACCACCATCCGGACCCGAGCGATCCGGACAATCTGGAAGACCTGATCCAGACCGTGAAGCGCTTTGATGCGGACCTCGGCCTGGCTTTCGATGGCGACGGCGACCGCCTCGGCGTGGTCACCGGCGAAGGGAAGATCATCTACGCGGATCGTCTGTTGATGCTGTTCGCCGCTGACGTGCTGATGCGCAACCCGGGCGCGCTGGTGATCTACGACGTGAAGTGCAGTGGCAAGCTGTCCGACTACGTGCTGCGCAACGGCGGCAGCCCGCTGATGTGGAAGACCGGCCATTCGCTGATGAAGGCGAAGATGCGCGAGACCGACGCCGAGCTGGCGGGCGAGATGAGCGGGCACTTCTTTTTCAAGGAGCGCTGGTTCGGTTTCGACGACGGCCTGTACGCCGCCGCGCGTCTGCTGGAGATCCTGGCCCAGCGCGAGGAGACGCCGTCGGAGGTACTCGATGAACTGCCCGACAGCGTGTCGACCCCGGAGCTGAAGGTGCCGGTCGATGCGGGCACGCCGCATGCCCTGGTGTCGCTGTTCGTGTCGTCGGTGCAGGTGGAGGACTCGCCGTTCGCTGGCGCGCGCCTGTCCACCATCGACGGCCTGCGTGCCGACTTCCCCGATGGCTGGGGCCTGGTGCGTGCATCGAACACCACCCCGGTACTGGTGCTGCGTTTCGAGGCCGATGACGAGGCCGCGCTGGAGCGCATCAAGGCGCTGTTCCGCGCGCAGCTGCAGCCGTTGCTGCCGGGTGTGGCGCTGGGCTTCTGATTTGCGTGGGTACCGACCAACGGTCGGTACCTACCCTGGCGATCAGCGGTACTACCTTGCATCCACGCCACGCGCATGGACATCCACGTCATGCACGTGTAGATCCACGCCATGCGTGGATGCCTCTGATCACCCCTTGAACCGCAGACCCACGCCGGGCTCGGTGAACAGATACCGCGAATCCAGCGCGGAATCGCCCAGTTTGTGGCGCAGCTTGCCGACCAGGATGCGCAGGTAATGCGTATCGTGCTGGTGCGTCGGCCCCCAGATGTCCTGCAGGATCTGCGGCTGGGTCACCACCCGCCCGGCATTGCGCAGCAGCAGTGACAACAGCGCGTACTCCTTGCGCGTCAGCGCCACCGGCGCACCGTCCAGCATCACCTCGCGCCGGACCAGGTCGATATGCAGGTGCCCATCGTCGAACTGCGGCAGCACGCCCTCGCTGGACACCGTGCGCGAGCGCAGCAGCCCGCGCACGCGCGCCATCAGCTCCTGCGTGCCGAACGGCTTGGTCACGTAGTCGTTGGCGCCGGCATCCAGCGCACGCACCTTCTCGGTCTCGCTGGCCCGTACGGTCAGCATGATCACCGGCACCTGGCTCCACTGGCGCAGTTCACCCAGCACCTCATGGCCTTCCATGTCGGGCAGGCCGATATCCAGAATGATCAGGTCCGCCCCTTCGCCGACCAGCGCTTCCAGCCCGGCCTGGCCGGTCGCGGCCTGGGACACGCGGTAGCCCTGCGCGCGCAGGCTGATCTCCAGGAAGCGCCGGATCTGCGCTTCATCATCGATCACCAGCACGCGCGCCGGGGGCACGCCGTGGGAAGCCTCAGGAATCGTCGTTGTCATCGGCAGGGTGGGGATGCAGCAGGGGCAGGGTGATGCGGATCAGGGTACCGCGTCCGTCGCGCCCCGGCAGCGCCTGCACGCTGCCGCCATGGGCGCCGATCATGCCCTGACAGATGGTCAGGCCCAGCCCGGTGCCGTGCCGGCCCCGGTCGCCGCGCTCCACGCTGTAGAACATGTCGAAGATGCGCGCCCGCTCTTCGTCGGGAATGCCGGGGCCGGCGTCGAGCACATCGATGCGCAGCTCGCCTTCGACCAGCCGCGCCTGCACTTCCACTGCCGCGCCTGGGGGAGAGAATTTGGCCGCGTTCTCCATCACGTTGAACACGGCCTGCTCGACCAGCGCAGGATGCACCCAGATCGGGGCCAGCGCAGCCGGAATATCCAGCTTGAGCAGTACATCGGGCTGATAACGCTGCAGGCGGCGCGCGGCCGAGCCGACCAGCTCATCCACGCCGATCCAGTCGCGGTTGATCTGCAGGCCGTCATGGCCGAGCCGGGTCATGTCCAGCAGGTTCTGGATGTAGCGGTCCAGGCGCTCGCCTTCGACCAGGATGGTGTCCAGCAGGGCGCGGCGGTCGCTGGCATCCATCGCATCGGCATAGCTGGAGAGACTGTCGGCCGAGCCGATCATCGCCGCCAGGGGCGAGCGCAGGTCATGCGAGACCGAGGACAGCAACGCCGAACGCAGCCGCTCGGTCTCGTTGCTCACATGCGCTTTCTCCAGATCGGCCACCAGCTGGGTGCGCAGCGCAGCCTGCGCGATATCGTCCACCATCGCCTCGGCCAGCTGGCGCTGCTCGGGCGTCAACCGTGGGGCCTCGCGCGGGAAGCGCATGCCGGCCACGCCGATCGCGCGGTCGTCGCCGTCCAGCAGCGGCAGGAACCACCAGCCGGCGCCGGCCAGCGTATCGGTGAAGCGCCCGCTGGGCTGGCCATGCCGGTGTGCCCAGTCGGCGGCGGCCAGATCGGTGTCGCCCGGTGCGGCGCTGCCACTGGCGCTGGTGTACTGCCCGATGCGCAGCCACGCCGGCGCATCCATCGCCTGTTCCAGCGCTTCGCGGCCGGCCTGCGCGACCTGCTCGTTGCTGGGCGCGCTGGCCAGCTGCCGGCCGAGTGCCTGGCGCGCATGCGCGTGCCGGTTGGCGGCGCGCAGGGCCACCACCTGCATACGCAGGCGCGAGGCCAGCCGTCCTGCCACCAAGGCAGCCACCAGGAACAGGAAGACCGTGATCACGCCCTGGCGCGCGCTGATCGCGAACGTGAAGCGCGGTGCGATGAAGAAGAAGTTGTAGGCCAGGAAGCACAATGCGGCCGCGATCACCGCCGCACTGGTGCGGCTGCGCGCGGCGACCATCACCACCGCCACGATGAACACCATCGAGAGGTCGTACAGTCCGATCCAGCGCTCGGCCACCAGCGCCACCAGGCACGCGGCCGCGGTGGCGCCCAGCGCCAGCAGCGCATCCTTGCCGGCACTGCGGCTGGGAAGGGACAGCCCGGACCGGCGTGCCCGCGCGCGCGCCTGCGGCGTGCCGATGATGGTGATCTCCAGATGCGCGCCGCGCCGGATCAGCTGTTGGGTCAGCGTGCGGTTGAGCATGCGCGCCAGCGGGCGCTCCCGCGTGCGCCCCAGCACCAGCGTCGACACGCCATTGTGTGCGGCATGGTCGAGCAGCGCATCGGCAATGCTGGAGCCATGCAGCAGTTCGGCCTCGCCCCCGAGGCGCCGGGCGAGGGCGAAGGCGGCATCGATCTCGCGCCGGGTCTGCTCGTCGTGCGCGCGCGCCTGCACCGTCACCACCGTCCACGGCGCATCGCGCCGCTCGGCGATGCGCCGACCGACCCGGACCAGGTACTCGCTCTGGCCACCCCCATCGATCGCCACCAGCACACGGCGGCGCAGCGGCAGGTTGCCTTCGCCGCGCGCGGCCCGGGTCTCGCGCAGGCTGCTGTCCACGCGGTCGGCCGCTTCCTGCATGGCCAGCTCGCGCAGCGCGGTCAGGTTGGCAGGCGAGAAGAACGCCTGCAGCGCCTGCGCGGCCTGTTCGGGCACGTAGACCTTGCCCTGCTGCAGCCGCTCGATCAGCTCGCGCGGCGGGAGATCCACCAGCACGATGTCATGCAGGCGGTCGAGCACCGCATCGGGCACCGTCTCGCTGACCCGCACCCCGGTGATGCGCATGACCACGTCATTGAGGCTCTCCAGATGCTGGATGTTGACCGTGGTCCAGACATCGATGCCGGCATCGAGCAGCTCCATCACGTCCTGCCAGCGCCGCTCATGGCGACTGCCCGGCACGTTGCGGTGCGCCAGCTCGTCGACCAGCACCAGCGCCGGGCGACGCGCCAGCACCGCATCCAGGTCCATCTCGTCCAGCGCGTGCTGTTGATACTCGCGCTGCAGCAGCGGCACCTGCGGCAATCCCGCCAGCAGCGCCGAGGTCTCGGCGCGGCCGTGGGTTTCCACCAGCCCGATCACCACGTCCACCCCGCGGCGCAGTTGTTCGTGCGCGCGGGTGAGCATGCTGAAGGTCTTGCCCACGCCCGGTGCCGCACCCAGGAACACGGTGAGCTTGCCGCCGGCTTCGCGCTGCAGGCTGTCGGCCAGGGCATCGGCCTGGCGGGTACGGGAATCGCTCATGGGCGGGGATTGTGCGCCCGGGACGGTACGCAGCGCATCAACGCGTTCCGTAGAGCCGGGCGCTGCCCGGCTGCCCATCCTGCGTATCCAAGGCCAGGTTCAACGTCATCACGTTCACCCGTGGCTGCCCGAACACGCCCCACTGCGGCCCCAGCGTGTGCGCCTTCACCAGCGCGGCCACCTGGTCCACCGGCAGCCCACGGCTGCGCGCCACACGCGCGATCTGCACCTGCGCCGCCGCCGGCGACAGCTCCGGATCCATGCCCGCGCCGGACTGGGTGACCAGATCGCCCGGCACCTGCGCGGCTGGCACGCCCTCGCGTGCGGCCACTGCGGTGATGCTGGCCTGCACGCGTTCCTGCAGGGCCGGGTTGCTGCGCGCCATGTTGCTGCCGGCGGCCGCCATCGGGTCGTAGTTGGCCGCCGACGGTCGCGCCTGGAAGTAGCCATCACCGACGAACGGTTGCGCGATGAGCTTAGAGCCGCGCACCTGCCCATCGCGGAGCAGCAGGCTGCCATCGGCCTGCGCCGGAAACAGCACCCGGCTCACGCTGGTGGTGGCCACGGCATAGGCCAGGCCGAGCAGCAGCAGGCTGCTCGCGCCGAGCACGAGGGCCGGGCGCCAGCTGCTGTTCTGCTGCAGGTGGGTGGAGGCGGCAGCGCGGCCGCGCGCCGGACGGGGAACAGAAGTAGCAAGCGAGCGGTTCATGCGCCGAACACCGAGACAAGGAAGAGGTCGATCAATTTGATGGCCGCGAACGGCAGCAACACACCGCCGAGCCCGTACACGAGCATGTTCCGGCGCAGCAGCGCGGTCGCCGTGGCCGGGCGGAAGCGCACCCCGCGCAACGCCAGCGGGATCAGCGCCGGAATCACCAGGGCATTGAAGATCAGCGCCGCCAGCACCGCATTGCGCGGGCTGGACAGGTGCATCACGTTCAGCGCCGCCATCGCCGGCAGGGTCGAAGCGAACAGCGCCGGCAGGATCGCGAAGTACTTGGAGACGTCGTTGGCCAGCGAGAAGGTGGTCAGCGCACCGCGCGTGATCAGCTGCTGCTTGCCCACTTCAACGACCGCCAGCAGCTTGGCCGGATCCGAATCCAGATCGACCATGTTGCCGGCTTCCTTGGCGGCCTGGGTACCGGAGTTCATCGCCAGGCCGATGTCGGCCTGGGCCAGCGCCGGGGCATCGTTGGTGCCGTCGCCGACCATCGCCACCAGGCGTCCGCCGGCCTGCTCGGCACGGATGCGGGCGAGTTTGTCTTCCGGGCGGGCCTCGGCGATGTAGTCGTCCACACCGGCCTCGGCCGCGATCGCGGCGGCGGTCAGCGGGTTGTCGCCGGTGATCATCACCGTGCGGATGCCCATTGCCCGCAGCTGCGCGAACTTCTCGCGCATGCCGTGCTTGACCACGTCTGACAGCTCGATCACGCCCAGCACGTGGCGGCCCTCGCACACCACCAGCGGCGTCGCACCGTTGCGCGCCACCTGTTCCACGCGTCCCGCCAGCTCCGACGGCACCGTACCGCCCAGTTCACGCACATACGCGGTGATCGCATCGGAGGCGCCCTTGCGGATGCGGCGGCCGCCGTCCAGATCCACGCCGGACATGCGGGTCTGCGCGCTGAAGGCCAGATACTCCGCGCGGTCCGGCTCGGCGGTGGTGCAGCCCTGCTCACGCGCCAGCCGCACCACCGACTTGCCTTCCGGGGTCGGGTCGGCCAGCGAGGACAGCAGCGCCGCCTCGCGCAGCTGGCTGGCATCGATACCGGCCAGTGCATGGAAATGCGTGGCCTGGCGGTCGCCGTAGGTGATGGTGCCGGTCTTGTCGAGCAGCAGCACGTCCACGTCGCCGGCCACTTCCACCGCCTTGCCGGATTTGGCCAGCACGTTGGCGGCCAGTGCGCGGTTCATGCCGGCAATGCCGATGGCCGGCAGCAGCCCACCGATGGTGGTGGGGATCAGGCACACCAGCAGCGCGATCAGCAGCAGCGGATCGACCTGCACGCCAACGAACGCCCCGATTGCCGGCAGCGTCGCCACCACCACCAGGAAGGTCAGCGTCATCGCCGCCAGCAGCAGGGTCAGGGCGACCTCGTTCGGGGTCTTCTGGCGGTTCGCGCCTTCCACCAGCGCGATCATCCGGTCCAGGAAGCTGTGCCCCGGCTCGGCGGTGATGCGCACGATGATCTGGTCGGAAAGCACCTTGGTGCCGCCGATCACGCCGCTGCGGTCGGTGCCGGCCTCGCGCAGCACGGGCGCCGATTCACCGGTGACCGCAGCTTCGTTGATGGTGGCCAGGCCCTGCACGATCTCGCCATCGGCCGGAATCAACTCGCCGGCACTGACGATCACATGGTCGCCCGGGCGCAGCTCGGCGGCCGGCACCTGGGTTTCGCTGGCGCCGGCATGCGCGGCGGCCAGCCGACGCGCGCTGAGGTCCTGGCGGGCACGCCGCAGCGAGGCCGCCTGGCCACGGCCACGCGCTTCGGCGACGGCCTCGGCGAAGTTGCCGAACAGCACGGTCAGCAGCAGGATCGCGGTGACCGCCAGGCCGAAGCCCAGCGGTGCATTGCCGGTCACCGTGACCAGCGCGCTGACCACGGTGCCGACCATCACCACGGCCATCACCGGGCTGTGCAGCAGATGGCGCGGCGAGAGCTTGATCACCGCATCGCGCAGGGCGCGGCGCCAGCCGGCGCCATCGAGCAGGCGCTGGCGGCGGTGGGAAGAAACGTTCAACGGATACGTACTCATGGAAGGAGGTCTCAGTGCTGCGTCAGCGACAGGTGGTCGGCGACCGGGCCCAGCACCAGCGCCGGCATGAACTGCAATACGGTGAGGATCACGATCAGCGCGATCAGGGTCAGCGCGAAGGTCGGGGTTTCAATCTGCAGCGTGCCGGCCGATTCCGGTGCACGCCGCTTGGCCGCCAGCTGCGCGGCCACGATCAACGGGATCACCAGCACCGGGTAGCGGCCCAGCAGCAGCACCAGGGTGCAGCTCAGGTTCCACCACACCGTGCCATCGCCGAGGCCTTCAAAGCCCGAGCCGTTGTTGGCGAACGCCGAGGTGTACTCGTAGAACACCTGGCTGATGCCGTGGAAGCCGGGGTTGGAGGTGCCGGTGATCGACGGGATCGCCAAGGTCAGCGCGGTGAAGCCCAGGATCGTGATCGGCTGCAGCAGCACCAGCAGCGCGAGCAGGCGCACCTGCGGCGTCTCCAGCTTGCGACCGAACAGTTCCGGGGTGCGGCCGGTCATCAGCCCGGCCAGGAACACGCCCAGCAGCAGGTACACGAAGAACTGCTGCAGACCGCAGCCGATGCCGCCCCAGATCGCACTGATCAACATGTTGACCATCGGTACGGCGCCGGCCAGCGGGCTGAGCGAATCGTGCATGCCGTTGACCGAGCCGTTCGAGACCTGGGTGGTGATCGCCGCCCACATGCCCGTTCCATCGGCACCGAAGCGCACTTCCTTGCCTTCCATCAGCAGCGGGCTGGCCGCGGTGGCCGAATGGCCTTCCAGCCACATCGTGGCCGCGACCGACACACTGGACATCGTCAGCATGCAGCCGAACACCAGCCCGGCCAGGCGCCTGCGCCCGGTGAACGCGCCGAGCATGAAGATCACACTGATCGGGATCAGCAGGATGCCGATCAGTTCCAGCGCGTTGGACAGCGGGGTCGGGTTCTCCAGCGGCATGGCGCTGTTGGGGCCATACCAGCCACCGCCGTTGGCACCCAGTTGCTTGGCCGCGACCATCGCCGCGACGGGGCCGAGCGGCAGCTTCTGCGTCTCCATGCCGGCCGCGGCATCGATCGGCGTCGCCTGCGGACCGGCCGCCAGCGTCGAGGGCACGCCCTGGCTGGTCAGCAGGACCGCCCACAGCAGGCACAGCGGCAGCATGAAGCGCACGCTGGCGCGCACCACATCGGCGTAGTAGTTGCCCACATCGACGCGACGGTCCGCGCTGAGCAGCGCGGCCTCTTCGGCCGACACGTCCTCGGGACGCGCGCCGAACAGCGCACGCAGAGTCGCCACCGCAAGTGCCAGACCCATCATCGGCGTCACCACCTGCAGGCCGGTGATCGCGGTCATCTGCGAGAAGTAGGACAGCTGCGCCTGGCCCGAATAGTGCTGCTGATTGGTGTTGGTCAGGAACGACACCATCGTGTGCAGCGCGGTATCCCAGCGCATGTTGGGAATCTGGTCGGGATTGAACGGCAGCCAGGCCTGGGTCATGAAGACCGCCTGCACCAGCACCGCGATCACCACGTTGCTGAGCAGGAAGGCGCCCACGTAGCCACGCCAGGACATACCGCGCGCCGGGTTCACCCCGAGCAGCCGGTACAGCGGTTTTTCAATCCACCCGAACAGCGCGTCGCCGCGCATCGGGCCACCGCGCATCACCCGGGCGAGATACAGCCCAAGCGGAAAGGCCAGCACGATGCTGGCCAGCAGGATCAACAGGATCTCGGTCATGGTCGGCTCCGGTCAGAAGGTTTCGGGCCGAAGCACGACGTAGAGCAGGTAGGCGGCGGCAACGAGCACCAGCACGCCGCACAGCAGGGAAAGCCAGGCAGACATGGTCGTGGCCTCAAACGCGGGAAAGGGAGCGCGCGGTGCTCGGGGCACCGGCGGGGAAGACAGGCAGATACAGGCTCATGGGACGTCCAGGTGGAACCACTCCACGTCAGGCGCTCATGGTCTGCCTGCCCGGCATAAACGCTCCACGCCCCAAACCGGCGCCCCGCGTAAAAAGTGCATAAAAAGGTGCTTCGCCTCATGGATCGGAGCGCCTCATTCCACGGCAATGCAGATGCGCACGGCCGTGTACGTCTGGCCTGGGAACTCCGCCGGAGGGTGGATCCGGTGGCGTCTCCGCTCAGGTTTGTCGCGAGCGTGAGGGCCCCGCAGCGGTGGGCAGGCCCCTCGGCAAATGTCCCCCGGCCGCCGCCTGGCGGCGACGGCCTCCTCCTTGATTTTGCCCAGGAGCCTACCCACCGCTACAGGGCTCGCGTGTGGTGCGCGTGCTGCAACCCAGGGTTTTCAGGGGCGCCAGTGGTCTGGATACGCGGGGTGCTATGCCCTTGTGGGCGAAATCAAGGAGGAGGGGACGGCCGCAGGCCGGCACCGGGGGACATTCGCCGACAAGGGCATAGCGGCCCAGCGCCCGACCCATCGACCGCCGCACTTGAGAACGTCCAGAGCGCTTCACACTTGCCGCGAGGACAACAACAAAAAAGGCGGCCCAAAGGCCGCCTTCGCTTCAACGCCATCGCACAGCCGCCATTACCCGCGCGGATCGGTGCCCACGCCCTTCAGCAACCGATAACGCTGCAGCGTGCCCTCGATCTCCACGTCCAGTGCGCGGCGCTGCTGCTCGAACGAGGCCTGCATGCGCCGCTGCGTCACCAGCTCGGCGTGCCGCGCGCGGATGCGCTCGGCCTGCTTCTCCGACACCGGCTGCCCATCCAGTTCGCGGTTGCCCGCGCCGGCCAGCAGCGTGACCAGCGCATCGCGCACGCTGGCCACGTTGTAACTGGCGGTGTGGATGTTGTTGTCCAGGATCCCGCTGCGCTCGGCGAACACCCGGCGCAGGTCGTCCTCGCTCTCGTACGTCGCCAGCATCGCCTGCTCGGTGCGCTGGCGGGTCTGCTCGGCGGCCAGGTCCAGGCGCTGCTGCGCAGCCTGCGCCGCGACATCGGCGCGTTCCTCGTCGGTCAACGCGCGCTGCACTTCGCCACTGCGCATGCCGCTGCGCAGGTTGAACTCCTCGCGTGCGTTGTTCACCGCCTCCTGGGGCAGGGCATCACTGCAGATCCGCTCGCTGCCCTTGTTCCAGCAGTACAGCTTTTTCGGCGTCGCGTCAGCCGTGCGCTTCTGCGCGTGGGCAGGCAACAGCGGCACGGCCAGCAGCAGGCCGACAACGGTGAACGTGGCAAACCTGGACATGAAAGCCCCCTGCTCTCAACGCGTAGGACGGCTGCCGTAGCGGGAACGATAGTCCTCCAGCGGCTGCCGGTAGCCCACAAGTTCCGGATTTCCGGAGGCAAAATCAAGCAGGTCGGCCAGCGTGGCCACCGCGACCACCGGAATCCCGGCTTCTTCGGCCACGGCCTGCGCGGCGGAACGGGGGTCGGTCTCCGAAGCGATCTCCTGGCGGTCCAGCGCCACCACGATGCCGGCCGGGGTGCCGCCAGCGCCCTTGATGATCGCCAGCGCTTCGCGGATCGCGGTGCCGGCGGTGATCACGTCGTCGACGATGAGCACGCGCTTGCCGTTCATGTCGGCGCCGATCAGGTTGCCGCCTTCGCCATGGTCCTTGGCTTCCTTGCGGTTGAACGACAGCGGCAGGTCGCGGCCGCGCTGGGCGAATTCACAGGCGGTCGCGGTGGCCAGCGGGATGCCCTTGTAGGCCGGGCCGAACACGACGTCGAACTTCAGCCCGGTGGCTTCCACGGCATCGGCGTAGCAGGCCGCCAGCTGGGACATGCGCGCGCCGGAATCGAACCGGCCGGCATTGAAGAAATAGGGGCTCAGACGGCCGGACTTCAGGGTGAACTGGCCGAAACGCAGGGCATCGGCGGTCAGGGCCAGTTGCAGGAAACGGTGGCGATGGTCGCTCATCAAGACTCAATTCAATTCATTTGGAGCGCAAATCCTAATGCATGTCTGCATTTTTCGGCTCGCCGGCCCCTGCGGCCCGGTGTCGCACTGGGTGGCGAGACGATCCCGGGGCGCGCCGGGGCAGGCCACCCGCGTCCGTTTCCAGCCAGCCCCTGCAAGGGCCGAAACGGTATGCTCTTGCCGGTATCGTTCCAGACCCGGGTCAGCATGCGCATCATCAGTTTCAACGCCAATGGCATCCGTTCCGCCGCCACCAAGGGCTTCCTCGAGTGGTTCCGCGCCCAGGACGCCGACGTCCTGTGCATCCAGGAAACCAAGGCCCAGGAAGACCAGCTGACCGACCCGATGTTCCGCCCGGACGGCCACCACTGCTTCTACCGCGACGCCATCACCAAGAAGGGCTACAGCGGCGTGGCGATCTACAGCAAGCGCGAGCCGGACCAGGTGATCACCTCGCTGGGCTGGGCCCCGTTCGACGATGAAGGCCGCTACATCGAGGCCCGCTACGGCAATCTCAGCGTGGTCTCCTTCTATATCCCCTCGGGCAGTTCCGGCGACCTGCGCCAGGGCTTCAAGTACGAAGTGATGGAATGGCTGCGCCCGATCCTGGCCGGCTGGCTGGCCAGCGGCCGCGACTACGTGCTGTGCGGCGACTGGAACATCGTGCGCTCCGCGCTGGACATCAAGAACTGGAAATCCAACCAGAAGAACTCCGGCTGCCTGCCGCCCGAGCGCGACTGGCTCAACGGCCAGTGCGTGGACGCCGATCAGGCGCTGGACCTCGCGGCCGGCCAGGGCTGGACCGATGCCTACCGCCTGCTGCACCCGCAGGGCGAGGACTACACCTGGTGGAGCAACCGCGGCCAGGCCCGCGCCAACAACGTGGGCTGGCGCATCGACTACCAGTTCGTCAGCCCCGGCCTGCGCGACCGCCTGCGCAGCTGCTCGGTCTACCGCGATGAGCGCTTCTCCGACCATGCCCCGTTCACGGTGGACTACGCCCCATGACCGAGGCGGTCGCCAAACCGCGCCGTCCCTGGCAACGGGTGCTGGCCAACCTGCGCCAGCGCAAGGTGCTGGCTATGCTGCTGCTGGGCTTCAGCTCCGGCCTGCCGATCTACCTGGTCGGCAACACGCTCGGCTTCTGGATGCGCAAGGAAGGCATCGAGCTCACCACCATCGGTTTCCTGTCGTGGGTTGGCCTGGCCTACTCGATGAAGTTCCTGTGGGCGCCGCTGGTGGACAAGGTCAACGCCCCGCTGCTGGGGCGTTTCGGCCGCCGCCGTGGCTGGATGCTGCTGTCCCAGCTGGTGGTGGCCGTGGCGCTGGTGGGTATGGCGCTGGTCCAGCCCAAGGGCGGTCACTTCATCTTCCTTGGCGTCGCCTGGGAACACTTGGTGGTGTTCGGGGTCATGGCCACCGTGGTGGCGTTTGCGTCCGCAACGCAGGACATCGTCATCGATGCCTGGCGCATCGAGATTGCCGAGAACAGCGAACAGCTCGGGCTGCTGACCTCCTCGGCAGCGCTGGGCTATCGCACCGCGTTGCTGGTTACCGATGCGCTGATCCTGCTGATCGCGGCCCGCGTTGGCTGGCAGATTTCCTATGAAATCATGGCCGGGCTGATGGCATTGGGTGTCGTAGCCGTGGTGATGGCAAGAGAGCCGGTGCGCGCGCAGCTGGCGGTGCAGACCCAAGCGGCTGCGTTGTGGACGCCGCGCGGCCTGTTCGACGCACTGGTTGGCCCGTTCGTGGCCTTCCTGCGCGAACACCGCAGTGGCGCGATCCTGATCCTGCTGGCCATCAGCATCTACCGCATGGCTGACTTCATCATGGGCCCGATGGCCAACCCGTTCTACGTGGACCTGGGGCTGGCCGAGGAGACTGTGGGCGCGGTGCGCGGCTCGGTCGGGCTTGTGGCCACCTTCATCGGCATTGCCGCTGCCGGCCTGGTATCGGTGCGCTGGGGCGTACTCGCCACCTTGCTGGTCGGCGCGGTGCTAGGCCCGGCCTCCAACCTCGCTTTCGCGTGGCTGGCCTATGTCGGCCCGGACCCGACCAGCTTCGCCATCGCCATGGCCATCGACAACATCTCCGGCGGCTTCGCCGGCACGGCGTTGATTGCCTACATGTCCAGCTTGACCAGCATCGGTTACACCGCCACCCAGTACGCCTTGTTGAGTTCGTTCTACGCAATGCCGGGCAAGGCATTGAAGGGACTCTCCGGCTGGGCGGTGCAATCGCTGGCTCAGGGCCGCACCCTCCTGGAGGGGTATGCGCTGTTCTTCACCGGCACCGCGTTGATCGGCATCCCCGTAGTGATTCTGTGTGCGTTGTTGATTCGGCAGCAACGCCGACGCACCCCGGCAATCTGAGGCTCCGTTGCCGGCCGCCCCCCACTGCGCCATGATCTATCTCGTTGTGCCGTGGGGACGGCATCACGCCAACGGGGAGAACGATGGCTGATCTACTGCTGCGGGATGTGGACCCGCTGTTGCTGGAACGTATCCGCCGGATCGCGGTCGCCCGCGGCTGGACCCGCGAGGACACCTGCATGGCGCTGCTGGAACAGGGCCTGTTCGCCAGCGAACTGGAGGTCCGCAGCGGCTTCCACGATCCCGAGGTCGACGCGCTGGCCGCTGCCATCGCGGCCCTGCAGGCGTTGCCGGACGCGCAGGGGCTGTAACGGCGGCAAGCACCGACCGGCGCATCGGCGAGCACAGCCGCCGGGCAGCGCCCGCCGCCGTGGCCCCTCAGGCCGGGTGGATCGCCCCGAGAATGCGCGGTCCCCGCGCGCCACTCACGCTCGGCAGGTTGCCCGGCAATCCGGCCAGGGTGCGCTGCGCGAGCCACGCGAATCCCATCGCCTCCAGGTAATCCGGATCCAGCCCGTGCACCGCGCTGGATTCGATCACCACGCCCGGCAGCCGCGCACGCAGGCGCCGCAGCAGCTGCGGATTGCGCACGCCACCGCCGCAGACCAGTACCCGCGTCGCGCCCGGCAGATGCGCCAGCAGTGCATCGGCCACCGTCGCGGCGGTCAGCTCCAGCAGGGTCGCCTGCACGTCCGCGCCGGAGACCTGCCCCTCGCCCAGCTGCGCCTGCGCCCAGTCCAGGTGGAACTGCTCGCGCCCGGTGCTCTTCGGCGGTGGCAGCGCGAACCAGGGATCGGCCAGCCAGCGGGCCAGCAGCGCCGCATCGACCTGGCCACTGGCGGCGAACGCGCCATCCGCATCGAACGGTGCGCCGCGATGGCGCTGGCACCAGGCATCCATCAGCGCATTGGCCGGGCCGGTATCGAAGCCGCGCGGTGTCCCGTCGCGCGGGATCAGGGTGAGATTGCCGATGCCGCCCAGGTTGAGCACGGCACGGTCTTCATCGCTGTCGCCCAGCATCGCCAGGTGGAAGGCCGGCATCAGCGGCGCGCCATGCCCGCCGGCGGCCACATCGCGGCGGCGGAAATCGGCCACGGTGGTGATGCCGGTGAGTTCGGCGATGCGGTTGGCGTCGCCGATCTGCATCGTGAAGGCGGGATCGGCCAGCGGCCGGTGGCGCACGGTCTGCCCATGCGAGCCGATCGCGTGCACCCGGGTACGGTCGACCCGCGCGCTGTCCAGCAGGCGGTTGGCGGCCGCGGCGAAGGTGATCCCGACCTGGGCATCGAGCCGGCCGAGCGCGTCCAATGAGGTGATGGTGCCGCCCTCTCCTAGCGCGATCAGCTCGGCGCGGATCGCCGGATCCCAGTCGTGGGTCAGGCCTTCGACAAAGCGGCAGCCGCCCTCGGCGGGGAACTGCACCAGCGCGGCATCGATGCCGTCGGCGCTGGTGCCGGACATCAGGCCCAGGTAGAGCGGGGTAGTGGGATCAACAGCAGAGGTCATGGCCAGGCGGTCCAACGGGTTGCGTGCAGCTTCCGCGCAACCCGTTGCCGCCGTCAATCAATGCGATCAGCCGCGATTGGACTTGACCGGCTTGCCGGCCTTCGCGGTGGCGGTATCGGCGGCCTTGGCCTCCGGTGCCGGGCTGGCATCGGCGTAGATCAGCTTCTCCATGCCCTGGATGCGCGCCAGCGCCGGGGCGGTCTGCGCACGGAAGGCGGCCAGCTCGGCGCCCTGCAGCGGCTCCGGCGGCGGCATCGTCACCGACAGCGGGTTGCGGTGCACGCCGTTGACGCGGAATTCGTAGTGCAGGTGTGGGCCGGTGGCCAGGCCGGTCGAGCCGACGTAGCCGATCACCGTGCCCTGCGCCACGCGCTGGCCGGTCTTGATCTTGCCGAACCGCGACATGTGCCCGTACAGGGTGGTGTGGCCGCGGCCGTGGTCCAGGATCACCACGTTGCCGTAGCCGCGCTGGGTCCCGGCGAACTGCACGCGGGCATCGCCGGCGGCCATGATCGGGGTGCCGGTGCGCGCGGCGTAGTCCACGCCCTTGTGCATGCGCATCTTGCCCAGCACCGGGTGCTTGCGCGCGCCGAAGGTCGAGCTCAGGCGCGCGAACTGGATCGGCATGCGGATGAAGCTCTTCTTCAGCGGCCGGCCGCTGGCATCGAAATACTCCGACTTGCCGTTGCGGTCGAAGCGGAAGCCGCTGTAGGTCTTGCCGCCCGAGCTGAAGGTCGCCGCGAGGATCTTGCTGGTGTCCACCTTCTCGCCTTCGCGCCAGGTTTCATCCATCACCACGCTGAAGCGGTCGCCCGGCTGCAGGTCCTTGGAGAAGTCGATGTCGTACTTGAAGATCTCGTCGGTCATCGTCGCGATCGCCGAGGGCGACAGGCCCGCCTTGCGCGCGGCGGCATACAGCGAGCTGGTGATCTCGCCACTGGCGACCACGCGGCGGGTCGAGCTCTCGCGCTTGCTCACCGTTTCGGTGATCTTGTCGCCGGCCAGGGACAGCTCCACGCGGTTGTCGGCATCGCGGTCGAAGCGGATCGTGCGCAACTCACCGGACAGCGGCAGGTCGAAGGCGATCTCCGCGCCGGGGCGCAGCTTGGTCAGCGATTCGCGCACGCCCGGGTGCTCCAGCACCTGGTGCATCACCGTGGCCGGGATGCCGGCCTGGTCGAACAGATTGCTCAGGGTCTGGCCGCGCTGCACGCGCAGCACCTGCCAGCTGTCGCCCGGGGTCTGCTGCTGGCGTTCCAGCGACAGCGGCGGCAACGGCAGCGCCAGGGTCGAATGGCTGACCGAGTAGGGCGAGTCGATGGTGTGCGAGAAGCCGGGGACGATCGTGGCCACCAGGGCGCCGATGGTGGCGAACAGGCTGGCGTGCATCCAGTGGCGGCGGGTCCAGCGCTGGTTGAAGGCCGCGGGAAGATGCTGTTTGAGCTTCCGATGGAGGGCGGTGTCGTGGAGGACGTGGAGACGTTCCTTGAAGCGCTGCTTGCGCGCGCGGCCTTGATCGGAATTGAGCATCGTCGGTCTGTTCCTGGCTGGCCCGGGAGCGCGGGCCCAAACGTCGGTAACATAGACAGGTATAAATACCGCGTCAAACCCTTGTGCCTATTGGCTTTTGTGAAGCACCTGCGGTTAACTTGTACTTAACGTCATTCATATAAATAAGGCATTGCCGGGAGTTGTCACGTGTCCTCGATTGAAGAAGCCATCGCCCTGATCGGGCGGGGCGCCGATGAAATCCTCAAATCCGACGAGCTGCGCCAGCGTCTGGAAAGCGGCCGCCCGCTGCGGGTCAAGGCCGGCTTCGACCCCACCGCCCCGGACCTGCACCTGGGCCATACCGTGCTGCTGAACAAGCTGCGCCAGTTCCAGGACCTCGGCCACCAGGTGATCTTCCTGATCGGCGACTTCACCGGGATGATCGGCGACCCCTCGGGCAAGAACGTCACCCGCAAGCCGCTCACCAAGGAAGATGTGCTGGCCAACGCGCGTACCTATGAAGACCAGGTCTTCAAGGTGCTGGATCGCGAGAAGACCGAAGTGCGCTTCAACTCGGAGTGGTTCGGCAAGATGGCCGCGGCCGACATGATCCGCCTCGCCGGCCAGCACACCGTGGCGCGCATGCTCGAGCGCGACGATTTCGCCAAGCGCTATGCCGCCCAGCAGTCCATCGCGCTGCATGAGTTCCTGTACCCGCTGGTGCAGGGCTATGACTCGGTCGCGCTGGAAGCGGACGTCGAACTCGGCGGCACCGACCAGAAGTTCAACCTGCTGATGGGCCGTGGCCTGCAGGAGCACTACGGGCAGAAGCCGCAGATCGTGCTGACCATGCCGCTGCTGGAAGGCCTGGATGGCGTGGCCAAGATGTCCAAGTCGCTCAACAACTATATTGGTATCAGCGAACCGGCCATCGACATCGTCACCAAGACCATGAAGATCGGCGACGACCTGATGTGGCGCTGGATCGAGCTGCTCTCCTTTGATATCAGCCAGGCCGAAGCCAAGGCCCTGCGCGAGCAGGTCGAGGCCGGCGGCTTGAACCCGCGCGAGGTGAAGCTGCGCCTGGCCCGTGAGCTGACCACGCGCTTCCATGACGCCGCTGCGGCCGAGCAGGCCATTGCCGGCTGGAACGCCGCCGTCACCGGGCAGGGCGATGTGACCCTGCTGCCGCTGCAGGAAGTGGTCATTCCGGCCGAGGGCCTGCGTATTGGTGCACTGCTGACCGCTGCCGGCCTCACCCCGAGCAACTCCGAGGCCTCGCGCAAGCTCAAAGAGCGTGCGGTGAAGGTGGACGGCGAGGTGGTGGACGACGCCCAGCAGGTGTTCGTGCCTGGTTTCGAGGGCCTGCTGCAGGTCGGCAAGCGCACCTTTGCTCGCGTGCTGCTGGTCGCCGCCTAAGTGGCACAAGGGGTTCGGGCGATCCGGACCCCTTTCAGCATGAATGGGAGGGCGGCAACGTGAAAAAATGTCACGTACCCCCTTCACAAACGGCCCCGATAGGGACATACTTTCCCTCCCCCGACGCAGGGGCCACCGCAAGGCGGCAACCGCGAAGGAACAGGACTTCAACTACTTCGAAAGAAGGTGTTGACGGAAACGAAAAGCCTGACATAATAGGCGGCTCGCAACGACGAAAGCCTTTCGGGGCAAACGACGAAGCGGCATCGGCAACAACGGTTCACTACGGTGAAGCGGCCTTGAAAAAAGGTGTTGACGAAGCAGATAAGCCGGTCTATAATGGGCGGCTCGCAACGACGGAAACGTCGGGGCACACGGAGGAAGGCGCTGAGGCCGACTCCCAAGTTCTTTGACAGTATGCGCAGGTATCTTGTGAAGGCGCCTGCAGG